>NZ_JBVKAI010000002.1:722021-727757 GCF_055639495.1 Streptomyces sp. NPDC039424
CGCCGTCGGCTCCGCCGGAGCCGCCTCCTCCGCGCGCTGCGTCGCGGACCCCTCGCTCACGCTGCGCGACCGGCGCGGACCGGCGGGAGCGGTGTCGGCCCGCCGGCTCGCCGAACCCTCCGTCGCGGTGCGTGCCCGGCGCGGCGTCGTGGGCGGTGTCTCCGTCGAGGCCTCGGCTGCCGTGCTCACCGATTCCGCGGCGGCCTCGGCCGCCCGAGCCGCCGTAGTGGCCGCCGCCTCTGTCGCCGGGGCCTGGCTCGCCGAGCCTTCTCCGGCCGTGCGCGTACGTCGTGCCGGTCGCTCTCCCGCGGCTCGCGCGGGTCGCTCGCCGGGAGCCGCCGTGCGGCCCGCGCCCCGGGCCGGTCGGGCCGGGGCAGGGGGGAGCTGGCCCTTGAGGGGGCCCCACTCGTTCGGGTCGGGGACGCCCGGGGGGAGCATCTGGCGGCGCTTGGGGCCGCCGTGGTCGGATTCGCCCGGTTCCTTGGCGCCGGGCCAGGCCTTGGCGACCCGCGCGGCCAGCACGAAGTCCTTGCGCAGGGGGTGGCCCTCGAAGGTCTCCGGGAGGAGGAGGTGCTCCAGGCCGGGGTGGCCGTCGAAGCGGACGCCGAACATCTCGTGCGTCTCGCGTTCGTGCCAGGCCGCGCCCGCGTAGACGCCGACGGCGGAGGCGAGCGCGGGGGTCTCGTGCGGGACGGTCGTGCGCAGCAGCAGGCGGCGGACCGGGTACAGGGCGACGACGTGCGCCGAGACGCGGAAGCCGGTGCCCGGTTCGTCGACCGCGCTCAGCCAGTCGAAGTAGGTGCAGGAGAGGGTCGTACGCGCCGTTTCCAGTGCGGGGATCCAGGAGGACGGCGGTACGTCGACGGTCAGGACCTCGTACGACTCCTCGGCCGTGGCCGCCGTACCGAAGAGGTCCTCGACGGGGGCGGGGAGCCAGCCGACGGTGGTCATCGGACGTCGCCCTCCCCCGGAGCCGGGGGCCGCACCAGGCCGCTCTGCAGCGCCGCCGCCGAGGGGCGCGGCGCTCCACCGGAGCCGTACCGTTCGCCGAGCGACTCCTGGGCGATCTTCTCCTGGAGCTTGAGGATCCCCTGGAGGAGGGCCTCGGGGCGGGGCGGGCAGCCGGGGACGTAGACGTCGACCGGGATGATCTGGTCGACGCCCTTGGTCACCGAGTACGAGTCCCAGTAGGGGCCGCCGCAGTTGGAGCAGGCGCCGAAGGAGATGACGTACTTCGGCTCGGGCATCTGCTCGTACAGACGCTTGACGGCGGGAGCCATCTTGTCGGTCACCGTGCCGGAGACCACCATCAGGTCGGCCTGGCGCGGTCCCGGTGCGAAGGGGATGACGCCGAGGCGGATGAAGTCGTGGCGGGCCATGGACGCGGCGATGAACTCGATCGCGCAGCAGGCGAGGCCGAAGTTGAAGACCCACAGCGAGTAGCGGCGGCCCCAGTTCAGGACGACCTTCATCGGCTCGGGGGCCAGCCGGGCGAGCGCGCCCAGCCGCTTCGGCTCGGGGAGCAGAACAGGCTCGGAAGGAGTGGGGGTCACGTCCATGCCAGGACGCCCTTCTTGTATGCGTACAGCAGGCCCACGGCGAGGAAGCCGAGGAAGATGAACATCTCCACCAGGGTCGTCGCGCCGTAGCCGGGGGCGGCGAAGACCGTCGCCCAGGGGAAGAGGAAGATCGAGTCGACCGCGAAGATCACGTAGAGGAAGGCGTAGACGTAGTAGCGGACCTGGGTGTGGGCCCAGCCCTCGCCGACGGGGTCGACGCCGCACTCGTAGGTCAGCAGTTTCTCCGGGGTGGGGACGACCGGCCGCAGCAGGTGGCCCGCCCCGAAGGCGACCGCGACGAACAGCACGCCCACGAGGGCGAGCAGTCCCACGACCGAATAGGACTGGAAGTAGTCCGCCGCGACGGCGGTCGAGTCCCCCAACGTCTCCCGCAACGTCCGTCCCCTCGCTCCCTGACCCGGTGCCCTCAGTGATCCGTGAACCTTGATGGTTGACGTGATTCGACGATGTGTACGCACGGGAGTCTAGGCCCTGATAAAGACACCGTAAGCAGCCCGTCACGCCCGAGACGGGCGGGGGCGGCGAGGGTGGGGTTTTCCCCCGTGCACGGCGGCGGCCGACCTCATGGCGCGGCGGCGCCGGGCACGGCACGCTAGCGCCCATGACCGCACCCACGCCCACCGCCGACGACGACCGCCTGCCGCCGGCCCGTTTCGCCTACGGCAAGCACACCTGGAAGGAGATCGCGCATCTCCTGGCGAACCTGCCGGCGTCGATCGTCGGCTTCACCTATGTCTTCACCGTGCTGCTCGTCAGCGGCGTCCTGACCATCACCGTGGTCGGCCTGCCGATACTCGCGTTGAGCCTGATGGGCGCGCGGCTGCTGGGGAAGCTGGAGCGGGGCCGGGCGCGGGCGCTGCTCGGGGTGCGGGTGGAGGAGCCGAGTCCGCTGCCGCTCAGGAGGAGCGGCGGGCTGTTCCAGCGGCTGTGGCTGGCGCTGAAGGACCCGGTGGGCTGGCGGACGATGCTGTACGACTTCATCCGCTTGCCCTGGGGCATCGTCACCTTCTTCGTCACGCTGGCCTCGCTGTTCGTGCTGTGGCCGGTGCTGCCGTTCATCGCGCGGGGTCTGGCCAACGCGGACCGGGCGATGGTGCGCGGGCTGTTGTCGCCCTCCGACGAACTCGAACGCCGTATCGCCGAACTGGAGTCCGATCGCGGGGTCGTGGTGGACACGGCGGCGGCCGACCTGCGGCGCATCGAGCGGGACCTGCACGACGGGGCGCAGGCCCGCCTGGTCAACCTGGCGATGGGGCTCGGCCTGGCCAAGGAGAAGCTCCTGGAGGACCCCGACTCGGCGGCCGTCATGGTCGCCGAGGCGCACGGCGAGGTGAAGCTGGCGCTGCAGGAGCTGCGCGACCTGGCACGCGGCATCCACCCGGCCGTACTGACCGACCGCGGCCTGGACGCCGCCCTGTCCTCGGTCGCCTCCCGCTGCACCGTGCCGGTGAAGGTGACCGCCGAGCTCGCCGAGCGGCCGGCCGCCGCCATCGAGGGCATCGCCTATTTCACCGTCTCCGAGCTGCTGCAGAACATCAGCAAGCACAGCGGGGCGAAGTCGGCCTCGGTCGAGGTGTGGCGGGCGGAGGACCGGCTGCTGATCCAGGTCCGGGACGACGGCCACGGCGGTGCGCGCCTGGACGGCGGCTCCGGCATGCGGGGCCTGGCGGAGCGGCTGGGCGCCGTCGACGGGCTGTTCGTCGTCGACTCGCCGACGGGCGGCCCGACCACCGTCACCGCCGAGCTGCCCTGGCGGGACCGGATCCAGGCCCCCTAGGCCCCCTGGGAGGGGTGGGGAAAACCCCCGGGCGAAGACGCCGACGGCCTCCATTCCTCGCCGACCTGCGGCGCAGCAGTCTGAACGTACGGCAACACAGCCGCCGGGCGAGGAGAACGGGACGACAGCGATGGCCACGGAGTACGGACAGGGATACGGGCACCGCAGCGGGTCCGGGTACCACCGCACGGACGACCGGGATCGCCCCCGCCGCCCGCACCGGCTGCCCGCCGCGCTGCGGGCCCCGTTGGAGGCGCGCTCCTGGCGCGAGTTCGGCTACGTCCTGCTGAGTCTGCCGATCAGCATCCTGACCTTCACCTACGCCGTGACGATGGTCGCGCTCGGCGCGGGCCTGCTGGTGACGTTCCTCGGCATCCCGGTGCTGGCCGGGGCGCTGGCGGGCTGCCGGGGGCTGGGGACGCTGGAGCGGGCGCGGGCGCGCGGGCTGCTGCGCCTGGAGGTGGCCGACCCGGAGCCGCTGCGGGTGCGCAAGCACGGCGCGGCGGCGTGGATGGGCGCGGTCCTGAAGAGCGGCGTCTCGTGGCGGCATCTGCTGTTCATGCTGCTGCGCCTCCCGTGGGCGGTGTTCTCCTTCGCCGTCGCCCTCAGCTTCTGGACCTACGGCTGGGCGCTGCTGACGTACCCGCTGTGGTTCTGGGTGTTCCCGCTGTACGGCGGGCAGGGCGGCCTCCAGCTGTACGGCGACGCGCAGCACCGGGTCTACCTGGACAACCCCTTCGAGATCACCGTGACCGCGCTGGTCGGGCTGCTGTTCACGCTGGCCACGCCGTGGATCGTACGGGCGCTGACGACGGTGGACCGGCTGATGGTGCAGGGGCTGCTCGGGCCGTCGCGGCTGGCGAAGCGGGTGGTGGAGCTGGAGTCGGACCGGGGTGTCGTGGTGGACACGGCGGCGGCCGACCTGCGGCGCATCGAGCGGGATCTGCACGACGGGGCGCAGGCGCGGCTGGTGGCGCTGGCCATGGATCTGGGGCTGGCGAAGGAGAAGCTCGCCGAGGACCCGAGGGCCGCCGCCCGGATGGTCGAGGACGCGCACGGCGAGGTGAAGACGGCGCTCCAGGAGCTGCGCGACCTGGCACGCGGCATCCACCCGGCCGTGCTGACCGACCGTGGCCTGGACGCCGCCCTGTCCTCGGTCGCCTCCCGCTGCACGGTGCCGGTCCAGGTCGAGGTGGACCTCGCCGAGCGCCCGGCCCCCGCCATCGAGGGGATCGCCTACTTCACGGTCTCGGAGCTGCTGCAGAACGTCAGCAAGCACGCCCGGGCCAGGTCGGCCACGGTGGACGTGTGGCGGTCGGAGGACCGGCTGATGCTCCAGGTCGTGGACGACGGGGTCGGCGGAGCCGGCGCCTCCTCCGGTTCGGGACTGGCGGGGCTGGCCGAGCGGCTGGACGCGGTGGACGGAATCCTCGTGGTCGACTCACCGGCCGGCGGGCCGACACGGGTGACGGCGGAACTGCCCTGGCGCCGTTGACCACCCACCCCCGATCACACGGGCAATCCCCGCGTCCGGGCCCGGGCGGCTCCCAATGCTGGAATGCTGAACCTTTGTACGAACGGGCCGGCCCCGCGAACGGGCCGGACCTGCGTACGAACGGACAGGGACGCCGTACGGGCTGTGGGGGGCCAAAAGATCGTGGAGGACAGGGTGCGAGTGGTCATCGCCGAGGATTCAGTGCTGCTCAGGGAGGGCCTGACCCGGTTGCTGACCGATCGCGGGCACGAGGTCGTCGCCGGGGTGGGGGACGCCGAGGCGCTGATCAAGACCATCGCCGACCTGGACGCGCAGGGCATGCTGCCCGACGTCGTGGTCGCGGACGTACGGATGCCGCCGACGCACACCGACGAGGGCGTCCGGGCCGCCGTACGGCTGCGCAAGGAACACTCCGGGCTCGGTGTGCTGGTGCTGTCGCAGTACGTGGAGGAGCGCTACGCCACCGAACTGCTGGCCGGTTCCAGTCACGGCGTCGGCTATCTGCTCAAGGACCGGGTCGCCGAGGTCCGCGAGTTCGTGGACGCGGTGGTGCGGGTGGCCCGGGGCGGTACGGCCCTGGACCCCGAGGTGGTCGCCCAGTTGCTCGGGCGCAGCCGCAAGCAGGACGTGCTCGCGGGGCTCACCCCGCGCGAGCGGGAGGTCCTGGGGCTGATGGCCGAGGGCCGCACGAACTCGGCGATCGCCAGGCAGCTGGTGGTCAGCGACGGAGCCGTGGAGAAGCACGTCAGCAACATCTTCCTCAAGCTCGGTCTGTCCCAGAGCGACGGCGATCACCGGCGTGTGCTGGCCGTCCTCACCTACCTGAACTCCTGAGCGGAGAGCACTCCTCGAAACGCCGTCCATCATGCGAATGGCCGAGGGAA
>NZ_JBVKAI010000003.1:0-106821 GCF_055639495.1 Streptomyces sp. NPDC039424
GCCGTTCCGGCGGTACCGAGGGCGGTCTGACGACGGGCGAGCTGCTGCGGGTGCGGGCGGCGATGAAGCCGATCGCGACCGTGCCCCGGGCGCTGGCCACCGTCGACGTGGCCACCGGTGAGGCCGCCAAGGCCCATCACCAGCGCTCGGACGTGTGCGCCGTCCCGGCGGCCGGCATCGTCGCCGAGGCCATGGTGGCCCTGGTCCTCGCGGACGCCGTGGCGGAGAAGTTCGGCGGCGACAGCGTGCCCGAGACCCGCCGCAACGTGCGGTCGTACCTCGACAACCTGCACGTCCGGTGACGTGACCGCCGCCGGGCCCGGGAACGGCCGCCGCAGAGGAGGGGCGGCGGTCGTCGGGCCGTTCAGAGGTGGTCGGGTGCGGCGAGGGGCGCGGTGTCAGACCTTGCCGGCCGCTGAGGTCGCCTGCGGCAGCACGGCATTGATGATCTCCTGCACGCGTGTCACGAGATGGGACCGCTGGTTGAGCCGCCACGAGATGTGCTGGGCGCCGAAGAACGCCGCGACGAGCACCCGGCCCAGAGCGTCCGGGGCGCTGTGCGACGGCAGGTCGCCCGCGCTCCGGGCCCGGTCGAGCAGCGCCGTGACCGAGTCGGTGTATCCGATGAAGGGCTCGGGCAGGGTGGCGTTGATGGACACGGATTCGATCTGCAGCCGTGCCCCGGCCTGGATCATCGTGTCGTCGCGGAAGGCCACCGCCGTGCGGTTGAGCAGCTCGGCCACCGCCTCCAGGGGAGGCAGGGCGGCCTTGCCCACCTCCTCGGCGATCAGGGGAAGACGGCGGTAGAACTCCTCGCACACCGCGGTGGCCAGGGCTTCCTTGTTCGCGTAGTGGAAGTAGACGGCGCCCTTCGTCATGCCCGCGATCTCGGCGATGTCGAGCATGGTGACGGCCGGAAAGCCCCGTTCCGCGAAGGCGGCGGCGGCTGCGTCCAGCACCTGCTGACGGGTGCGGACAGCGCGCTCCTGCTTGAGCTCGCGCGGCCTGGCGGCCGTGGACGCAGGTCGGCGCGTGGGCTGGTCTCCGGCTCCCACAGTGCTCCTCTTCACGTTCACAAGTTGCTCCTCGTTGTTGGCGACCATCGTCGGGGAGAGCGGGCGGCCATTGCAATATTCCTTCTCGAAGGTATATTTTCTGGCCTGGGGGATGGGTTCTGCCCACGCTCCGTCATCGCAGCGATCCAATACATCGTTCCACCGTGACTGAGTGAAGGACACATCGTGTTTGAAGGCTTAACGATGGGGGCGGCCGCTCTGAGGGTCGAGTCCGTGCCTGACCGGTGCGGACCGGCGGACGTCGCCACATCGACGTGCGAGGCACCCGTCGTGCCCGGCGGCGCGAAAGCGGAGTTCGTTCAGCGCCTCGACCATCTCAGGCCGGTGCCGCGCACCCTGGTGCACCGCGCGGCCATGGCCGAGGTCTTTCTCACCGACACGGCACCGATCGGGGAGGACCACTTCCTGGTCGCCGCGCAGTGGCCCAGGGACCATGCGCTGTACCACCCGGATCCGATGGGCCGGATGGATCCACTGCTCATTGCGGAAACGCTTCGGCAGTCATTGGTCTATCTCTCCCACGAGTACTACGACGTTCCCCTCGGGTACCGGTTCGTCGCCTACGACATGGACTTCGAGGTCACGGATCCGGCACCCCTGCGCGTGCGCGCGGTGCCGCACTCCGTCGTGCTGGACATCCGCTGTGTGCGGGTGGGGCATCGGCCGCCGCGCCGTTACGGACTGCGCCTGGAGGCGGCGCTGACCGTGGACGGGGAGGTCTGCGGGCGGGCCGGGATCCGTTTCATCGCACTGGATGAACGGACCTACCAGGCGCTGCGGTCCCGCAGCACCCCCTACGCCAGCCCGGTCTCACTGACGAACGGCGCGGTGCGCCCGGGGCCCGGCCAGGAGGGGTGGGAGACGGTGCCGCCCTCCGGGACGGGCCGGCTGCGGGCCAAGGACTGTGTGCTGGAGCGGTCCGCCGCGGGGGAGTGGCGCATGCGGATCGACACGGACCACGCGATCCTGTTCGACCATCCCACCGACCATCTGCCGATGATGGCGTCCCTGGAGGGCTTCCGGCAGCTCGGGCATCTGCTCGTCAACGGCGGCTCCTCCGACGCCGCGTACTCCCTGGTCTCGTGTGCCACCGACTGCCGCCTCTTCGTCGAACTCGACGCCCCGGTCGCACTCGTCGTCCGGGACGATCGCCGCGACGGCGGCACCCGACGGCTGACCGTCGACGCGGTGCAGTGCGGCAAGGTGGTCACCACGGCGGACATGGTGTGGGCGGAGACGGGCTGACGCTCCGTCGGAGACCGGCTGACGCTCCGTCGGGCGGCGGTGCGGGTGGCGGGTGACCCCACCTTCCCGTCGCCCGCCCGCCGACCCGCCCCACCTCTTATGGAGGCCGGGGCGGTGACGTCCTAGGTTCCGGCAGGCAAGGTGGGGCGGGTCCCGGTGCGGCTGAGCGCCGGTCACAGGTGCCGCCCTTCGGGGTCCGGGGCCGGTTCAGTCCCGGTGTCCGCGCAGCGCCGGGTCCAGAAGGTCCCACATCTCGCGGATCTGGTCCGGCAGCTTCTTCCAGTTCATGACGGGCGCCGTGCAGTGCGCGCCGAACAGCACGGCCAGCAGCAGTTCGGCGACGCGCTCGGCGGGCAGGTCCGGGTCGACGTCCCGCTCCCGCTGGGCCTCCAGTATCAGCTCCACGGCATGCGCCCGCAGCCGCGACAGCATCGTCGGGGACTCCCCGGTCTGCTGGGCGCGGTCCACGACGAGGCGGAGGGCGGCGGCGGTGCGGATGTCGTTCTCCAGGCGGTCGGCGAGCGAGAAGGTGAGCGAGCGCAGCTTGTCGAGCGCGGTGCCGTTCGTGCCGTCGTCGCCCGCCGTCCTGCCCTGGTCCGGTGTGCGCAGGGCCGCGTCGAACTGCTCGACCAGGGCCGCGGCCAGTTTCTCCTTGGAGGGGAAGTGGCCGTACAGGGCGCCCTTGGTGAGACCGGTGCGTTCCGCGACCCGCTGCAGATTGGTGTTCGGGTACCCCTCACGGGCGAACTCCTCGGCCGCGGCGTCCAGGACGCGTTCGTACGTCAGCCGTGACCGTGCTTGCTTTCCGCTCATCCCTCTCCCTTCCGAGGGCCGTTGATAAATAAAGATACCTTCGCGAAGGAATGTTTGATAGCCTGAACGCCCTCGTCACAGTCCCGGCCCGTCTCAAACAATCGCATTGATCCGAGGAGTTCAAGGGATGACCGAGCTCACTGACCTGATCACAGCGGACGCCCGGAGCCGGAGGCTGCTCACTCCGGCCCCGGCCGCCGCGGTCGCCTCGCTCGGCGCGGCCGACGCCGAGCGGGAACGGCACATCTCCGCGCGGACCGCGCGGGCGCTGACCGAAGCGGGCTTCGCCCGCCACTTCGTGCCCCGGATCTGGGGCGGCGGCGAGGGCGGCTTCGCCGAGCTGTTCGACGCGGCCGTCGAGGTCGCCGAAAGCTGCGCCTCCGCCGGATGGTGCGGGGTGCTCTGGGCGGGCCATGGGCGGTTCGCCGCGTTCCTGCCCGAGGAGGGGCAGCGGGACGTCTGGGGCCGAACGGCCGACGTGCGGATATCGGCGGCGGTCATCCCGCCGACGGGCAGCGCCGAACCCGAGGGCGACGGCTGGCTGGTGCGTGGCAGATGGCGGTTCGCCAGCGGCGTGGGCCATGCCGACTGGGTGCTGGTGGCCGCGCCGGAGCGACGGCCGGGTGCCGACGCGGACGGGCGCGCGCGTGTGCTCGTCTTCGCCGTTCCCCGGGCCGAGGTCGAGGTCATCGACTCCTGGGACAGCGTGGGCCTGCGCGGGACGGGCAGTCACGAGATCGCGCTGGGTGGGGTGTTCGTACCAGGCCGGCGCTCCTTCGAGATGTCCGCGATGATGAGCGGCGACGCGACGCCCGGACGCCCCATCCCCTACGCCGCCCCCGCCCAACTGGTCGGCGGAGTCCTGCTGGCCGCGATCGCGCTGGGCGCCGCCCGGCGGGCCCTGCGCCTGTGGAGCGACCTGGTGCTGGCCAAGGCGGCGGCGGGCGCGGCCTCCGTCGCCGTTCCCGTCTGGGAGGCGCTCGCCCGCTCCTCCGCCGAACTCGACGCCGCCGGGCTCCTGTTGCGCGAGGTGGCGTGCCGGGCGGACGCGGACCCGCGTGCCGAGGGCGCGGTCGCGCAGGGCCAGCGGGACGCCGCGGTCGGAGCCGAACTCGTGGTGGCCGCCGTGGACCGTCTCTTCCGTACCGGCGGCTCGCACGGCAGTGACGCGGGGGGCGAGTTCCAGCGTGCTTGGCGCGATGTGCACACCGCCACCGGGCACGCCGCCCTGCGGCTCGGCCCCGCGGCGGAGGCGTACGCCCGCGTCGGCACGGCGACTCCGGCGGCCGAGGGCAGGTGACGAGGCATGACCACGGGGGATCGAGGTCTTGCGGTGACGACGGTCGCGGACGGTACGGGCGCGGCGGTCGACAGGACGGCCGGACGGGGACCGGGGGTGCGCTCCCTGGGTTGTACCGGGCACCCGCAGGCGTCCCCACGGGCTGCCGTGGGGCAGGCCGGCGGCGTGAACGGGACGAAGGAGCAGGCCATCGCGGCACCGCCCCGCAGCGCACCGGTGCCCCTGCCCTCGCGCGGGCGCGCCCGCTTCCCGGCGCCGTCCGGCCCGGTCCGGCCCCCCGGGCGGGAACGGCCGGACGATGCCGCCGCCGTGCGGGTGGTGGTGTTCAGCGACGTGGACGAGACGCTCGTCGCCTGCAAGAGCCTGGTCGACTTCCTGGGTTTCTACTGGGGCCGGCGGTACGGCGCGCAGGGCGTCCGGCACGCCCGGCGCCTCGCCGCCGAACTGGCCGCGATGGGGGGCGCCGGGGTTCCCCGCGACGAGCTGAACCGCCGGTACTACCGCGCCTGGGCCGGTGAGAGCGCCGCCGCCGTCGCGGAGGCGGGGCGTCGCTGGTACCGCGAGCGGTCGCGCCGGGACGGGTTCTTCATCCCCGCCACCCGCGCGGCCCTGGACGCGCACCGCGCCGAGGGCGCCGTCCTCGCGCTCGTCTCCGGGTCCTTCCCGGCGCTCCTCGCCCCCGTGGCTGACGCGGTCGGCGCCCGGCACCTGCTGTGCGCCCGCCCGGAGGAGCGCGACGGGGTGCTGACCGGGGAGCTGGAGGAGGGGCCGGTGATCGGGGAGGGCAAGCGGCGACTGGTCCGGCGGCTGCTGGACCGGTACCCCGGGGCGGATCCGCGGGACTGTTTCGCCTACGGCGACCACGTCTCCGACCTGGCGATGCTCACCGAGGTCGGCCACCCGGTGATCGTCGGGGACGACCCGGAGCTCGCCGCACGCCTGCCGGGCGCCGCCTGTCTCAAATAAATTCCTTCGCGAAGGTATTATAGTCGGCAGGGCTTGGCGAACGGCCTGAACCCCGAAACGGCCCCGCCGCCCCGAAAGGGGACACGCACCATGCGGAACGCCACACATCTGCCACCGGCCGGGACCGCACCCCGCGCGCGGCTCCGCAGGCCTCCTCGGATGCGACCCCGCACGACCGACCGAACCGGGGGGACACCCACGTGAGCAGCACCGACTCCACCGACACAGGTGCACCGATCCGGGACGGCGGGACCTCCGCCCCGGGAGGCGCCCTGACCCTCGGATCCCCGGGCGGCGGGTTACCGCTCACCCTCGCGGACTCCGCGGTCCTGTTCATGGACACGGCCGATCCCGAGACCGCGCACCACAACCGCCTCTCGCCCGTCGAACTCGTCCCCATCGACTCGCTGCTCCCGGCCGCGTCCCCGCGGCTGGGCGGGGAGGACGTGGGGCACGCACGGACGCTCGCCGGATCCGGGGCGACCCTGCCGCCCGTCATCGTGCACCGTGCGACGATGCGGGTCGTCGACGGCATGCACCGCCTGCGCGCCGCGCGTCTGCGCGGCGAGGAACGGCTGCCGGTGCGGTTCTTCGACGGGTCCGAGCACGACGCCTTCGTGCTCGCCGTCGAGTTGAACGTCAAACACGGCCTGCCGCTGTCCACGGCCGACCGGACCGCGGCCGCCCACCGCATCCTGCGTACCCACCCCCAGTGGTCGGACCGGGCCATCGCCTCGGTGGTCGGCCTGTCCGCCCGCACCGTGTGCGCGATCCGCCAGCGCATGGAGGGTCCCGAGCCGCAGGCCGCGGTCCGGGTGGGCCGCGACGGTCGGGTCCGCCCGCTGAGCACCGCCGAGGCCCGCCGCCAGGCCGGCGCGTTCATCGCGGCGCACCCCGAGGCGTCCCTGCGCGCGGTCGCGGCGGCGGTCGGTATCTCGCCGGGCACGGTCCGGGATGTACGCCGGCGGGTGCTGCGGGGCGAGGACCCCGTGCCCCCCGGGCAGCTGGAGCGGCGGACCGCCAAGGCGGCCGGGCGGGCCCGGTCGGCCGACGGGGCCGAGGGAGCCGACAAGGACGCGGACGGCGCGGGCCGCCCGGCGCGGTCCCAGGGTGGACGCGGGCCGGCCGGACGCCCGGCCGCCGCGGAGCGGGACGAACTGCTGCGGGTGCTCAGCCGGGACCCTTCGGTACGGCTCACCGACAACGGCCGCTACCTGCTGCGGCTGATGGCCACCCACGCCGTTCCCGCCGAGCGCCGCCGCCGGCTCGCCGACAGCGTCCCGCCGCACTGCGCAGCCATCGCCGCCGGTCTGGCACGGCAGTGCGCCGAGGCCTGGCTCGACCTGGCCCGCAGGCTGGACGGCCGTGCCGGATGACGCCAGGCCGAAACGCCCCCGACGGACACCGGGAGGTGCGGTCCGCCGACCGGCGGCCCCCGTCGGCGCGGCGCGCGTGCAACTGCCGTACCACCGCGGTCGCACACCCCCGGACCGCGGCCCTCGCGTTCCCGCATCCCTTCCGCGAGCCTTCCGATCCGACCCACCCCCCGACGAGGAACCGACGATGCTTGACGAACTCGGACTGGGCCCGGACGCCGCAGCCGTATACGGCGTCATGCTCAGGACCCCGCAACTGGGACGGCAGGAACTGGCCGGGAAGCTGGGCTGGGCGCCCGACCGGATCGAGGACGCGTGGGACGAGCTGATCCGCCTGGCGCTGCTGCGGCCCTCCGAGGAGCGGCCCGGACGCATGCGGCTCGTCGACCCCGAGCTGAGCCTGCAAGGCCTGCTGGCCCGCCAGGAACAGCGGCTGCTGGAGCGGCAGAAGGCCGTCGCGGGGGCCCGGCTCGAAATCAGCCGCATGCTGATCGAACTCATGGACGAGACCCCGGATGCCGGGCCCTACGGGGTCAGACAGTTCACCGGCGAGGACGCGATCCGCTCCCGGCTGGAGCGGTACGCGTACGGCTGCGAGCGCGAGTTCGCGGTGTTCGCGCCGCGCGGCCCGCGACTGGAGAGCTCTCCGGAGGCCTCCCGCCTGCTGGAGCAGGGAGTGGTCGGCCGCCGCCTGCGCGCCCGCTATCTGTGCGTGACCGGCCTCGCCGGAGACCGGGACGCCATCGCCCACGCCCGCTGGCTGCGGGGCAGCGGGGCCGAGGTGCGCGCCGTGCCCGAACTCCCGCTGCGCATGGCGTTGTTCGATGGCCGCACCGCCGTGCTGCTGCGCGATCAGCACCGGCTGGACGAGGGCATCCTGGTCCTGGACGGCGGCCCCGTCGTCACCGCCCTGAACGCCCTCTTCGAGCTGCAGTGGCAGCGCTCCGAGCCCCTCGACCCCGAGCCGGAGCCGGCCGACGACGAACGCCCCGCCGGCCAGGAACGCGCCGTCCTCGAACTGCTCGCGGCCGGGCACACCGACGAGGTCGTCGCCCGCAAGCTGGGGATATCGGTCCGCACCGGACGCCGTGTCACCGCGCACCTCCTCGAACGCCTGCAGGCCCGCAGCCGCTTCCAGGCGGGTGCCCTCGCCGCCGCCCGCGGCTGGCTCACCCCCTTCCCGCAGCCACCGTCGCGCGACGCCCACGCGGCCCCCGAACGGCGGGGGAGGAGCGACCGCGGCGGGAAGTAGGAGAACGCCGGACCGGCCGGAGGCCCACCCTCAGACCGGCCCGGGCGCCCCGGCCAGGGTGGGGGCCGCAGGCGACCGGCCGCTGGTGCGGTGGGGGTCTCGGGCTGGTTCGGGGGTTCGGGTCGTGGTGGGGGCCTGGGCTCGGCTGGCCGCCGGTGCGGCGGGGGGTGAGGATCTCGGGCCGGTCCGGGGGTTCGGGGTGTGGTGGGGGCCCGTACTCGACCGGCCGCTGGTGCCCCGAGGGGGCGGGCCTTTCGAACCGGTCCGGGGTCCGGGTTGTGGTGGGGTGTACGCGACCGGCCGCTGGTGCCCCCAGGGGGCGGGTCCCTCAGGCCGGTCCGGGGGCCCGGTCGAGGTGGTGGGCCTGGGCTCGACCGGCCGCCGGTGCTTCGAGGGGCGGGCCCTTCGAACCGGTCCGCGGGCCGGGGGCGCGGTGGGGGCCCGTACTCGACCGGCCGCCCGTGCCCCGAGGGGGCGGGTCCCTCAGGCCGGTCCGGGGGCGCCGGTCGTGGTGGGGGCCTGGGCTCGACCGGGCGCCGGTGCTTCGAGGGATCGGGCGAAGAGCTGTACCAGGCCGGGGCAGCGGTACAGGGGACGTCCGTGGTCGTCGATCGCCCACAGGTCCAGCAGGCGGGCGTCGGCGAGCTGTTCCAGGGCCTGCTCGAACGACGCGGACTCCGCGCTCCCGGGCTGCCCGGCGGCCTCCGCCGCGGTGAACGGGCGCCCGCCCAGAGCGGGGAGCGTCCGCAGCACCGCGAGGGCGGTGTCGTCGAGGCCGCGCAGCGAGTGGGCCAGGCTCGCGGCCACGGACAGCTCGCCGTACCGCAACTCCCGCAGTCTCCCGTCGGGTTCGGCCAGACGGTCGGCCAGCCAGTTCAGGGGGAGCCGCGGCCGGGCGGCCAGGCGGGCGCCCACCGTGCGCAGCGCCAGTGGCAGCCCCTCGCAGTACGCCGCCAGGTCCCGTGCCGCCTCCGGCTCGCGGGCCAGCCGCGACGCCCCGGCCATCGCCTCCAGCAGCGTCAACGACTCGCCGGGGCGCAGCGGTTCGAGGACCACCGTGCGTATGCCGGGGATCGCCGCCGGATGGGCCCGGGCGGTGACCACCACCGCGGACCCGGTCCCGCCCGGCAGCAGCGGCTCCAACTGCCGCTCCGCCACCAGATTGTCGAGGATCACCAGCAGCGCCCGGCCCGCCGTACGGGCGCGGTACCGCTGCACGTACGCGGACAGGGCGGCGCCCGTCAGGTCCTCGGCGTCGTCACCGAGTGCCCGCAGCAGCTCGGACAGCACCGTGCGCGGATCCCGCGGCGCGCCGTCCGGGGCGCGCAGGTCGGCGTACAGCTGTCCCTCGGGGAAGGAGGCCGCGATCGTGTGCGCCGCCTGTACGGCCAGCGTCGACTTGCCGACGCCCGCCATGCCGGTCAGCAGGAAGCGCCGCGGACGCTGCGGCGCCCCGTCACCCGCTTCCCCGGGCGGCAACAGCCTTGCCAGCTCGGCCAGTTCACGCTGCCGCCCGGTGAAGTCGTCCGCCGGGGGCGGCAGCATCGCCGGTGCGCCGGCCGCCGCGGCCGGCACCGGATCGGCGGCGCGCCCGGCCGGCGGCGCCGCGAGGACCGGGGCGTTGTTCAGCACCGTCTGGTAGGCGCCGCTGAGCGTCGGCCCCGGATCCACACCGAGCTCGTCGGCGAGCAGCTGCCGTCCGTGGTGGTACACCGCGAGCGCGTCGCTCTGCCGGTCGCAGCGGTACAGCGCGGTCATCAGCTGCGCGCGCAGCCGTTCGCGCAGCGGGAACGCGTGCACCAGGCCCGTCAGCTCCCCGATCAGCTCCCGGTGCCTGCCCAGCGACAGATCCGCCTCCAGACGGTCCTCCAGGGCCAGGGCCCGGGCCTCCTCCAGCCGGGGCCGCTCCGCGTTCGCCAGATGCTCTGTCACATCGGCCAGTGCCGTACCGCGCCACAGCCGCAGCGCCTGCTCCAGCCGCCGGCTCGCCCGCTCGAACTGCCGCTCGCGCAGCGCCCGCGCCCCCTCGGCCGCCAGCTGCTCGAATTCCAGTACGTCGACGGTGGCGTCCTGGGCGTGCAGCAGATAGCCGGACTGCTGCCGCTCCAGCCGCACCGACGGACCCAGCAGCCGCCGCAGCCGCGACATGTAGGTGTACAGCTGCGCGGTCCGGGTGTCCGGCGGGTGCCAGCCCCACAGCGCAGAGGTCAGCGCGGTGTCCGACACGGGCCAGCCGCGGGCGAGGACCAGCGCCGCGAGCGCGGTGCGCACCTTCGCGCCCGGCAGCGGGACCGCGCCACGCTCGTCCAGCACCGCGACATTCCCCAGCAGCCGGAATTCCATTGCCCTCTCCTTGCCCCGTGGCGGAGTCGTCTCCGTTCCGGCATTCTGCGCGAGTCGCCGGCCTGGATTCAGCAGGTCCGGGCGTCAGGAAGCTGCGCGGGCAGGACGTTGCCAAGCGCGTACAGACGAAATATGGGAGGGCGCTCCCCGGCTATAGACCCCCGACCCACGGTGGCGGGCGACAGCACCCATCCGTCCGCACGACGCCGGAGGACACCGTGTCCGACACCGCACAGCTGAAAGACACCGCCGACACCGCGGTCTTCGCCGACGAGGCCGAACTGCGGCGCGCCAACCGCGCCGCCGTCGAGACGTACATGCACACGCTGGGCCAGGACCGCCTGACGCGGCACCACCTGTTCACCGAGGACGGGGTGGGCGGTCTGTGGACGGCGGACACCCCGGGCCCCATCGCCATCCACGGCCGCGACCGCCTCGGCGAGCACGCCGTCTGGTCGCTGCAGTGCTTCCCCGACTGGGTCTGGTACAACATCGAGATCTACGAGACCCAGGACCCGAACCGCTTCTGGGTCGAGTGCGACGGCAAGGGAAAGATTCTGTTCCCCGGCTATCCCGAGGGCTATTACGAGAACCACTTCATTCACTCGTTCCTGCTGGAGAACGGAAAGATCAAGCAGGCCCGGGAATTCATGAACCCGTTCAACCAGCTCCGCGCGCTCGGCATCGACGTCCCGCACATCAAGCGGGAAGGGATTCCCACCTAGTCCGTCCCGGACGGCCCGTGCCGAAAGGCCCGTGCCGAACAGCCCACGTCGAAGATTCCGCGCGTGAGGAGTCGTGGTGTCCCCGAAGAAAGAGGCTGCACGCCGCCGGGCCCTGGGCCGCACGCGGCGCACCACCCGGTACGGCCTGCCGCGCAGCCTGGACGTCTGGGCGCGCTGCGCGCCGATCAGACTCGCCGGCTGCGAGGACGTGCCGCACGAGACGCACATCCTGCGCGGCATCGACTGACGGCGGCGGTCCCCGCCGCCTCACCCGAGAAAGGTTCACATGTCATGAGGGCCATGGTCGCCTGGTGGGATCTGAGCGAATCCGACCAGACCATCGAAACCCTGCGGGACTTCCTGCGCGACGAGGCCGTCGACGCTTGGAACCGCCAGCCCGGACTGATCTACAAATTCTGGATCGCCGACCAGGAGCACAACCGCTGGGGCGCCGTCTTCGTCTGGGAATCGGCCGAGGCGTCCGCGCCCCCGCACCCGCGCAGCGCCGCGGAGCTCATCGGCTACCCGCCCACGCAGCGCGCGGTGTTCGACGTCGAGGCCGTCGCGGAAGGCATCCACGAGCTGGCCGGTATCACCAGCCTCGCGGGCCTCGGCCGCGCGCTGCAGGCATGAGCACGACGGAGGCGCACGTGACCGCGATGCCCGTGGACCCGACCTTCCCGGACGATCCCATCGAGCTGCTCAGAACCTGGTTCGGCACGGCCACCGAAGAAGGGGTGCGGGAGCCGGGAGCCATGGCGCTGGCCACCGCGGACGCGAGCGGCCGCCCCTCCAGCCGTACCGTCCAGGTCAACACGATCACCGACCTCGGCCTGGTGTTCACCACCCACGCGGACAGTCGCAAGGGCCGCGAACTCGCCCTGCGACCACGGGCGTCGGCGGTGCTGTACTGGCGCGAGAGCGGCCGCCAGATCGTCCTCGAAGGGCCCGTCGAGCGGCTGCCGGACGCCGAGGCGGACCACCTGTGGGCGGTACGCCCGGTGGCCACGCACGCCATGTCCACGGTGTCCCGGCAGAGCGAACTCCTCGACGACGAGGAGCGGCTGCGCGCCGAGGCCACCCGGCTCTCCGGGCTCGGCCCCCTGCCCCGGCCGGAGTCCTTCGCCGCGTATCTGCTGACCCCCGACGCGGTGGAGTTCTGGCAGGCCCGCACCGACCGGCTGCACCACCGGCTGGTCTACCTGCGGACCGACCGGGGCTGGACGACGAGCCGCCTGCAGCCGTGACGCGCCCCGGCCCCGCACCTCGGGGTGCGGGGCCGGTCCCCCTCCCTACGACAGAAAGGTGACGGACATGGCTCCGGCGCCCGCGCGATTGGACGGATGATGCACGCCTACATGGTCGCTGACGCCTTTACGAGTACGCGTCTCGAGGGCAACCCGGTGGCCGTCTTTCTGGACGCGGCCGACATACCCGGCCCGCGGATGCAGCGCATCGCCCGGGAGATGAACCTGTCGGAGACCACCTTCGTGCTGCCGCCCCAGGAAGGCGGCGACGCGCGCATCCGTATCTTCACCCCGGTCAATGAGCTGCCCTTCGCCGGTCATCCGCTGCTGGGCACGGCCATCGTGCTCGGCGAGTCGATCCGGGCCAACCGGCTCCGCCTCGAAACGGAGATGGGGGTGATCCCCTTCGTCTTCGACCGCGGCGACGACGGGAAGATCGTCTCGGCGCGGATGCGGCAGCCCATTCCGACCTGGGAGGTGTACGAGCACGCCGACGAACTCCTCGCCGCTCTCGGCCTCGACTCCTCCACCCTGCCGGTGACCGCGTACCGCAACGGCCCCCGGCACGTCTACGTGGGCCTGGAGAGCATCGAGGCGCTCTCCGCCCTCGAACCCGACCACAAGGCACTCGCCAGGTTCCCGGACATGGCCGCCAACTGTTTCGCCGGATCCGGCGCGCAGTGGCGCAACCGCATGTTCTCGCCCGCCTACGGCGTCGTGGAGGACGCGGCGACCGGCTCCGCGGCCGGCCCGCTGGCCCTGCACCTGGCCCGGCACGGCCTGGTCGAGTTCGGCCGGCAGATCGAGATCCAGCAGGGCGTCGAGATGGGACGCCTGTCCACCATGCTCGCCACCGCGACCGGCCGGGCCGACCACGTGGAGTCGATCGAAGTGGGTGGCTCCGCGGTCATCGTCGCCCGCGCCGGACTCATGGCCTGACCCGTCCGTGAACGACGCCACGGGCGCCCGGCACCCGGTCGGCGCCCGGCATCCGAGCACCCAGCGGACAAGGAGTGACCGCACCATGTCGATCAAGCCGTACACCGGCGCGGCAGCATGGCCCCTCACGGCCAGGGAAACCGAACTGGCGGGCGTCGCCGCCGCGGTGGAGCACGGCGGTGCCCTCCTCGTCGGTGAGCCCGGCACCGGAAAGAGCCGGCTGCTCGCCGCCGCCATGCAGGCGGCACGGCAAGCCGGGCACACCACCGTGTGGCTGCACGACCCGCGCGCCACCGACCTGGACCGGCACTTCGGCGAGGCGGACGGCGGGGGTTCACCCGTCGTCGGGGCCGACGACGTGCACCTGCTGGTACCGGGCGCGGCGGAGCGGCTGTACACGCTGGTCCGCGCCGGCCGGGCCGCCCTGCTCGCGGCGGCCCCGTCCGGCATGCCCCTGCCGGACGGCGTCTCCCGGCTGTGGGTGGAGGGCCGGGTCGAGCGGATCCCTGTCGAGCCGTTCGGCCCGGCCGCGGCCGACGCCCTGCTGCGGGCGCGGCTCGGCGGCCGGATCGCCCGGCCGAGCCTGGACGGGCTGTGGTCGGTGACCCTGGGCAACGCCCAGTTCCTGTGCGAGATCGTCGAATCCGCGCTCGCCGAGGGCGGCCTGCGGCTCGACCGCGACACCTGGCAGTGGCACGGCCTCGCCGGCGAGCCGTCCGACCGGCTCGTCGAGATGGTGCGGCTGCGGCTCGGTCCGCTCGCCGACGACGAGGCGGAACTCGCCGCGATGATCGCCCTCGCCGGACCGCTGGAGGCCGGTCTGGTACCGGTCCAGGACCTCACCCATGCCGCCGAGTCCCTCAACCGGCGCGGCATAGTGGTCGCCGAACGCGACGGCAGACGCTTACGGCTGCGCCTCGCCCATCCGCTGTACGCGCCCGTGCTCACCGCCGGGCTGCCCGACCTGACCGCCCGGCGGCTGCGGCTGCGGCTGGCCGACGCCATCGAGGCGACCGGCGCCCGCCGCACCGACGACGGTCCGCGCACGGTCGCGCTGCGGCTCGCCGCGGGCGACGAGGTCCCGGCGCACCGGCTGCTCGCAGCGGCCGACGCGGCGCTGCGCCGCCGGGACTTCACCCTCGCGGAGCGCTTCTGCCGCCTGGGACTCTCCGCGCACGGCGACCGGGACCACGGCGGGGGTGGTCCCGGTGCCCTGCTGGCGCGGGCGCTCGCCGGGCAGGGGCGGCACCAGGAGGCGGAGGAGGAGTTCGCCCGGGGGACCGGCGACGAGGCGGCGCGGGCGCTCAACCTGGCCTGGGGTCTGCACCGGGTCCCCGAGGCCGCCGCGCTCGTGGAGACGGCCGCCCCGCGCCACCCCGACGACACCGCGTTGCTCGGTGCCCGCACCGTCCTGCAGCTGCTGCGGGACGACATCGAGGGGGCGGCCCGCACCGGACTCCCGGGCCCGGACGCCGCCGCCCTGGTCGTGCCCCCCGTGGCGCTGGCACGGATCGAGCGCGGTGACGCCGCCGGCGCTCTCGCGCTGCTGCGGCGGGAGCGCGACCGGATGGACGGATGGGACGCCGAACACCGGCTGGCGGCCAGGCTCCTGACGAGCCGTGCCGCCTTCCAGCTCGGCCGGACCGCCGAGCTGGCCGCCGCACTCGACGGGATCCGCCACGACATCGCGGGCAGTCGCGGCGAGATCCGCGGCGCGGTGGTGCGGGCCCGCACCTATCGCAGCGCGGGGCGCTACGACGAGGCGGTGGCGCTGCTGCGGCGCGCCTGCGCCCGCGACGACCGCGCCGACTGGTTCACCACTCCGGCGTGGACGCTCTCCCAGCTGGCCGGTGTGCTCGCCGAGGCCGGTGAGCACACCGAGGCCATACGGACCGTCGTCGAGGCCCGTGCGATCGAGCGGCGGTCCGTGGCCTATCCGCTCGCCGTGGACGGTGCCGCCCTGGAGCACGCCCTCGTCCTCGCGCACACCGGCGACCTCGCGGGCGCCGCGCGCCGCGCCCGCGAGGTCGCCTCCCGCGCGGCCGCGGCCGGGCGTCTGCACCAGGCGGTCACGGCCCTGCACCTGGCGGGCCGGGTCGGTGACGCGGCGGCGTCCGCGGCGGACCTCGCCCGGCTGGTCCGCGAGGACGACGGCGGATACCCGGCGCTGCTCGCCGCCCACGTCCGGGCCCTGGCCCGGCGCGACGGCGAAGCGCTGGACACGGTCGCCGACCGGTTCGCCTCGCTCGGCGCGCCGCCGCTCGCCGCCGAGGCGTCCGCGCAGGCCGCCCGGGCGCACCAGGCGGCCGGCCGCCACCGCCGGGGCCGCGCCGCACGCGTGCGCTGCGCGGAGCTCCTCGCCGCCTACGACGGTGAACTCCCGCCCTGGGCGCCCACGTCGGCGTCGTGGACGGAACCCGCCGCCGGCACGGCCCGGCTGACCGCCCGGGAGCGCGAGGTCGCCTCGCTGGCCGCCTCGCGGCTGTCCAACCAGGAGATAGCCGACCGGCTCGTCGTCTCCGTGCGTACGGTGGAGAACCACCTGCACCGGGTGTACGGGAAGCTCGGCGTCACCGCCCGCACGGAGCTCGCCCACCATCTGTGAGTTCCCCTCTCCAGTCCCCTCCGTGAAGGGCCCCGGCCGTCCGGCCGGGGCCCTTCGCACGACCGGCCGCCTCAGCGGGCCACCGGGGTCGCCAGCTCGCCGACCAGCCGGGCCAGTTCCAGCGTCTGGCTGCGGTTGAGCCGTGGATCGCAGGCGGTCTCGTAACGGAGCGGCAGGTCGGCCGGGGCGACGCCGGCGCCGACGCACTCCGTGACCTCCTCGCCGGTCATCTCCAGGTGCAGGCCGCCGGGGTGCGTGCCCAGCGACCGGTGCACCTCGAAGAAGCCGGTGACCTCGTCGAGGACCGTGTCGAAGTGCCGTGTCTTGTGTCCCGACGGCGCGTTGTAGGTGTTGCCGTGCATCGGGTCGCATATCCACGCCACCCGCCCGCCCGCCGCGGCGACGCTCTCCACCAGCGGCGGCAGCGCGTCCCGCACCCGGTCGGCGCCCATCCGCGCGACGAACGTGAGCCGGCCCGGCTCCCGGTCCGGGTCGAGCCGCTCGACCAGGGCCAGCATCTCGGCGGGCGTGGCCGTGGGCCCCACCTTCACCGCGACCGGGTTGCCGATCCGGGACAGGTGGTCGATGTGCGCCCCGTCCGCCTGCCGGGTCCGCTCGCCGACCCACAGCAGGTGCCCGGAGCCCGTGTAGGAGTCGCCGGTACGGGCATCCGGCCGGGTCAGCGGGCGCTCGTAGTCGAGCAGCAGCGCCTCGTGCGAGACGAACATCTCCCGCTGCCCGACGGCCGTGCGCCGTTCGGTGAGCAGCGAGCGCACGGCGTTCAGCGTCGCCCCGGCCGCCGCGTACATCTGCAGCATCCGGTGCGGGTCCGGGGTGCGGGCCTCGGCGGTGAACTCCGGGCCGTTCACGGCGTCACCCCGGTACGACGGCAGGGTCACCCCGTCCCGGGTCTCCACGGGCTGGGAGCGAGGTTTGGCGTACTGGCCGGCCAGCCGCGCCACGACGACGACCGGGAGGAACATCGCCTCGCTCAGCTCGTCCGCCGTACCGAACAGGGTGTCCATCTTGCGCGAGACCGTGTCGAGCGACAGATCGCGGAAGGTCTCCGCGCAGTCGCCGCCCTGCAGCAGGAACGCCTTGCCGGCCGCGACGTCGCCGAGCCGTCGGCGCAGGACGTCGCACTCGGTCGGCAGCACCAGCGGCAGTGCGGTCAGCAGCCGCTCCCGGACGGTCTGCAGGGCCTCGGGGTCGGGCCACACCGGCTGCTGCAGCGCCTCGGGCACGGCCAGGGACGACGGGGGGAGAAGGGCGCTCATGCGACTTCCTCGCGTTCCGAGTAGGGGAGGGGCGAACGGAGACGAGCTGGGAACAGGCCGCTGACCAGGCGTTCGAAGGTGTGCACACCGGCCCGCGACATCACCGACTCGGGATGGAACTGCACGGACGCGAAGCCCGCGCCGCGCAACCCGTGGACCTCGCCGGTGGCCGGGTCCCGGGCGACCTCCACGAGGCCGGGGCGGGCGGCGGGCCCGGGGAACACGTCCGCCGCGCTCACCGCGGTGAACGTGTTGTAGAAGTAGACGTCCTCGCGGTGCCCGAACAGGTCGATGGTGCGCTGCACGCCTTGGTTCGGCACATCCTTGCGGACCAGTTCCAGGCCGAGGACCGAGCTGAGGATCTGATGGCCCAGGCACACCGACAGGAACGGCGTGCCCCGGCGCAGCAGCTCCCCGGTGAGCGCCCGCATATGGGCGATCTTCGGATGGGCGGTGTCCCGGGGGTCGCCCGGTCCCGGGCCCACCACGACCAGATCGCTGCCGTCGAGGTCGTACGCCTCGTCGAAGCGGCGCACCGCGACCTCGAGCCCCAGGGCCCGCATCAGGTCGGCGCCCATCGCCGTGAACGTGTCCTCGGCGTCCACGAACAGGACCCGCAGCCCCGCCAGCGGCGAGCCGGCCGTCCGCCGCCGCCGCGGGTCGCTGCGCCAGAACGGAGCGAGCGGTTCGTTGCGGGCGGACAGGGCGAGGGCGACCGCGGGCAGCAGGCTCAGCCGGCGGGCGGCCGCGGCGGCCGGGGACGGCTCGCCCGGCTCCGCCGCGGCGGCGCCCGGGTCCCCGTGCACCACGGCCAGCAGGCCCGCCGCCTTCGCCCGTGTCTCGGCGGCCTCCGCGTACGGGTCGGAGTCGCGCACCAGGGTCGCCCCGACGCTCAGCCGCAGTGTGCCCGCGGCGTCCACGTCGGCGGTGCGGATCAGGATCGCCGTGTCCAGGGCGCGCTCACCCGCTTCGTCCCGGCCGATCAGCGCGGCCACGCCCGCGTAGTAACCCCGGCCCTCCGGCTCGTACTTGGAGATCACCCGGCAGGCGCTCTCCAGGGGACTGCCGGTGACGGTCGGCGCGAACAGCGTCTCGTGCAGGACAGCGCGTACGTCGAGCCGGGAGTGCCCCTCGACGAAGTACTCGGTGTGCGCGAGCCGGTCCATGGCGCGCAGCCGGGGACCCACCACGCGGCCGCCGCCCTCGCAGATCCGGCTCATCATCTTCAGTTCCTCGTCGACCACCATGTACAGCTCGTTGGCCTCCTTGCGGTCGGCCAGGAAGTCGAGGAGCCCGTCCGCGGACGGGCCGGACTCCGGGTAGCGGTAGGTGCCGCTGATCGGGTTCATCACGGCGGTGCCCGCGTCCAGGGTGATGTGCCGCTCGGGGCTCGCGCCGAGCAGGGTGCGTTCCCCGGTGTGGATCAGGAAGGTCCAGTAGGCGCCCGCCGAGTGGCGCAGCAGCCGCTTGAAGAGCGCGAGCGCGGCCTGCGGCGACCAGTGGTCGAACTGCGTCACGAAGGTGCGCTTGAGGACGAAGTTGGCGCCGGCGCCGGTGCCGATCTCCTCGTCGACGATGCGGCGCACGGCGTCGGCGTAGGCGTCGTCGTCCAGGTCGAAGCCCAGGTCGCGGGCGCTCAGCGGCACGTCGGGGAGCCGGTCGAGCACCTCGCCGACCGGTGCCGAGGCCTGCCGCTCGATGCTCATCACCGTCAGCGGCGCACCGTCGTCGGGTGCCTCGAAGCCGCGCTCGGTGATCTGCCGGTAGGGCAGCAGCACCAGCGCCTCGTGGCGTGCGTGCCCGCCCGGGGCGGGCAGCGGCACCTCGGCGAGGGTTGCCGCCTCGTGCAGTGTGCCGGTGAGCAGGTCGATCCGCTCGGCGGCCGTCTCCGGGCGGTGCAGCAGCGCGAACGCCGGGGGCGGGGTGGGACCGGTCAGCGTGTCCAGCAGGTCGGGGTAGTTCATCGCAGGCATCGCGGGGCTCCGGTGGTCTCGAGGGCCAGGGCGTCGCACACGTCGTCCGTGGTCATGACCATGGCGCAGCGCTTGGCCGCGTACTCCACGGCCATGCGGTGGTCCCGCTCGCCGAAGTCGGCGACGGCGTCCGCCACGAAGAACGGCTGGATGTCGTGCGCCATGGCCTCGCAGGCGGTCTGCAGCAGGCCCACGTGTGCGTACACGCCGCACAGGATCAGCTGGTCGCGTCCGCTGCCGCGGAGCAGGTCCAGCAGCCCGGTGCGGAAGAAGGCGCTGGGGCGCCACTTGGTGAAGACGGTGTCGCCGGGGGCCGGCGCCAGGGACACGGGGATGTCCCGGTCGGTGCCGGTCGCGCGCATGCCCTCGCCCCAGAAATCCTTGAGCAGACCGCGCTCGGCGGGCGTCATGCTGCCGGGTTGGGCGGTGTACGCCACCGGCACTCCGGCGTGTGCCGCCGCGCGCCGTACGGCGGTGGCATGGGCGAGGAGTTCGGGTCCCGGGGAGCGGTCGCCGAAGCACCTGAGGAAGTAGTGCTGCATGTCGTGCACGAGCAGCAGCGCCCTGCTCGGGTCCACCGTCCAGGAAACGGTGTTCTCGGGCAGCTCGGCGCGGGTGGGCAGGGAATAGGGCCGTACTGGCGGAATGGTGTTCGCCATGGTCCGGGCCTCCTAGGCAGGGATCGGAACACAGATGAGTGGGAGCCGGGGGCGGTCTCAGGGCCGGGCCGCGGTGATCTCCAGGACCGCGGCGCCCGCTTCCAGCCCCGGTGTGGCGGCGGTGAGCAGCAGCCGGTCGCCGGGTGCCGCGCGGCCCGTGGTGCACAGCTCCTCCAGGGCGGGCACCAGGTCGCCCGCGCCGGGCGCGCCGGTGAGGGTCGCGGCGAGATCGCCCCGGGCGGCCCCGGCCTCGGCGAGGACCTGGTCCTCGGTGCGGGCGCGCAGCGCGGCCCAGCCGGAGCCGGGTGGGGTGCGCAGGTCGTAGTGGCCGGGGTCGCAGTTCTCGGCGACCGACAGCACGCGGGCGAAGCCGCCGAGCCGTGAGACGACGAGTGCGTGGCCGGTGGGGGCGCCAGGGGCGGCCGGTTCGGATCCGGTGATCAGGACGGCGTCCTTGCCGCCCGGTGCGCGCAGCAGATGGGCGCACAGTCCCAGCGCGGACAGCAGGGAGAGCCGTCCCTGGCGCAGCTCGGCCGCGGTAACGGCCCGGCCGAGGGTGCGGTGCAGAACGTAGTGCGGCACCGACAGATGTGCGGGGCCGTCCGGAAGGGGGCTGCCGTGCAGGAGCGCTCCGAACCGCTGGTACGGCAGTCCCGCGCGTGTCAGGGCGGTGCGGGCTGCCCGCACGGCGGCCTCGGCCCCGGACCAGGCCGTCGTGTCGGCGGGTTCGGCTGCGGGCGCGGCGCCGGGGCGCCAGGTACCGATGCCCGCGAGATGGATGTCTCCCGCTCTCACCCCGTGCCCTCCTTTCGGTGCGGTGACCGGCGAAGAGCAGCACAACACGGGGGTAGGGTCGGGCTCTTGAGTGGACGTCACTCACAAACGCCGGGCCGGCCCGTGCGGCCCACCTGTGTGCTCCGGCATGCGACCGGGCCCGGGAGGAAACCTCCCGGGCCCGGCGCGCCGGATGGGGGACCGCCGGTCACCAGGTGACCGGGAACCGCTCCAGCCTCCTGCTGGCCGCGCCGGGCACGAACCGCAGCTCCTCGTCGGGCACGGCCAGGCGCATCTCCGGGAAGCGGGTGCGCAGGGCCGACAGCGCCTCCTGGATCTCGATGCGGGCGACGGGGGAGCCCAGGCAGTGGTGCACCCCGAAGCCGAAGGCCATCTGGTGGCTGCCGTTGTCCCGGGCCGCGTCGTGGTCCAGCGGGGCCGGAAAGGCGGCCGGGTCGAAGTTGGCCGCCTGGGTGGCGGCGACGATCACGTCACCCGCGCGGATACGGACGCCGCCCACCTCCATGTCCGCCGTGGCCTGCCGGGCCAGCGTCCCGCCGAAGTCGCCGATGGGCAGCCGGCGGACCAGCTCCTCGACCTCCGCGGCCAGCTCCGCGCGCTCCGTGGGTATGCTCCGCAGTCCCTCCGGGCGGGCCAGGATCTCCCGCAGGCAGAGGCCGAGTTGGGCGACCGTGGTCTCGAACCCGGCGACCAGCAGGGTGCCGCCGAGGGCGACGATCTCCTGATCGGTCAGGGCGTCGTCCTTGTCCGAGGGGCCCTGACCGGCGGCGGCGAGAATGCTCAGCAGGTCGTCGCCCGGTTCCTCGCGCTTGGCCGCCACGAGCTCGCCGATGTACGCGAGCAGGGCCTGGTGCGCACCGACGTCGAAGGGCTGGTCGGGTCCCGTGGGGGCGATCAGCGCGTCCCGCCACGCCTCGAAGCGGTGCCGGTCCGCGAGCGGCACGCCGAGCAGTTCGCAGATGACGCGGACCGGAAGCAGCATGCAGAACTGCTCGTTGAGGTCGGCGGGCCGCGGCCCGGCGGCGAGGTCGTCGAGCAGGTCGCCGGCCATCTCGGCGATACGGGGCCGCAGCGCCTCGCTGCGGCGCGCGGTGAAGCCCCGGCCGATGATCCGGCGCAGCCGGGTGTGGTCCGGCGGGTCGAGGGTGAGGATCGAGGTGCCGACCCGCTCCACGGCGAGGACCTGCGCGCCGTCCGAGCGGGCAGCGGCCTGCCGCGAGGCCCGCGGGTCGGTGAGGACGGCGCGGACCTCCTGGTAGCCGGTGACCAGCCAGGCGGGACGGCCGCTGGGCAGCCGCACCCTGGTCACCGGAGCGCCGCTCGCGAGACGCGCGTAGGCCAGGGCGCCGTCCGTGCGGGACTCCCCCTCACCGAAACGCAAGGGGAATTCGGGAAGCAATTCAGCCGTGTCTTCCAAGGTGACGGTTTCGGTCATCGCGGTGAAATTCCTTCGATGGAAGCCATTCGGATCCGCGGCACCCTACGCCCGTCCGGGTGACCGGACAATGTACGCAGTCGAACACCCGGCCGGATTTATTGAGTGTGCAAGTCCGCTGTGCAAGTGAGTACTTCACGCTGCCCCTGAAACGGAATGCACTGCCACAATTCACGGGCGGCAGGCCCGTGCGTGCCGGACCGCGTGCGCACCGCCGCCGCCTGCCGTTCGCACACCGATGTGGAGAGTGAGTACGCGGATGACTGAACGCGAAACCGCCAAGAGCCCGGAGGACCTGCTGCGGCTCTTCATCGAACGCGGCAACGCCGGGGACGTCGAGGGCCTGCTGGCGCTGTACGAGCCGGACGCCGTGGTGGCCGTCCCGCCGGGCCGCGAGACCACCGGTCACGCGGCGCTGCGCGCGGTCTTCACCCAACTGCTGGCGAACAAGCCCAAGTTCGACGCGGGCACGGTGCTGCCCGTGCTGCGCAGCGGCGACTACGCCCTGACGACGGCGCGCACCGACGACGGTGGGGCCCGTGCCGAGGTGGCTCACCGCCAGCCCGACGGCACCTGGCTGTGGATCATCGACCGGCCGTTCTTCGGCTGACTCGGTCCGTCAGGGGCGGCGGCGACGCGTCCCGCCGCTGCCGCCCGTACCGGACCGCTTTTCAAGGAGTCACATGAACACGAAGCTGCGCGGCAACCCCTGGGTCATGCTGACGGTGCTGTCCCTCGGCTACTTCATGACCATGCTCGACATGACGATCATCAATGTCGCCGTGCCGAGCATCTCCGGCGATCTGCACGCCTCCCTCGCCGACGTCGCCTGGATGATCAACGGTTATGTCATCGCCGTGGCGGCGTTCCTCATCACCGCGGGGCGCCTCGGCGACCTCTGGGGGCCGCGCAACCTCTTCCTCGGCGGGGTGGCGCTCTTCACCGTCTCGTCCATGGCCTGCGGCCTGGCCCAGAACTCCGAGCAGTTGATCGCCGGCCGGTTCGTGCAGGGCCTGGGCGCGGCGCTGCTGCTGCCGCAGACCATGACGTTCATCATCGCTGTCTTCCCGGCGGAGCGGCGCGGCTCGGCGCTCGGCGTGTGGGGGGCGATCGCGGGCGTGGCGACCGTGGCGGGCCCCACGCTCGGCGGGCTGCTGATCACCCTCGCCGACTGGCGCTGGGTGTTCTACATCAACCTGCCCATCGGCCTGGCCGTCCTGGTGCTCGGCCCGCTGCTGCTGACCGATGTGCGCCTCGGACGCCGGGCCCCGCTGGACCCGGTCGGCGTGCTGCTGCTCACCGTCGGACTGGTGCTGCTCACCTACGGCCTCGCCGAGGGCCAGCGCTACGACTGGGGCACGGTCGACGGCTGGATCACCATCCCTGGGGTGCTGGCCGCCGGTGTCGTGGTGCTGCTGCTGTTCCTGCTCGACCAGCGGCGCAAGCAGAGGCGCTTTCCACTGGTCCCGTTCGAGCTGTTCAAGGACCGCAACTACACGCTGATGAACGGCGTGAACGTCCTGGTGTCGCTGTGCACGGTCGGTGTCTTCCTGCCGCTGAACATCTACATGCAGTCGGTGCTGGGCTACAGCGCGCTCAAGACCGGTCTGACGATGGCGCCCATCGCCGTCGTCTCCGTGGCCGTGGCCCCGGTCGTCGGGCGTCTCGTGGACCGGATCGGCGGCAAGTACATCCTGATCGCGGGGCTCGCGCTGTTCATCGCCGGCATCGGCTCGGTGGCCTTCATCGCCGAGGTGGACACGCCCTGGTACGTCTTCCTGCCCGGGTTCGCCGTCGCGGGCGCGGGCGTCGGCTGCACCTTCGGGCCGATGCAGACTTTGGCCACGTACGACGTCCCGCACCGGCTCGCCGGGGCCGCGTCCGGAGTCCTCAACAGCAACCGGCAGTTCGGCTCCGTCCTCGGCGGTCTGGTCGCGGTCGCCGTGCTGCAGAACCGGCTGCTGGCGGACGTGCCCCACCGGGCCGCCGACGCCGCCCGCGCGCTGCCCGCTCCGCTGCGCGGGCGGTTCGTGGACGAGATGACCGGGGCAGCGGCCGGTGCCGCGGCCGGGGGCGGTCGATCCGTTCCCGCGTCCGCCCGCGACGCCTCGCCGGAACTGGCCCGGAAGATCACCGACCTGGCGTCCACCGTGCTGTCCCACTCCCTCGTGGCGGCCCTCGTGCCCGCCCTGCTCGTGGTCTGCGGGGCCATGTCGCTCGGCTTGCTGCTCGCGGCGGCGGCCCGGCAGCCCGCCCCCGCCGCGGCGACGGACGAGACGGAGTCCACGACACCGGCGACCGTACCGGCCGCGCCACCGGCGGACTGAACCAAGACCTCCGCCCGGCCCGCCCGACCGAGGGCAGCGGCGGCGCTTTGAGGAGCAGTCTCCGGCGTTGTGTGCGGAGCACTCTGCCCGCCCGCCATGTACGGCGGGCGGGCGAGGGGTTCCGGCGTGTGGTGCCGGGAGGGGGCCGTCAAGCCGCCGCCTTCAGCGGCTCCGGGGACGCCGCGGCGGGCGCCGCGGCCGGGGTCCGGCGGCGGGCCGGCAGCAGCAGGACCGAGCCGGCGCCGAGCACGGCGGGTACGGCGAAGGCGTAGAAGTTCATGGCCGTACCGACGTCCGCGGAGACCAGCAGTCCGCCCACGGTCGGCCCGGCGACCGCGCCGAACCGGCCGACGCCGAGGGCCCAGCCCAGTGCGGTCGCCCGGATCTGCGGCGGATAGTGCAGCGCCACATAGGCGTTGACCAGGATCTGGGTGCCGATCGTGCCGCACCCGGCGACCGCGACGAGCAGATACAGCGCGGGCGGGAACGTCGTCCGGCTCAGCAGGGCGATGGACACCGCGGCGGCGCCGAAGGAGACCATGGTGACCGGCTTCATGCCGATCCGGTCGCCGAGCGGCGCGAGTAGCAGTGAGCCGGCCACCGCGCCCGCGTTCATCGCGACGAGGAACAGCAGCGACCCCGACAGCGGGTACCCCGCCCCCTTCATGATCTCGGGCAGCCAGGTGTTCAGCCCGTACACCAGGAGCAGTCCGAAGAAGCTCGTCACGGCGAACAGCAGGGTCGCCCGCAGGTGGCGGGGCGAGAACAGGGGGAGTATCACCGCCCGCCCGGAGGCCCGGCCCGCGGCCGGCCCGGTGCCGGGCACGTCCGCCTCGGGGAGACGCCCCTTGGCCCGCAGGAACGCCGCCGATTCCGGCAGGTAACGCCACAGCAGCGGCACCACCAGCACCAGCGGCAGCACCCCGATCCAGAACATGACGCGGAAGCCGTAGCGTGGCAGCAGCGGCATCGCCAGCACCGCGGCGAGGATCCCGCCGACCGAATAGCCGGAGAACATCAGAGCGTTGTTGAGGCTGCGCCGGTGCGGCGCCGAGCACTCCACGGTCAGGGCGATCGCCGTGGGCATGACCCCGCCCAGGCCCAGCCCGCCGACCGCCCGGAACAGCGCGAGCCAGCCGGGCGAGGGGGCGAGCGCGCAGGCCGCCATGGCGAGCGAGAACCACGTCACGCTGATCAGGACGGTGCGGCGGCGCCCCAGGACGTCCGCGACCGCGCCCGCCGACAGGGCGCCGACCAGCATGCCGAACAACCCGTAGCTGCCGATCGCGCCCGCCTCGGTGGGCGTCAGGTGCCACGGCTCGTAGTGGAGCAGCTCCGGCACCACCGCGCCGTACACGATCAAGTCGTAGCCCTCGCACACGATCGCCGCGAAGCAGAGCCCCACGACCAGCAGTTCGCCGCGCCGGGCGGGGGGGAACAGATCCCTCGTCATGGCGCTCACGCCCCCGCCGGGGCCGTGAGCGGGGCGAGCTCGCGCGCCATGGTGCGCACGTCGCCCGCGATGCACCGGGCTATCCCGGGCATCCCGGCCGACACGGGCAGCCGGCGGGACCAGGAACGCGGCTTCGCCGGACCGTCATGGGTCATCCGGAAATGCAGCTGGAACGAGTCCCCGGCTTCTCGCATATGTATATGGAAATGCGTGTCGGGAATGTCGAGCGTCACCTCGTCCCGGATGCAGGAGAAACGGACGAGCTGTTCCACGTCCGCCTCCAGCAGATGCCGGGCGAGCCGTGCAGCCGTTCCTTCGACACGGAAATTCCGCGCTCGGGTGGCCATGGCTTTCTCACCTCTCCCTGTTCTCGGAGACGAGCCGGGCCCAGGCGTTCACCGTGGGCTCGGCGGCCAGATCCTGGTACTTCACCCGGATCCCGGCGCGGCGCCAGCGCGAGCCGAGCCGCATGACCTGGAGCGAGGTCAGCCCGAGGTCGACCAGACGGGCGTCGCCGGGGATCTCCTGCGGGGCGGTGCCGAGCAGTTCGGCGACCGCGGCCCGCACCTCGTCCTCGGCTTCGGTGGTGCTGTTCACGGGAGTTCCTCCCTTTCGGTGGTGGGATGGCGGGACGGCGGATCAGCCGGCGGGCAGCAGGTCGGCGGCCGCGGGCGCGTCCTCGCCCCGGGCGATCGCGGACAGCCGCTTCTTGTCGACCTTGCCGAGCCCGGTCAGCGGCAGGCTGTCGAGGTACTCGACCCGGTCCGGGAGCTTGTACTCGGCAAGGCCCCTGGCCCGCAGCGCCTCCTTCAGCTCCACCAGCGACGGCGCAGCGCCCTGCGGCACGACGAAGGCGCAGGTCTTCTCGCCCAGGTAGGTGTCGGGCACGGGCACCAGCGCGGCCCGTGCCACCGCCGGCAGGGTCAGCAGATGCCGCTCGACCTCATCGGCCGGGACCTTGTCGCCGCCGCGGATGATGACGTCCTTGATGCGGCCCTCGATCACCAGGTCGCCGTCCTCGGTGAGCCGGGCCAGGTCACCGCTGCGGTAGAAGCCGTCCGCGGTGAAGGCGCGCGCGTTGTGCTCCGGCGCCCGGTAGTAGCCGCGCAGCGTGTACGGTCCGCGGGCCAGCAGCTCGCCGGTCTCACCGACCGGCACCTCGCGGTCGTCCTCGCCGACGATGCGGATCTCGTCGGCGGGTGAGATCGCGCGGCCCTGCGTGGTCAGGACCGTCTCCCGCGGGTCGCCCGCGCGGGTGAAGGTGAGCAGGCCCTCCGCCATACCGAACACCTGCTGCAGCCCGCAGCCGAAGGCCGGCTCGACCCGCGCGGCGACCTCCGGGTGCAGCTTGGCGCTGCCGATCTGCAGGGTGCGCAGCGAGGAGATGTCGTGGTCCAGCCACTCGGCTTCGTCGAGCCACAGCTGTACGACGCTGGGCACGACGGAGGTGATCGTCACCCGCTCCTGCTCGATGAGCGCGAAGCAGACGTCGGGCGTGGGCTCCTCGGCGAAGACCACCGTGCCGCCCTGCTGAAGGGTTCCGATCACGCCCGGGCAGCCCCACGTGAAGTTGAACTCCACCGGCAGCACCGCGAGATACACGTCCCGCTCGCCCAGGCCGGACGCCTGGGAGGCGGCCCGCGCCTGGTACACGTACTCCTCGTGGATCCGCGGGATCAGCTTGGGCAGGCCCGTGGTGCCGCCGGACAGCAGGAAGAACGCCACGTCCGACGGCTCCGGCGCGGGCAGCTCCACCGGCTCGGCGTCCACCTCGGCGAGCGGCACCGCGCCGATGCCGGCGGTGTCCTCGCCGTACACGAACAGGTGCTGGAGCGCGGGAAGTTCGTCGCGGACCCGGCGGGCGAGTCCCGCGTGGTCGAAGCCGTTCAGCTCGGCCGGGAAGACGTAGCCGACCGCCTGCGACAGCTCGCACAGGTGACGGACCTCGGCGGCACGGTGCGCGGGCAGGCAGAACACCGGTTTGGCGTCCAGCCGGAACAGCGCGAAGCAGACCACCACGAACTCCGGCGTGTTGGGCAGCTGCACCACCACACGGTCCCCGGCCCTGATGCCGCGGGTCCGGAAGCCCGCGGCCATGCGCCGGGAGCGGCGGTCGAGTTCGTCGTACGTCAGCCGGGTGCCCGGACCGACGAGGGCGGTCTTGCCGCCGCCCCGGCGGACCGCCTCGTCCAGCAGATCCAGCAGCGTCTCACCGCGCCAGTAGCCCTCGGTGCGGTAGCGCTCGGCAACGTCCTGCGGCCAGGGCGTGCATCCGTCGAGCATGCTCGTCTCCTTCAACTCGTACTCGGTGTGGGTCGATCGATCGGCGGCGCTCACGGTGCCGCGGTGATCTCGACCACGGCGCAGCCGCACTCCATGCCCGGGGTCGCGCCGACCAGCAGGACCCGGTCCCCGGGCCCCACCTGGCCGGTGGTCCACAGGTACTCGAGACCGATCGCCAGGTCGTTGACGCTGGCGTGGCCGGTGCGGCGGGCCATCTCCCAGGTGCTGCGGGAGATGTCGATGCCGAGCGGTTCGAGGAACATCGCCTCCAGGGCGTCCCGGGTGAAGGACACGGTGACCACTCGGGCGATGTCCTCGATGCCGGTCCCGGCCTCCGCGAGCGTGCGTTGCACGGCCTCCTCGCACAGCTCCTGCCAGCTGCCGCCCGGCGGGGTGTGCCCCTCGGCCCACCGGCGCTGCCAGTGGTCGGAACGGGACTGGAAGTCCATCAGCCGTTCCTGCGGCTGCTGCGGCGGCAGCTGGACGCGGCCGTCGCGGTGGCGCCACTCCATGTGCGGATCCGACAGCGAGCCGACCGCCAGCAGCCGCGCGAAGCCGGAGCGGCGGGAGACCACCAGAGCGGAGCCCGCGTCGCCGAGCACGAACAGGTTCATCGCGCGCCAGCGGTCCACCAGCGGGGTGGAGAAGGTGTCCGCGCCGGTCAGCAGCACCGCGTCCTTGCCCGGTTCGGTGGCCAGCTGCGCGGCGGCCATGCCGAGCGCGGACAGCATGCCCAGACAGCCCTGGCGCACCTCGACCGCGCTGATCGGCGTGCCGAGGGTGTGCAGCAGTACGTAGTGCTGCGCGGACCAGCCCTCCTGGCCCTGGCTGAAGGTGCCGGTGTGCAGCAGGGACGCGAAGTCCTCGGGGCGGTGGCCGGAGCGGCGCAGCGCGGTTCGCGCCGCGCGCACGGCCATCTCGGGGGCGGGCAGTTCGCTCTCCACCGTCACCGACTCGATGCCGGACGCCTCCCGGGCGTCGGCGTCCCACCAGCCGGCCTTCACGGCCTGTTCGGTGGGGACGGCCGGGGGCAGATAGGTGCCCACGCCGGCCAGGTAGATGCCGTCGACCTTCACCTCACGGTTCTCCTTCCGCGCACGTTCACGGGCCGGCTACTGGTCGGCGGAGCCGGGCTTGCCGCCGATGCCCCAGCGCCTGCGGGGCACTCCCTGCACGGCGATCCAGGTCTGTTCGGCGGCGACGGGTCCGAGGACGTCGCCTACGGCGTCGGTCAGCCGGGCGATGAGCGCGGCCTCGCTCTGCTCGTCGAGGCGGTCCTCGTACAGCTTCACGTCGATGAAGGGCATGGTGGGCTCCTCGGGAAGAAGGGGCGGTAAGAAGAAGGGCGGTGGGAAGAAGGGCCGGTGGAAGGGGTCAGCCGTGGGCCGCGCCGACCGGCTGGGCGCCGGCCACCGGGGCCAGTGCCTCAGCCAGGGCCTCGTCCAGCGCGTTCACCAGGTGGTCGACCTGTGCGTCGGACAGCCCCGGGTGGCAGGGCAGGTTGACGTGCTGGTGGAACCACAGGTGCTCGGCGACCGGGCACTCGCCGGTGCCGTGGCCGCGCTGCTGCCACTCCGGCAGCAGGTGCAGCGGGAAGTAGCGCAACTGCACTTCCACGCCCCGGGAGTTGAGCCCGTGCACGAGGCGCTCGCGGGTGCCGTCCGGGCCGTCCAGGAAGCAGGTGTACAGGTGCTGGGCGTGCTTGATGCCCGGCCTCGGCCGCTGCACGCGGGTGAACGGGTGGGTGGCGACGACCTCGTCGAGGCGCGCGGCGATCGCCCGGCGCCGGGCCACCAGGGTGTCGAGCCGGTCCATCTGTACGAGACCCACGGCGGCCGCGGCCTCCGACAGGGTCGCGTTCGTGCCCGGCCTGCGGAACTCGGAGACCACCCGCTCGTAGGCGCCGGAGGTGAACTTCATCCACGGCAGCAGCTCCGGGGCCGACACGATCGGCCCCGGCACCGCTGTCAGGACCCCGTCGATCTCGTTGGACCGCAGCCGGTCGATCCGCTCCGCCCAGTCGTCCCGGTCGAAGGTCAGCATGCCGCCCTCGCCCAGGGTGCTGATGTTCTTGGCGGAGTGGAAGCTGAAGCAGCCGATGTCGCCGAGCGACCCCGGGCGCCGTCCGTCGTACCGGGCGCCGAGGGCGTGCGCGCAGTCCTCGATCACGGTGATGCCGCGCTCGCGGGCGATCGCCATGATCTCGTCCATGTCGGCCGACCAGCCGCCGTAGTGCACCAGCAGGATGGCCCGGGTCCGCTCGTTGAGCAGGGACTTCAGGACGACCGGGTCCATGTTCAGGGACTCGGGCTGTACGTCGCAGAAGCGCACCAGCGCCGGCGAACCGAGCAACGGCTGGGCGGTCGCCTGGAACGTCTGCGGAGTGACGACGACCTCGTCGCCCGGCTGCAGGTCCAGCAGGTGGATGGCCAGTTCCAGGGCAACCGTGCCACTGGTGACCGACAGGGCGTGACGGGTCCCCACATGGTGGGCGAAGCGCTCCTCGAAGCGTTCCCGCCAGGCACCCATCGTCAGGGCGTCGTCGGAGGCGACGACATCCTTGAGAACCGCGACCTCGGTCGCGCCGAGTATGGTTCCGCGTTTCGCGTACGGCACGGAATAACTTCCCCGCATGGTCATCCCCTTCTTGCCAGCTCGACTCTGCTAGTCGATCGCGTTCTGCATTCGCAGCTTAGGGATGCGGGGGAGCGGGGGAAGGAATCCGGGTCTTTGCTGACTTCAGGCTGACGTACTGACATCGGACCCCGGTTCTTTCTTGACAGTTGACGAGGTGTCGGGGGCAATGTGGGTGCGTGGCAAGACGAGTCCGAGAACGAGCACGCATACACGACCACAGGGAGTCGTCATGGAATTCGGTGTGAACTTCTTTCCGGTCATCGACCCGGCCGAGAAAACGGCGACGGCCTACTACGACGAGACGCTGCGGCTCATCGAACTGGCCGAGTCCCTCGGGTTCACCCAGGCGCAGACCGTCGAGCACTACTTCTCCGGCTACGGCGGCTACTGCCCCGACCCGATCACGCTGCTCACGGCGGCCGCCGCCCGCACCACGCGGATCCGGTTGGCCACCGGTGCGTGCGTGCCCGCCTTCACCCACCCGGTGAAGCTGGCCGGCAAGCTGGCCATGCTCGACCACCTCTCGCACGGCCGGCTCGACGTCGGCTTCGGACGCGCCTTCCTGCCCACGGAGTTCGAGGCGTTCGGCGTGTCCATGGACGAGAGCCGGGCCCGGTTCGCCGAGGGTGTCGAGGCGATCCGCAGGCTGTGGACGGAGGAGAACCTGGTCTGGGAGGGCAGCTTCCACCGGTTCGGTCCGGTCACCATGCTGCCCCGGCCGTACCAGGCCCCGCACCCGCCGATCTACATCGCCTCGGCGTCCAGCGCCGAGTCCTGCGCGGCGGCCGGAACCGCCGGGCACCACCTCCAGGTCGTGCCGTCGGTCACCTCCGCGGAGCAGCTGGCCGCCATGCTGGTCCACTACCGCCAGGCCTGGGACGCGGCGGGGCACGACCCCGAGGCCCGCCGTATCCAGATCAAATTCACCTGCTATGTGGACGAGGACCGGGAAACGGCGTACCAGCAGGGTGAATTCTACGAGCGCAGCTATGTGAACCACATGGCGGCGGCCGTCGCCCCGCTCGCCGAGAAGGGATCGGCGGACTATCCCGGGTACGATAAGTTCCTGGAGAAGGCGCGGAATTACGACTTCCGTGCCGCGCTCGGGGCGAACAAGGTGCTGGCGGGAAATCCGTCCGACGTGCTCGCCCAGATCGAGACGGTACGCGAGCAGTTCGGCACGGATCTCTCCTTCAGCCTCCAGTTCAACCCGGGCGCGATGGAATACGGCCGGGCGGCCGGAGCGATGGAATTGTTCGCGGCCGAGGTGATGCCGGCGTTCCAGGACCGCGCGCCGGGGGAGGGGACGGGCGTTCAGGACGATCGTCTCGCCACCCTCGCGGTGCCGGCCTGATCCGGCGCCGCGAGCCGGCCGCCGACCAGCGCGGTGAGGCGTTCCACCTGCGCCTGCAGCGCCTGCTGCTGCGAGGCGAGCCGCGCGACCCGCTCGCGCAGCCGGATCAGTTCCCGCCGCTCCGCGGTCCCGTCCGGCTGCGCCGGGCCCGGCCCGTCGCCGGGCCGCACGGCCCGGGGCCCGAGTCCCGCCGCGATCTCCCGCGGTGCGCGCGGGCGGCCGGGGCCGGGGCCGGCGAGTCCGTGGCCGCCCCCGTCGGCGCGCCCGGCGCCGCCGCGCGTGCCGGGCAGGGGGCCGACGCGGCCGGGGACGCGGCCCGCGGTGCCGGACCCGGAGACGGACCCGGGAGCGCGGTCGCCGTGGCCGGTGCGCCGGGCACGGCCGTCCGTGCCGCCGGGGCCGGTGGGAACGCCGGTGGCGGTTCCGGTGGCGGAGACGCGCCCGCTCTCGCCGGCGGAGGCGCCCGAGCGGGCGTCGATGCCACCGCGACCGGGCACTTCGGGCCGCCCGCCCGCCTCGACGCCGGGTTCTGGCTGCCGCCGGTCGGGCGCGGCGGTGGGGGAATCGGGCCGGTGACCGTTCGGAGTCGGCCGGGGAAGACCGGGCCGACGACCACTGGGGCCCGGCCTGGGGGCCTTCGAAGAGTTCTCCGGGGCGGGGTGACGGTCCCGCCGGCTCGGTTCGGACATCCCCGGCCTGTCCGGGAGCGTTGCGGGCTTCGGCGTGCCGGGTGCGGACTCTTGTGGGCCATACCCGACGTGGTCCGTGACGCTCCTGCCGGACTCCGGATCCCCTGAGGCGTCGCCGAGCTCAGCCCGGTCCGGCCGAGGGCCTCCCGCGTCAGGACGGGGCCCGCTCCGGCCCGGACCGGATCCGCTTCCACCGAGCCCACGACCGATCCGCTCAGGACCGTCGGCGGGCCTTCCAGACCGACCGGGAAGTCCGCCTTCTGCCACGCCGACTTCGCCGTCCGGCGCTCCGAACCCGTCTTCCCGCACCGTGCCTTCCCGCACCATGCCTTCGCGCTCCGGATCGCCACCCCCGGGCCACGGCTCCGCGCGGCCGTCCTCGGCCCCGCCGACCTCGCCGTCCGCCCGCACCGAACCGCCGTCGGCCGCGTCCGGTACGCCGTAGGACCAGGCGCGACCGAACGCCATGTCCGTCTCGCCGGCGGCGAGGTCGTAGCCGCCGACGCGGCGCATCGCCAGGGCCAGTTGCTCCTGGAAGCGGGAGCGGCCCGGGTGCGCCAGGGCGACCGCGTCGAGCTCCTCGACCAGCTGCGCGTGGCGCCCGGCACGCAGCCCGCAGTCGAAGTACAGCTCCAGCACGTCGAGCCGCTCCGCCTCCAGCCGCCGGGCGACGCCGGAGCAGAGCGGTCCGCGCGCACTGCCGTACAGGGCGGGCCCCCGCCACAGTGCCAGCGCGTCGCGCAACTGCCGCCAGGCGGCGCCCGGATCGCGCTCCGCCAGGGCTCGGCCTCGCTCGACGGCGTTCCGGAAGCTGGTGCGGTCCAGCTCCTCGGGGCGGACCTGGAGCAGATATCCGGAGCCCCGGGCCACCAGGCGGGGGGTGTTGGCCCGCTCCGGCTCGACCGAGATCAGCGCCTGCCGCAGCCGCGACACGTGTGCCTGCAGCGCGTTGCCCGACTTGCCCGGCGGGCAGTCGCCCCACAGCTCGCGGATCAGCCGCTCCGCGGGGACGACACCGCCCGGGCGAGTGAGCAGCGCGCCGAGCAGGGTGCGCTGCTTCGGGCTGGTGAGCTCCACACCCGGCGCACGCGGTCCCGCGGCCACCTCCGGGGCGCCCAAGATCCGGAATTCCATGCGGTCCCCTCTTTCGATCCGTCCGGTCCGCGACCGCTCCCTGTCGCGGGCCGTTCCCCGTGTTCGACGCGCGGGTGTCTCCCGCCGGGCCGATCGGACCACGGGGCCCGCCCGGGCAGCGTGAGTGAGCGGTACTCAAATGGGCGGTGCTCAGGCGGTACTCGCCCCCGCCCCGCCTCCCGAGGACCGGATGAGTGGTGGCTACTCACGTCCCGCCCCCGCACCGGGTGGTGTGGTGGACGTCGCCGGCCAGTCCGTGGCCGGCCCGAACGAGGAGGGGACATGGCCGGTTGGGACGCGGAAGTGGCCGTCGTGGGCCTTGGAGCCTGGGGCGCCTCGGCCCTGTGGCAGCTGGCGGCGCGCGGCGTCGAAGCCGTGGGACTCGACCGCTACGAGCCGGGCCACCCGTTCGGCTCGTCGCACGGCGGCTCCCGTATGTTCCGCGTCACCTGCCTGGAACACCCCCACCTGGTCCCCCTGGCCCGCCGCTCCCTGGAGCTGTGGCACCAGCTGGAACAGGCCCACGGGCAGCGGCTGTTCGTTCCCTCGGGAGGCCTGCTGATCGGCCCCGAGGACGGTCTCATCGCGGGCGGCACCCTGCGCGCGGCCCGTGTCCACGGCATCGAGGTGGAGACCCTGACCCCGGACCGGCTGCGCGAGCGCTACCCCCGGCAGGCCGCGCTGCCCGCCGACCACATCGGCGTGTGGGAGCCGTCCGCCGGCATCCTGCGCCCGGAGGAGTCGGTGCGGGCCGCCGTGGGCCTTGCCCGGGCCGCCGGGGCCCGGGTCCACACCGGCACCCGTGTCGACGCGATCGAGCTGGTGCCCGGCGGTGCCGTGGTGCGCACGGCCCAGACCGCGCTGCGGGTCCGCCAGGTCGTCGTCACGGCCGGCGCCTGGCTCGGCTCCCTGGTGCCCGGCCTGCCCGTGGAGACGTACCGGATGCCGATCACCTGGTTCCGTCCCCGGGCGGGCCACGAGGACGGCTTCGGCCTCGCCGACCTGCCCGTCTTCATGAGGGAGATCGAGGGCGGCCGGGTGCTGTGGGGCAACGGCGCCGAGAACGGGCACGACGTCAAACTGGGCCTGGAGGAGCACGGCCGGGTGCCCACCCCGCTGGATCCGCTGACCGACGACCGCGCGGTCCTCCCCGGGGACTGGACGGAACTCGGCTCCCTGCTCCCCGAGAAGCTGCCCGGCCTCGCGGACGTGCCCTCGAAGGTCGCGGTCTGCATGTACGCCAAGACCCCCGACGGCCAGTTCGTCATCGGACGCCCCGGCGAGGACCGCAGGCTCGTGGTCGCCGGCGGGTGCAACGCCCACGGGTTCAAGCACGCCACCGGCATCGGCGAGCTCCTCGCCGACATGGTGCAGCACAAGCCCGCGGCGATCGATGCCGGCTTCCTCTCCCCGGACCGCTTCTGACGGTCCCGGACCGACTGCGACGGAAGGTAATCATGACTGTTGAGGCACTCGCGCGGCCCGCCCCCATCGGCAACGAGGAGTTCCGCGACGCGATGGCGCTGCTCGCCGCCCCCGTCACGGTCGTCACCACCGTGGACGCGGTGGGACGGCGGCGCGGGTTCACTGCCAGCGCCGTCTCCTCGGTGTCCATGGACCCGCCGCTGCTGTCGGTGGGACTGGCCCGCACCTCCAGCTGCCACGACGACCTGCTGGCCGCACCCGAGTTCGTGGTCAACGTCCTCGCCGGGCACCAGCAGGACATCGCCCGCGGCTTCGCCCGGCAGGGCCAGGACCGGTTCGCCCACGGGACCTTCGCCGAGTGGCCGGGCACCGGACTGCCGTACCTGCCGGACGCCCTGATGACGCTGCACTGCCGGCTCGCCCAGGTCGTGGAGGCCGGTGACCACGTCCTCGTCCTCGGTGCGATCTGCGGCACCCGGACCAGCGCCTCGCACAAGGCGCTCGTCTGGTACGACCGCACGTTCCACACCCCCGGCTGACCGGGCCTGCCGCGCCCCGCCCACCCCACCGTGAGACCGATCAAGGAGACGTCGTGCCCACCGCAGCCAACCTCCTGCTGGAGCTTCCCTTCGACAGCCGCCCCGACCCGGACGAGTTCGTCCAGGCGGCGATGGAGTGGCACTTCAGCCCCGAGACCGGCTCCCCCTACTGGCTCGAACGGGCCAAGGCCCTGGACTTCGACCCCCGCAGGGACATCAAGAGCCACGCCGACCTGCACCTCTTCCCGAACGTCGTGAACGAGATGCGCAAGGTCCCGGTGCACCAGCTGATCCCCAAGGGGTACGGCCCGCGCCCGGACATCGTCGGCGTCTACGAGAGCGGCGGCACCACCGGCGCGCCCAAGCGCGTGGTCTGCCCCCGTGACTGGCTCGACCGGCTGGTCGAGTGGAGCAACGCCAACCTGGACGAGCACGGCTTCCCGCGCGGAGTGGACTGGCTGGGCCTGACCCCGTCCGGGCCGCACATCGTCGGCGAGATCTTCCGCCGGTCCGCGGCCACCCACGGCCGGTACGGCTTCCAGGTCGACCTCGACCCGCGCTGGGTGAAGAAGCTCATCGCCGAGGGCCGCAAGGACCAGGCCGACGCGTACGCCGAACACGTCATCGACCAGGCGGAGTTCGTGCTGCGCACCCAGGACATCGGGGTGCTCACCATCACCCCCGCCCTCCTGGAGCGCCTGGCGCGCCGCGACGACCTGGTGAAGCTCGTCAACGACAAGGTGCGGGCCATCCGCTGGGGAGGCACCCAGCTCGATCCCGACACCCTGCACCTGTACCGCACCGAGATCTTCCCGGACACCGTCCTGTACGGGCACTACGGCAGCACGATGATCCTCGGCATCGCGGGCCAGCGGGCGGGCGACACCGGCGACGCCTGCGTCTTCGACACCTTCTCGCCGTACGTCACCTTCTCCGTCGTCGACCCGGCCACCCGCCGCCCCGTCGCGTACGGGGAGCGCGGCCAGGTGGTCATGAACCACGTGTCCAAGGCGCTGTTCCTGCCCAACAACCTGGAGCGCGACCTCGCCACCCGCGTCGAGCCGCTGCCCGGCCGGGTCGGCGACGCGGCCGCCGACATCGCCCCGGTCGCCACCTTCGAGGACGAGACCGTCATCGAGGGGGTCTACTGATGACGACGGCACCCGCACGAACGACGGCACCCGAGCCCGCGACAGCCCCGGCGGCGGCGCCCGGCGGCCCGGTCCAGCTGGACGTTCTCGGGCCCTCGGGGCCCTACCGCTCCCGCACCCGCGCCCCCGTCGCCGACGTCTCCGGGCGGCCGGTGGCCGAACTCTCCCTCGCCCCGGCCGTCTACGTCGACCGGACCATGGCCGCGCTGCGCCGAGCCCGCCCGCTGCCCGCGGACGAGCGGGTCGCCGCGATCGTGCGCGCCGGACGCATCTTCGCCACCGAAACGATCGGCGGCCTCACCGTCGACCAGTACGAGCACACGGTCAGCCGGGTCTCCGGCGTCCCCCTGACGGTGGTCCGCGCCGCCACCCGCACCGCGCTGCACCGCACCGCCCAGCTCCACCGCGGCCTCCAGCACGCCCGCCCGCACGGCGCGGCGGGGGACTGGCGCGACCCGCTCACCCGTGCCGGGCGCGCCGTGTGGACCCGCAGGGGTGAGGTGTTCGCCGTGCACGCCGCCGGCAACCACCCCGGCACCCACACCCTGTGGCCCGAGGCCCTGGCCCTCGGCTACCGCGTCGCCGTACGCCCCTCGCGCCGTGAGCCGTTCACCCCGCACCGCCTGGTGAGCGCGTTGCGCATGGCCGGGTTCGGCGAGGACCAGGTGGTGCTGCTGCCCACCGACCACGCCGCCGCCGAGGCGCTGCTGACCGGCGCCGACCTCGCGTACGGCAGCGACGAGGTCATCCGCCACTACGCCGACGACCCGGCCGTACTGCCGCTGACCCCCGGCCGGTCCAAGGTGCTGCTGACCGCGGACACCGAATGGCGCGCCCACCTGGACACCGTGGTCGACTCCATCGCCCACCACGGCGGCACCGGCTGCGTCAACGCGACGGCCGTCCTGGTCGAGGGCGACCCGACCCCCGTCGCCGAGGCGATCGCCGACCGGCTCGCGACGCTGCCCGCCCTGCCGCCCGAGGACGAGAACGCGGTCCTTCCGGTGCAGTCCGCGGTCGCCGCGCGTGCCCTGGAGAAGTACGTACGGGACCGCGCCGGGGACGCCCGCTGCCACCTCGGCGGCGACGGCTTCGTCGAGGAACTGGGCGACGGGAGCGCGGTACTCCGCCCCGTGGTCCACCAGCTCGACAGCGCCGACGACGACCGCGTCGGCACCGAACTGCCCTTCCCCTGCGTGTGGGTGGCCCCCTGGTCGCGCGAGCAGGGTGTGGCACCCCTGCGCGACACCCTGGTCCTGGGCGCGTACACGCAGGACACCGAACTGATCGACGCGTTCCTCGACGAGCCGAGCATCGCGAACGTGTACATCGGCGATCATCCCACCTACTGGACCGACACGGGAATTCCGCACGACGGCTATCTCGCGCATTTCCTGATGCGCACCAAGGGGGTCATTCGCGGGTGACCCCGCGGATGCGCAAGCGGCGATGCCCGTCCTCGGCTGGGGACGGGCATCGCCGTATCTCACGGGCCACGAACGGGCATCGAATTCTCCGTGGACCGGAATCGGTCGACGAGCGTGATCACCACACTACGGGAAGGGACACCAGACGCCGGTTGATCGCGGCCTCGTGGAAACGGAGTTCCTCGGCCGGCACGGCGAGCCGCATTCCGGGGAACCGGTCCCGCAGCGCCTTGAGGGACTCCTGGAGTTCGATCCGGGCCACCGGCGCGCCGAGGCAGCGGTGCACCCCGTAGCCGAACGCCAGGTGGTGGGCGACGGTGTCGCGCACCGGGTCGTGGCGGCGCGGGTCGGCGAAGGCCTCCGGGTCGAAGTTGGCGGCCTGCACGGCGGCGATCACCATGTCACCGGCCTTGATGGAGACCCCGCCCAGCTCGACGTCCTCGGTCGCCTTGCGGGCCAGCGTGCCGCCGTACTCGCCGATCGGCAGCCGCCGGATCAGCTCCTCGACCTCGGCCGTCAGCGCCTCCTCGTCCCGCGGCAGGCCACGCGGCCCCTCCGGGCCGGTCAGCACCTCCCGCAGCACCAGGCCGAGCTGCGCCACGGTGTTCTCGAAGCCGGCGACCAGCAGGGTGCCGCCCAGCGCGGCGATCTCCCGGTCGGTCAGGACGTCCTCCTCCTCGCCGTCCTCGCCCGCCCGGGCCAGCACGCTCAGCAGGTCGTCCTGCGGCCGCTCGCGCCGCTCGGCCACCAATTCGTCGATGTAGTCGAGGAGTTCGCCGTGCGCCGAGGAGTCCGGCACACCCGGCCCGGTGATCGGCGCGTCGAGGCCGTCACGCCACTTCTCGATCCGGTACCGGTCCGCCAGCGGCACCCCGAGGATCTCGCCGATGACCCGCACCGGCAGCACCTTGCAGAAGCCCTCGCACAGGTCCACGGGGGCGGGGTGCTGCTGCGCCAGATCGTCGAGGAGCTCCCCCACCATCTCGGTGATGCGGGGCCGCAGGGCGGCGATCCGCGCCTCGGTGAAGCCGCGCGCGGCGACCCGGCGCAGCCGGGTGTGGGCGGGCGGATCCAGGTTGAGTATGGACGTGCCGGCCGCCTCCACGGCCAGCAGGTGCCCGCCCGGGTCGCGGACCGCCTCGTTCCGGGAGAACCGCGGGTTGGTGAGCGCCGTACGCACCTCCCGATAGCCCACGATCAGCCACGCGGGGCGGCCGCTCGGCAGCCGCACCTGGGTGACGGGGGCCCCGGCCGCCAGCCTCGCGTACTCCTCTGCCGCGTCCGTGCGCCGTTCGACGCTGCGGAGCGGGAACTCCGGCAACTGCCTGCCGGTCATGGTCTGCGCGGTCATGAGTTTCCTCCCCTGAAGACAGCGCCCGGAACAGTACGGGCCGATTTCAACTATGGGCAACGATCCGCAGTTGCCCACGGGATCGTCCCTGTTGAGAGGGGATCAATTGCACGGCCCTGGCCCGGGCGGGCCGATCTATAGACCGCTTATGAGACCGGCGATGGAATTCCTGGAGAGGGCCGTCGGACGATGCTTCCCGGTGACGGATCCCGTTCAACCGAGGATGTGCGTCAGTCGCACAGTGGCGCGGTCCTCCGCGCCACGGCCGTCCCCGTCAACCGGCGCAATACATCCGCGCGACACAGGGGAGAAGACCGGTGATTTCCCATCCCCCGGCCACGGACACCGAGCGTGTCCTCGCCGGCATCTGGTGCGAGGTCCTAGAGCTGCCCGAAGTGGGGGCCGAGGACAACTTCTTCGACCTCGGCGGGCACTCCGTCCTGCTGCACATGGTGCAGGACCGCATCACCGCCCGCCTCGGCGCGACACCGCCGCTCGTGGACCTGTTCCAGTACCCCACGGTGCGCGGGCTCGCCGGACACTTGGACGGGGACGGCGCCGCCGGGGAGCCGCTCGGCGGTACGGCGCGGCGCCCCGGGGGCGGCCGCTCCCGGCTCGCGGCGCGCCGCGCCCGCACCGGACTCGGAGGGCCCGGCCGTGGCGAGTGACCGCGTCGACGGCGCCGGGGCGGACACCGGGCAGGACGACGGCCTGGTCGCCGTCGTCGGCCTGGCGTGCCGCTACCCGGGAGCCGACAACGCCGACGAGTTCTGGCACAACCTCGTACGGGGCCGGGAGACCGTCACCCGTTTCCCGCGCCGCCCGGCGCCCCGCGGCGGTACCGAGTACACGCCCGCGCGCGGCCTTCTGAAGGACCCCGAGTGGTTCGACGCGGACTACTTCGGCGTCTCGCCGCGCGAGGCGCGCCTGCTCAACCCGCAGCACCGGGTGTTCCTGGAGTGCGCGGTCGAGGCGCTGGAGGACGCGGGCCAGGACCCGGACCGGCAGTCCGGCCGCGTCGGCGTGTACGCGGGCAGCACCGACACGGCCTACGCGCAGCTGCTCAAGGAGCGCCGGGACGAGCTGCCCTCCGTGACCGACATGGAGATCCTGGTCGCCAACGCCCCCGACTACCTGGCCTCCCGCGTCGCCTACAAGCTGGGCCTGCGCGGCCCCGCCGTCGTGGTGCAGGCCGCCTGCGCGACCTCGCTGGTCGCCGTGCACACCGCCGCGCAGGCGCTGCTGTCCGGCGACTGCGACCTGGCGCTCGCCGGAGGCGTCGCGGTGCGCGTCCCGGCCAAGGAGAGCCCGTACATCGAGGGCGGGATCATCTCCGCGGAGGGTGTCTGCCGCACCTTCGACGCCGCCGCGGGCGGCACGGTGGGCGGCGACGGCGTCGGCATCGTGGTCCTCAAGCGGCTCGCCGACGCGCGGGCCGACGGCGACCGGATCCGCGCCGTGCTGCGCGGTTCCGCCGTCAACAACGACGGCTCCGACCGGGTCGGCTTCACCGCGCCCAGCGTGTCCGGACAGGCCGCCGTGATCCGCGAGGCCCAGCTCGTCGCGGGGGTCGACGCGGACACCGTCACCTACGTCGAGGCGCACGGCACGGCCACCCCGCTCGGCGACCCCATCGAGATCACCGCCCTGACCCGGGCGTTCCGCGCGGACACCGCCCGCACCGGGTTCTGCGGCATCGGCGCGGTGAAGAGCAACATCGGCCACACCGACGCGGCCGCCGGCGCCGCCGGACTGATCAAGACCGTGCTCGCCCTGGAGCACGCCGTCCTGCCGCCGAGCCTGAACTACACCGCGCCCAACCCCGCGATCGACTTCGCGTCGAGCCCCTTCGAGGTGGTCACCGAGGTCCGCGAGTGGCGCCCGGACGGCGGCGTCCCCCGGCGGGCCGGGGTGAGCTCCTTCGGTATCGGCGGCACCAACGCGCACGTGGTCCTGGAGCAGGCACCCGAGCCGGTGCGCGCCGGTGCCGAAGCGGAGGCGGCGGAGCCGGGACCCCAGCTGCTCGTCCTGTCGGCCCGCACCGAGACGGCCCTCGACACGCTGACCGGCCGGCTCGCCGCCGAGCTGCGCGACCGCCCCGGACGCGCGCTGCCCGACGTGGCCTGGACCCTGCAGACCGGCCGCCGCGAACTGCCCGTGCGCCGCTGCGCGGTCGTCGACGGCACCGCAGACGCCGTACGCGTCCTCGGCGGCCTGGAACGCGGCCGCCTCGCCGACTCCGCGGCCGCCGCCCCCGTCGGCCCCGTCACCCTGCTCTTCCCCGGCACCGCCACCCTCGCCGGCACCCGCGACCTGCGCACGGAGCCCCTGTTCCGGCGCACCGTCGAGGAGTGCCTGGGGTCGGCCGACCCGGACGGGGAGGTCCCGGAGGCCCTCGACGTCTTCGCCACCGAGCTGGCCCTGGGCCGGCTCTGGCAGGCCTGGGGCGTGCGTGCCGTGGCGGTCGCGGGACACGGCACCGGCGCGCTCGTCGCCGAGACCGTGGCCGGGGTGTACACCGTCGAGGACGCGGTACGCCTCGTCCTCGCCGGAGCCGGAGCCGGAGCCGGAGCCGACCCCGAGGCCGACGGGCAAGGCGGTGCGACCCGCCGCGACCCGCGCATCCCGGTCCGCACGGCAGGCGCCGACGCGCCGGTCGAGGGCCTCGGCACCACGGTGCTTCCCGTTCTGCCCGAGGAGGCCGGTGCGCTCGGCGCCCGCGCCGCCCTGCTCACCGCCCTCGGCCGGCTCTGGCTCGGCGGCCTGTCCGTCGACTGGAACGCCGTGCACGGGGCCGGGCGGCGCCGCAAGGTGCCACTGCCTACGTACCCCTTCGAGCGCCGGCGGTACGTCGTGGAGCCCGCGCCCCAGGCCTCGCCGGCCCCCGCGCCCCAGACATCCCCGGCCCCGGAAGCCCCCGCCGCCGTGCCGCGGGCCTCCGGAGGTCCGGACACGCTGGCGGTCGTGTCGGAGTTGTTCGCCCGGACGCTGGGCCTGGAGTCGGTGGAGCCGGACGCCGGTTTCTTCGATCTGGGCGGGGACTCGCTGGTCGCGACGCAACTGCTGGCCCTGGCGCGTGAGCGGTTCGGGGTGGAGCTGGGGTCGTCGGTGCTGTACGACGCGCAGACCCCGGCCGAGTTCGCGGCCCTGGTCGCCGACCGGCTCGGCGGGCGCACCCCCGAACCGGCCCAGGTCGCCTGACGGGCCCCGCCGTGACGCCCCGCCCCCGCCTCCCGAAAGGAGCACCACCCATGAACGCCGGTACGCCACCCGGCCGGTGGCTGGTCACCCGCACCCGCCGCCCCGACGCCGTCGCGGACCTGTACTGCTTCGCGCACGCAGGGGGTTCACCCGGCGAGTACGTCCGCTTCGCCGACGAACTGCCCGAGCTCCAGGTCCACGGCATCCAGCTCCCCGGCCGGGCCGCGCGGCACGCCGAGCCCCCCGTCACCGGCATGCCCGAGCTGGTGGACGCGGTGGTCGGGGTGCTGGACCCGCAGCGCCCGTTCGCCTTCTTCGGCCACAGCCTGGGCGGACTGGTCGCCTTCGAGGTGACCCGCGCCCTGCGCCGCCTGCGCCGGCCGCTGCCGACCCGGCTGCTGCTGTCCTCCAGCCCGCCCCCGCCCCACCCGCGCGCCGCCACGACCGTCCACACCCTCCCGGACGACGAACTGCTCACCGAGGTCGAGCGGCGCTGGGGCGCCCTGCCCGCCCAGGTGCACGAGGACGCCGCCCTGCGCGCCATGGTGCTCGGCACCTTCCGCGCCGACCTGCGGATCTTCGAGACGTACCGGTTCGAGCCGGGCACGCCCCTGGAGATCCCGCTCACCGTCTTCGCGGGCGAGCAGGAGCGCGAGACCCTGCGCGTGGAGAACTGGCGGGAACACACCGAGGGGCCGTTCGAGACCGTCCACCTGCCCGGGGGCCACTTCTACTTCCGCGCCCCGGATCAGCGGCACCGGCTGCTCGCCCGGATTCGCGGCCTCCTGGTGGAGGAGCCGTCCGGCGAGACGGTGCACGTCAGGGCCGGGACCCACCGGGCGGTGGCGGTGACCGCGCCGACACCCCCGTACCGCGCCTTCGCGGTGGGGGAGACCGACGAGGACCTGGCGACGGGCCTGGAGCGGGCCCGGGAGAAAGCACGGCAGGAGCCGCCGGCACCCCTCGCGCGGCGGCCACCCGCCATCGCCTTCGTCTTCCCCGGCCAAGGCTCCCAGTACGGCCGCATGGGCCTCACCCTCGCCCGCGACCTCCCGCTGTTCCGCGCGGAACTGGACAGCTGCCTCGACCTGCTGCACAGCGTCGCCCGGATGGACCTGCGCCCCGTCCTGGACGACTCGACGGGAGCCGGACTGAGGCAGACCGAGGTCGCCCAGCCCGCCCTGTTCGTCCTGGAGTACGCCCTGGCCCGCACCCTGATCGCGCTCGGCGTGCGGCCCGCCGCGATGACCGGGCACAGCCTCGGCGAGTACGTTGCCGCCACCCTGGCCGGGGTCATGGACCTCCCGGACGCCCTCCGCTTCGTGGCCCTGCGCGCCCGGCTGATGCAGCAGGCGCCGCCCGGAGCGATGCTCGCGGTCCCGCTCCCCGAGCACGCGCTCGCCCCCTACCTCGCCGAGGGCACCGACCTGGCGACGGTCAACGCCGCCGACTCGTGCGTGCTGGCCGGAAGCGAGGAGAGCGTCGCGCGCGTCGAGGAGATGCTCGCCGCCGCCGGCACGCCCGGCCGCCGCCTGCGCGTCTCGCACGCCTTCCACAGCAGGATGATGGACGGCTGTGTCGACCGGCTGCGCGAGGCCGCCGGCAGGATCGGCCTGCGCCCGCCCGCGCAGAGGTTCGTCTCCGGCGTCACCGGCGCCTGGATCACCGCCGAACAGGCCACGGACCCCGACTACTGGGCCCGGCACCTGCGGCAGACCGTACGGTTCTCCGACGCCGTCGCCACCCTGCTCGCCGACACGCCCGGAGTACTCCTGGAAACCGGCCCGGGCCCCGCCCTGACCGGACTCCTCAAACGCCGCCCCGACCTGCCCCCGGGCACCACCGCCCTCTCGTCGCTGCCGCACCCCGGCGCCCGCACTCCCGAAACCGCCGGACTGCTGACCACGCTCGGCACGCTGTGGACGGCCGGCACCCCGGTCGGCTGGGCCGCGCTCGGCCCCGCCCCCGGCGACCGGACCACCATCCCCCTGGCCGCCTGAGGAGACCCCATGCGCACTCCCGCCTTCGGACGGAGGACCGGCCTGAGGGTGTCCCAGTACGGGCTCGGCACCGTCAACTTCGGCACCCGCTGGGGAGCCGGGGCCGAGCCCGCCGTGGCCCGCCGGATGTTCGAGCGCTTCGCCGAGGCCGGCGGCACCCTGATCGACACCGCCGACTACTACCAGAGCGGCCAGGCCGAGGAACTGGTCGGCGAGTTCGTCGGAGCGGACCGCGACGCCTTCGTACTGTCCGGCAAGTACACCCTGGGCACCGGGGCCCCGCGGGACGCGTCCCGCGGCGCCGGCCCCCAGCCCGGCAACAGCCGCAAGAGCATGATCCGCTCGCTGGAGGCGAGCCTGCGGCGGCTGCGCACCGACCACATCGACATCTACTGGGCGCACTTCCCCGACACGGTGACCCCGGTCGAGGAGATCCTGGCCGCCTTCGACGACCTGGTGCGCGCCGGGAAGATCCTCTACGCGGGTCTGTCCAACTTCCCCGCGTGGCGGGTCTCCCGGGCCGCCACCATCGCCGAGCTGCGCGGCTGGTCCCCGCTGATCGGCCTCCAGACCGAGTACAGCCTCGCCGAACGCACCGCCGACCGCGACCTGCTGCCCATGGCCGAGGCCCTGGGCCTCGGCGCGGCCCTGTGGTCGCCGCTCGGCGGCGGGCTGCTCACCGGCAAGTACCGCACGAGCAGCGCGGGCCGCCTGACCGACCTGGGCGGGCGGGTCATCCGTACGGAGTCCAGCGCCCGCGTCACCGCGGTCGTGGACGCCGTCCTGGCCGTCGCCGCCGAGACGGGGGAGCCCGCCTCCCGGGTCGCCGTCGCCTGGATCCTGCACCGCGCCCGGCGCAGCGGTACCGCACTCGTGCCGGTGATCGGCCCGCGCACCCCCGCTCATCTGGAGGACTACCTGGCCGCCCTCGACCTTCGCCTCACCGACGAGCAGACCGCGCGCCTCGACGAGGTGAGCGTCCTGCCGCCCGAGCCGCTGGAGGAGACGACCCGCCGGGCCCAGCGGGGCATGACCGGCGACGACACCCCCGAACCCGCCGCTTCGGCGGCCTGAGCGCTCCGGAAGGGAGACGCCGATGCACCCCACGCCGTCAGCACAGCGCACCGCACCGGACAGCACCGGACGCGAAGCCGGTCCCACGGCCCGCCCGTGGGACACCGACGAGGACCTGACCGGCGTCTGGTCCCTGCGGTCCTTCCACGACCTGGACGACGACGGCACCGTGCACGAGGGCCCGCTCGGGCCCGCACCGACGGGCCTGCTGGTCTACGCGCCGGGCGGCCGGCTCTCCGTGACGATGATGCGCACCGGTCCCGCGCGGCCCGAGCGGCCCGACTACATGAGCTACGCGGGCACATGGCGCCGGGACGGCGACCGCGTCGTACACACGATCGAGCTGGCGCCGGAGCGGTCGTGGCTGGGCTCGGAGCAGATCCGCGACCTGGTCTTCGTCGACCGGGACGAACTGGAGCTGCGCGGCCGGGCCCTGGTGGGCCGCCCCCAGTTGCGTGTGCTCCGCTGGCGCCGCGTCACCGACTGACCGGCGCCGCACCACCGATCGACCCGCGCCGGTCAACCGGCGCGGTGTGCAAACACGTCCGTTCATGGACTGACGACACCGGGGACGGCAGGGTGGCAGCCGACTCCCCCTGGAAAGGAACGAGCAGATGAGCGTCGACCTGGAAGGCCTGACCGGGCAGGTGAAGGGCCCTGTGCTGCGGCCGGGCGACGAGGGTTACAACGAGGAGCGGTCCGGCTTCCAGGCCGGTTTCCGGCACGAACCCTCCGTGATCGTCGGGGCGACGTGCGCTGACGACGTGCGCGCGGCGGTACGGTTCGCCGCCGACCACGACCTGCCGGTGGCCGTGCACTCCACCGGTCACGGCATCGTCACCGCGCTGCGCGGGGAGGGGGTGCTGATCAGCACGCACCGGATGACCGGTCTCGAACTGGACGCGGAGGCCCGCACCGTGCGGGTCGAGGCGGGCGTGCGCTGGGAACAGGTGATCAAGGCCGCGGCCCCGCACGGCCTGGCCCCGCTCAACGGCTCGGCGCCCCATGTGGGCGTGGTGGGCTATCTGCTCGGCGGCGGCACGGGACTGATGGGCCGTGAGTTCGGCTACGCCTGCGACCACGTCCGCTCCCTGGACGTGGTCACCGCGGACGGCACCCTGCGCCACGTCACGGCGACGTCGGACCCGGACCTGTTCTTCGCGCTGCGGGGCGGCGGCGGCGCCTTCGGCGTGGTGACCGCGGTGGAGACGGCACTGGTCCCGGTGGCCCGCTTCTACGGCGGCGGCCTGTACTTCGAGGCGGACGACCCGGTGGAGCTGCTGCGGGCGTACCGCGAGTGGACGCTGACGGTGCCGGAGCAGCTCACCTCGTCGATCGGGCTGATGGGCTACCCGCCGGCCCCCGCGTTCCCCGAGCCGCTGCGCGGCAAGTACGTCGCCCATGTGCGGCTCGTCTTCAACGGCAGCGCGGAGGAGGGCGAGCGCCTGGTGGAGCCGCTGCGTGCGCTCGGTCCCCGGCTGATCGACTCGGTACGGGAGATGCCGTACGAGGAGGCGGGATCGGTCTACCACGACCCGACGTTCTCGCACGCCTACTTCGGCGGCAACGTGCTGCTGCGGGAACTGGACCCGGTCGCCCTCCAGACCCTGATCGACCTGGCGGGCCCGGGCGCCCCGGTCCCGTGCATCATCGACATCCGTCACCTGGGTGGCGCCCTGTCCCGCCACCCCGCCCACCCCAACGCGGTCGGCGGCCGCTCGGCCCAGTACGTGCTCCGGCTGATGACCGGCGGCATGGCGGCCCCGCCGGAGGCGGCGCGCCCGGTCCACCAGCGGGTCTACGACGCCCTCAAGCAGTGGACGGTGGGCCGCAGCCTCAACTTCGTCTACAACGACGGCACGCCCGTCCCCGAGTCCCAGGTCCGCGAACTGTTCGAGCCGGAGACCTACACCCGGCTCCAGGCCCTCAAGTCGAGCCTGGACCCGCACAACCTCTTCCGGCACGCCCACGACATCCCGCTGCCGCCGACGGCCTGACAGACCTGGCCCCGGCCTACCAATCCCCCGGGCCGGGGCCAGCTTGCCCACGGGTGCCGTCCGCCGCCTCATTGGCCGCTGCCCCCTCGGGGAACAGCCGGGTCACTCCTCGAACAGGGGTTCCTGCTCGCCCTCCTTGGCCTTCTGCAGCCTCTTGTTCCGGGCCCCCACCACGACCGCCGTCGCCGCCGCCGTCACACCGAGGGCCGCCGGGACCATCCAGCCCCGGTCGAAGACACGGCCGAGGGCGTGGTCGAGGGAGAGACGGCCGGGGCCGGTGACGGCGAGGCCGGCGGCGGCCAGGCCGAGGCTGGCGGCGTGCTCGTAGCCGCCCTCCTGGGCGAAGAAGCCGTTCGGCATGTGCACCGCCGCCGCGCCCGCCATCGCGCCGGCCGCCGCCGCGCCTGCCGCGGGGGTCGCCAGGCCCAGCGCCAGCAGCGTGCCGCCGCCCGCCTCCGCCAGCCCCGCCGCCGTCGCGCTCGCCTTGCCCGGTGCGTAGCCCACCGACTCCATGAACTGGCCGGTTCCTTCGAGGCCACCCCCGCCGAACCACCCGAACAGCTTCTGCGCGCCGTGCGCCGCCAGCACTCCGCCGGTACCCAACCGGAGCAGCAGCAGGCCCAGATCGCGTCGGTCATAACAGGTCACGGTCGCTCCCCAGTCAGGTGGTCGGCAGGAACAGTCCCCACACGCGTTTCCACCGTCGCACCGTCCACACCCGGCGGGCCCCCCCCGGCGCGCTGTTCGGGTGGCGGGTCCCAGGCCGCGGTGTGACTCTGACTGCCATGACGATTCAGACAGCCAAGCTCAGCGATCCGGCCGTCCGCGCCTTCGTCAACGCGGTCAACGCCCATGACCGGGAGGGCTTCATGGCGCTCCTCGCGCCCGGCGCGACCATGTCCGACGACGGCTCCGACCGGGACCTCGCCGACTGGATCGACCGGGAGATCTTCTCCTCCCACGGGCATATGGAGGTCGACAACGAGTCCCGCGGCGGCCTTGTCCTCGTCGCCCGCTACCGCAACGACACCTGGGGTGAGATGCGTACCCGGTGGACCTTCGTGGTGGAGGAGGACGGGCGGATCTCGCGGTTCGAGACCGGGCAGGCATGACCGCCGTCGCCGCATGGCCGTAAGGGCTTGCCCTCGTGTGCGCTCCAACTCCTAGCGTCCCTTCTCATGAACAGCGACAGGACACTGGGACGCGGCGGAATCCAGGTGAGCGCCCTCGGCTTCGGCTGCTGGGCCATCGGCGGCGAGTGGCAGGCCGCCGACGGGCAGCCCCTCGGCTGGGGCAAGGTCGACGACGAGGAGTCCGTACGGGCCGTCCGCCGCGCCATCGACCTGGGCATCACCTTCTTCGACACCGCCGACACCTACGGCGCCGGACACAGTGAGCGCGTCCTCGGCCGGGCCCTCGGCAAGCGGCGGGCCGACGTGGTCGTCGCCACCAAGTGGGGCAACGTCTTCGACGAGGACACCCGCACCCTCACCGGCGCCGACGACTCCCCGGAATACGCCCGCCGCGCGCTCACCGCGTCCCTGCGCCGCCTCGGCACCGACTACGTGGACCTCTACCAACTGCACCTGTCCGACGCGGATCCGCGGCGGGCGGCCGAACTCCGCGACACCTGCGAGGAGTTCGTGGGCGAAGGGCTCATCCGTGCCTACGGCTGGAGCACCGACGACCCGGCCCGCGCCGCGGTCTTCGCCCAGGGGGAGCACTGCACGGCCGTACAGCACGCGCTCAACGTCTTGCAGGACGCGCCCGACATGGTGCGGCTGTGCGAGGAGTCGGGCCTCGCGAGCATCAACCGGAGCCCGCTCGCGATGGGGTTGCTGACCGGAAAGCGCAGGACGGGCGAGGCGCTGGAAGCCGGTGACATCCGCAGCCGGCCGCCGGCCTGGCTGCGGGGCTTCGGCGACGGAACGGGGGCGGACCCGGAGTGGCTCGCCCGGGTCGACGCCCTGCGGGACGTCCTCACCAGCGACGGCCGCACCCCCGCCCAGGGCGCCCTCGCCTGGCTGTGGGCGCGCAGCCCGCGCACCGTCCCCATCCCCGGCTTCCGCTCGGTGGACCAGGCGGAGCAGAACGCGGGCGCACTGCGGAAGGGGCCGCTCACCGCCGGGCAGCTGGCCGAGGTCGACCGGATACTCGGGAGGTGAGCGGCCCCGGTGGGGACCGGTGAACCTGTCAGAAGCGCACGCTCTGCTCGGTCAGGGCGATCTGACCGGCCTTGATGGTGGCCAGCCGCGGGGCGCGGCGGGCGATCGACGAGTCGTGGGTGACCATGATGAACGTCAGCCCGTGCTCGCGCCACAGACCCTCCAGCAGGGCCATGATGTCGTCGCGGGTGCCCTCGTCGAGGTTGCCGGTGGGCTCGTCGGCGAGGAGCACCTTCGGCTTCTTGACCAGCGCGCGGGCGATGGCGACGCGCTGCTGCTGGCCGCCGGACATCTCGGACGGGACGTGGGAGAGGCGTTCGCCGAGGCCGACCGAGCGCAGCGCCTCGGCCGCGCGCTCGCGGCGTTCGGCGGGCTTGACGCCGAGGGGGACGAGGGCGGTCTCGACGTTCTCCTGCGCGGTGAGCGTCGGGATGAGGTTGAACGCCTGGAAGATGATGCCGATCTTCTCGGCGCGCAGCCGGGTCAGCTTGGCCTCGCTGATGTGCGCGAGGTCCACGCCGTCGAGCTCCACGCTGCCCTCGGACGGGCGGTCCAGGCCGCCGATCATCTGCAGCAGGGTGGACTTGCCGCCGCCCGTGGGGCCCTGGATGACGAGCTGGTCGCCGTCGGCGATGGTGAGGTCGACGCCCCGCAGCGCCTCCACCGTCTCCTTGCCGCGCGTGTAGCGCTTGGTGACGCCGGTGAGTCTGTACATGGGAACTCCGTAAGGGGAAGCAGAGGGGTTACGAGACGCTACGCAGGGCGTCGGCCGGGCGCATCCGGGAGGCACGCCAGCCGCCCATGGCGCCGGCGATCAGACCGCCGGTGACCGCCAGGCCCACCGCGAGCGCGATCGTGGTGAGGGAGACGGGCGCGGACAGGGCGATCTCCATGGTGTTGGAGGCCGCCTGCCGGCCGGGGCCGCCACCGCCCGGGCCACCGCCGCCGGGGCCGCCCATGCCGGCGCCGCTGCTGCCGAGCTGCGCGGTGAGCTTCGGGCTGATCGCGGTGACCGTGTAGGCGGCGGCGAGGCCCAGGGCGATACCGAGGGCGCCGCCGATCAGGCCGTTGACCATGGACTCGCCGACCACCTGGCGGGTGACCTTGCGGCTCGGCCAGCCGAGCGCCTTCAGGGTGCCGAACTCCCGCACGCGCCGGGACACCGCCGAGGAGGTGAGCAGCGCGGCCACCAGGAAGGCGGCGGCCAGGACGGCGATGGACAGCCACTTGCCGACGCTGGAGGCGAGGTCGGAGGCGGTGGAGAGGGAGCCGGAGACGGTGGAGGCCAGGTCGGAGGAGGTGGTGACCGTCGTGCCGGAGATGTTGGACTGGATCTCCTTCTTCACCGCGGAGATCTGCTGGGAGTCGGTCGCCTTGACGTAGATCGTGGTGACCTTGTTCTTGGCGTCGCCCAGCGTCTGCGCCTGCTTCAGCGGCAGATAGACGTCAGTGGTGGACTCGCTGCTGTCGGGGGTGGCGATGCCGATGACGGTGTACTTGGTGCCGGAGATCTTGAAGGTGGAGCCGACCTTGTACTTCTTCTCCTTGGCGTAGGACTTGCTGACCACCGCGACCTTGGCACTGGTCTGCGCCGAGGTGAAGGTCTTGCCGGAGGTGATCTTCATCGCGGCGAGCGGGCCGAGCTCCTGGTCGGTGACGTCGACACCGGCCACCGAGTAGCTGTTGACGTTGAAGTTGGCGCCGCCGCCCTGCACCTGCGGCTGGCCGCCGCTGGTGCCGCTGCCGCCCGGGGCGCCCTGCCCCTGGCTCTGGGTGCCGCTGCCGCTGGAGCTCTGTGCCTTGCCCTGGGTGAAGGAGCCGTCGACCTTGGTGACGTTCAGGGTCAGCGCGCCGACCGCGCTGTCCACGCCCTTCTGCGCGGAGACCTTCTCGACCAGCGAGGACTTCAGGGTCTGACCGCCCTGGGTCATCACCCGGTCGGAGCTCTGCGAGGACTTGCCGCTGGACTTGGCGTCGAACTTGAAGTTCGGGCCCTGCGAGCTGCCGGCCTTGGGTGCCGACTGGGCCTTGGTGACGGTCATGTCCGTACCGAGGCCGTAGAGCGATTTCAGGACTTTGTCCTGCGCCTGCTGCATGCCGGCCGACACCGAACTGACGGTGATGACCAACGCGATTCCGAGCGCCAGACCCATCGCGATCACCAGAGCGGCCTTCTTGCGCCGGCTCAGCTCGCGCTTGAGATAGATGCCAAACATCCCGTTCCTCGAGGTTCTTGGCGCCCGCTGTGGGCGCGGCCTCAAATTAGGTAGGAACCTTTGAGCGGGCCTGGGTAAAACATGTGTCAGGGCTGAGAAACCGGGTAGGAGATCAGATTTTCGTATGGCGGGCGCGGTGTACGGTCCCCGGATGCGTGATTGTTCCCGGCTCAGTCGGCGTGCCGCCCTCGGTCTGACGGCCGCCGCCCTTCCCCTGTCGGCCACCACCCCCGCCTCCGCCGCGACGGCCATCGGCGGGGAGCGGCTGGCCCGCACCGGAATCCAGGTGAGCGGCGACGCGGGCGGGCTGCCCAAGAAACTCACCGCCCGCTCCTGGCTCGTCGCCGACCACGACACCGGAGAGGTGCTCGCCTCGTTCAACGCCCACCGGCGGCTCGCGCCCGCGTCCACGCTGAAGATGCTGTTCGCGGACACCGTGCTGGAGAAGCTGGACCGTGACCGGCGGTACAAGGTCACCGACGCCGACCTGGCCGACGTACCGGCCGGCTCCAGCCTGGTCGGGGTCAAGCCCGGCATCACCTACACCGTCCACCAGCTCTGGCAGGGCGTGTTCCTGCGCTCCGGCAACGACGCGGTGCACGTCCTCGCCCACCTCAACGGCGGGCTGGCGAAGACGGTCGCCGAGATGCAGGCCAGGGCCGAGGACCTCCAGGCCCTGGACACCCATGTGGTCAGCCCCGACGGCTTCGACCACAAGGGCCAGCTGTCCTCGGCGTACGACCTGACCCTGTTCGCCCGGCACGGACTGAAGGACGGCGACTTCCGGGCCTACTGCGGTACGCGCACCGCCGACTTCCCCGCGGGCGGCAAGAAGACCTTCCAGATCCAGAACACCGACCGGCTGCTGACGGGGGCGTGGGGCCTCGACACGTACGAGGGCCTGATCGGTGTGAAGAACGGCTACACCAGCCACGCCGGCAACACCTTCACCGGCGCGGCCGTCCGGGGCGGGCGCACCCTGCTGGTCACGGTGATGCACCCCAAGAGCGGCGGCAACGCCGTGTACGAGGAGACCGCCGCGCTGCTGGACTGGGGCTTCGGCAAGGGGCGTTCGGCGCGGGCCGTCGGCGCGCTGGCCGAGCCGCTCAGCGAGGGCGGGGCGCGGGCGAGCGCGAGCCCGAGCCCGAAGCCCGCGGGCAAGGCCGCCGAGGCCGCGGCCGGGGCGCCGGGCTCGGCCGCGGGCGGCTCCTCGGCCTGGCGGGTGCTGGAAGGGGCCGCGGGGACGGTCGCGTTGCTCGGTGCGGGAGCGTGGGCGCTGCGGCGGCGCAGGGCGGTGGCGGCGGCCGGCGGGAAGCCCGAGGCGAAACCGGAGGCGGACAAGCCGGAGTAGGCCGATTTCAGGCGGCAGCCGTTCCACTCACCGGTGCGTACCCCGCGCTCGGGCGCGGGACCCACCCCCACTCCGGTGCCGTGGAACGGCTGCCGCCTCCCCCCTCGGTGTGGTCGGCGGACCCCAGTGCTCCAACTGTGAAGCTCTGGTGGAGGAAATTTGAGCATAGGGCCGCTATCGGCCGCAATAGTACGGACGTTGAAATTCCGGTTGTGCAGGTCGGGGAGTTGACGGACCGTGGGGTCCAGGACCCTTCGTCACCCCACCGCTCGGACCTCCAGGGGATACCGCACGCCGATCCGCTCCCGTATCGCGTCCAGCGTCCGCATCACCGCGAGGGTGCCGTCCAGTGGGACCAGCGGGGACTCCCTCTCACCGGCCCGCAGCGCCCGCATGACCTCCTTCGCCTCGTGCCTGAGGCTGCTGCGCGGCCCGTCGGCGGGATCGGCGGCGAACTCCTGCGGGTCGCGGCCGTCGCGGTGCAGCACGAAGCGGTCGGGGTGGAAGAAGCCGTTCGGGATGTCGATCCGGCCGTGCGAACCGGTCACCGACGCCGACACGGACGTACCGCCGACGATCGAGCAGTGCACCGAGGCCAGCGCGCCGCCGTCGAAGGACAGCAGGGCGCCCGTCTGCAGGTCGACGCCCTCGGCGGACAGCGTCGCGCGCGCGGCGACATCGGCCGGCTCACCGAGCAGCAACTGCGCGAACGACACGGGGTACACACCGAGGTCGAGCAGCGCGCCGCCGCCGAGGGCCGGGTCCCGCAGCCGGTGCGCGGGCGGGAAGGGACCCGCCAGGCCGAAGTCGGCCTGCACGGTGCGGACCTCGCCGATCGCACCGTCGTCGACCAGCGCCTTCAGCCGCCGGACCAGCGGGTTGCAGTACATCCACATCGCCTCCATCAGGAAGCGACCCCGCCCGCGCGCCAGCGCGACCAGCTCCTCGGCCTCGCGCAGGTTCAGCGTGAACGGCTTCTCGCACAGCACGTTCCGCCCCGCCTCCAGACACAGGCCGGCGGCGGCGCGGTGCGCCGAGTGCGGGGTGGCGACGTACACGACATCGATGTCCTCGTCCCCCGCCAGCTTCTCCCAGTCGCCGTACGCCCGCGGGATCCCGAACCGCTCCGCGAACGCCCGCGCGGACTCCTCGCCGCGCGAGGCCACCGCCACGATCTCCGCGTCCGGCAGGTCCACCAGGTCCGCCGCGAACGCGGCGGCGATCCCGCCCGTCGCCAGAATCCCCCACCGCACCCTCTGCTCCGCCATCCCCGCCCTCGCTCACCTGATCCCCGGCACTCTGTACGAGCTGAGAGCATAGGTGGCGGTTCACTCGGAGAGGGAGGGGCACATGTCCGAGCACGCGGCGCCGTCGACACCCGGCCTGGAGCAGGGGTCCGCACCGCGGGAGCCGTCTCCCCCCGACCCCGCCGCGCGCCGCACCGGCCTGCTCCTCGTCCTCCTCCTCGGCGGCCTCACCGCCACGCCCCCGCTGGCGATGGACATGTACCTCCCGTCCCTGCCGGAGGTCACCGGCTCCCTGCACGCCCCCGCCGCCACCGTCCAGCTCACCCTCACCGCCTGCCTGGCCGGGATGGCGTTCGGGCAGCTGGTGGTCGGTCCGATGAGCGACAGGTGGGGCCGCAGACGCCCGCTGCTCGCCGGCCTCGCCGTCTACATCGTGGCGACCTTCCTGTGCGCCGTGGCGCCCACCGTCGAGTCCCTGGTGGCCTTCCGGCTGGCGCAGGGCCTCGCGGGCGCGGCCGGGATCGTCATCGCGCGGGCGGTCGTCCGCGACCTCTACGACGGCGTGGCCGTGGCCCGCTTCTTCTCCACCCTCATGCTGGTGTCGGGGACCGCGCCCATCGTCGCGCCGCTGATCGGCGGGCAGATCCTGCGGGTGACGGACTGGCGGGGCGTGTTCGTGGTGCTGACGGTCGTCGGGGCCGTGCTGGCCTCGGCCGTCTGGCTCCGGCTGCCCGAGACCCTGCCGCCCGCCGAACGGCACGGCGGAGGCGTGCGGGAGGCACTGCGCACCATGCGCGGGCTCCTCGCCGACCCGCCCTTCACCGGCTACATGCTCGCGGGCGGCTTCGCCTTCGCCGCGCTGTTCGCCTATGTGTCCGCCTCGCCGTTCGTCCTCCAGGAGATCTACGGCGCCTCCCCGCAGAACTTCAGCCTGCTGTTCGGCCTCAACTCCATCGGTCTGGTCGTCGCCGGGCAGGTCAACGGCAAGGTGCTGGCCGGCCGGGTGAGCCTGGACAAGGTGCTGGCCGCCGGCCTGGCCGTCGTCGTCCTCGCCGCGACCGCGCTGCTGCTGATGACCACGGGCGCCTTCGGGCACGCCGGGCTGGCCCCCGTCGCCGCCGCCCTCTTCGTCCTGATGTCCGCGATGGGCTTCACCCTGCCCAACGCCCAGTCCCTCGCGCTGCTGCGCACCCGGCACGCCGCCGGCTCCGCCTCCGCGCTGTTCGGCACCTCCTCCTTCCTGGTCGCGGCGGTCGCCTCGCCGCTCGTCGGCGTCGCCGGGGAGCACACCGCCGTCCCCATGGCCGTCGTCCAGTTGGCGGGCGCACTGGTAGCGCTGGCCTGCTTCGTGGGAATGTGCCGTCCCTGGAACGCTCGTACGGAACGGGAGGGAGCGGGGAGCTGAGCGCACCGAGACTGCGTGTCGACAGCCCGGAACGGGCCGGGCTCGACGCCACGGAACTCGGCCACCTGGTCCGTGAGGTCCGCGACCTCACCACCGGGGAACGCCCCTGGGCGGCCGGCGTCGTCGTGCTGGCCGGACGCGGGCCGGTGATCGCCGTGCGGGAGGCGGCGGGCTGGGCGGTGCGGTACGCCTCCTACGACCCGCAGACCGACGCGGGCGTCGAACTGCCGCCCGCCGCCCGGGTGCCGATGACCCTCGACACCCCCTTCGACCTGGCCTCCCTCACCAAGTTGTTCACCTCGGTCGCCGCCGTGCAGCAGATCGAGCGCGGCACCCTCGGCATCGACGCCAGGGTCGGCGCCTACCTGCCCGAGTTCCACGCCGCCGCCGGGCACGGCATCACCGTACGGCAGTTGCTCACCCACACCTCCGGGCTGCGCCCCGAGCTGCCGCTGTACGACTGCGCCGACGACACCGAACGGCTGGCGCTGCTGCGGGCCGAGGCGCCGGCCGGGGAGCCCGGCGCGTACCTCTACTCGGACCTGAACATGCTGCTGCTCCAGTTCGTGCTGGAGCGGATCACCGGCCGCCCGCTCGACGTCCTCGTCCACGAGGGCATCACCCGGCCGCTGGGGATGACCGCGACCTGCTTCGGGCCGTGCCGGGGCGCGGCGGCCACCGAGGACCAGCGGCGGCCGTGGGCCAAGGCGGACCGGGGGATGCTGCGGGGCGTGGTCCACGACGAGAACGCCTGGGCGCTGGGCGGGGTGGCCGGCCACGCCGGTCTGTTCGGCACGGCCCAGGACCTCGCGGTGTTCTGCCGCACCCTCCTCGCGGGCGGCGCGTACGGCCCCGCCCGCATTCTCGGCCCCGACTTCGTGGAACTCCTGCTGACCCCGCCCGGCCTCGGCTTCGCCGTCGACCAGCCGTGGTTCATGGGCGAGCTCGCGGGCGGGGGAGCGGCGGGCCATACGGGCTTCACGGGGACGTCCCTGGTGCTGGACCCGGTGACGGACACGTTCCTGGTGCTGCTGGCCAACACCGTCCACCCCCGGCGACGGCCGCCGGACAGCGGGCCCAGGGCGGCGGCGGCGACCAGGGTGGCCCGGGCGGTCCGGGGCACCTGAGAGAATCGCGGGGTGAACGACCCCGTAGCCCCGGCCGACAGACTCCGCGCCGCCCTTTCCGGTCTGCTCGACGGACTCCCGCCCAGGCAGGCCGCCGGGGCCGTGGAACGGCTGATCGCCAACTACCGGGGCGAGACCCCGACCCACGCGCCGATCCTGCGGGACCGCGCGGACGTCGCCGCTTACGCCGCGTACCGGATGCCCGCCACCTTCGAGGCGGTGCGGTCGGCGCTGGCGGCGTTCGCGGACGCCGTGACCGGATGGGTGCCGGGCAGCCATGCCGACGTCGGCGGCGGGACCGGCGCGGCGACCTGGGCGGTCAGCGCCACCTGGGAGGGGACCCGGCCGGTCACCGTGCTGGACTGGGCCGAGCCCGCGCTGGCGCTCGGCAAGGAGCTCGCCGCCGCCCACCCGGCGCTGCGGGACGCCCGCTGGCAGCGCGCCCGGATCGGCGCGGCCCTCACCCTCGACCCCGTCGACCTGGTCACCGTCTCCTACGTCCTCAACGAGCTCTCCGAGGCCGACCGCGCCTCGCTCGTCGACGCCGCCGCGCACGCCGCCCGGGCCGTCGTGATCGTCGAGGCCGGCACCCCCGCCGGGTACGCCCGCGTCATCGAGGCCCGCGACCGCCTCATCGGGGCCGGCTTCCGGGTCGCCGCGCCCTGCCCGCACAGCGCCGCCTGCCCCATCGCCCCCGGCACCGACTGGTGCCACTTCTCGGCGCGGGTCAGCCGCTCCTCCCTGCACCGCCAGGTCAAGGGCGGCTCCCTGGCGTACGAGGACGAGAAGTTCAGCTACGTCGCCGCCACCCGCCTCCCCGCCTCCCCGGCGCCCGCCCGCGTGGTCCGGCGCCCGCAGATCCGCAAGGGCCAGGTGCTCCTGGACCTGTGCGAGACCGATGAGCGACTGCGCCGGACCACGGTGACCAAACGCCACGGCGACCTGTACAAGGCGGCCCGCGACGCGGACTGGGGCGACGCGTGGCCGCCGGCCGAGGAGCAGGGGCCTCTGTAGGTCCCGTCACGACGACCCGTCAGGTCCCGTCACGACGCCCCGTCGGTCGTACGTCCCTCCTGCTGTTTCTCCTGGAGCCTGCGCAGCAGCTCCCGCTTCTGGGCCTGGCGGTCGAGCCCGGTGCCCGTCCGGCCGCCGTGGCCGCCGCCGCGCAGCGCCTTGCGGCCGAGGTTCCGCCGCGCTCCGCCGACGCCCAGCATGTTTCCGGCTCCACCTCGGGTCATGGGGTTCTCCCTTCCCTGCGTACGACGAATACGCCGATATGACGCGACGAGACGGTTCGTCTCGCTCACGGGCTCCACTGTCCAGCGAGACGGTCCGTCTTGTCAACCTGATAAATTCGGCCCCATGGCCGCCGACAAGCCCCCCAAGCCCGCCCCCGACGCCGCCCGCCGCAGCGAGAGGTCCCGCCGCGCGATCTACGCCGCCGCCCTCACCCTCGTCGCGGAGGTCGGGTACCCGAAGACCACCGTGGAGGGCATCGCCGCCCGGGCCGGGGTCGGCAAGCAGACCATCTACCGCTGGTGGCCCTCCAAGGCGGACGTCCTGCTGGAGGCCTTCCTGGACCTGAGCGAACAGGCGGCCCGGCAGGCCGGGCAGGAGACGTACGCCCTCCCGGACACCGGTGACCTCGCCGCCGACCTCAAGGCGGTGCTGCGGGCCACGGTCGACGAACTGCTCGACCCCCGATTCGACGCCCCCGCCCGGGCCCTGGCCGCCGAGGGTGTGGTCAACGAGCAGCTCGGCCGCGAGTTCGTCGGCAAACTCCTCGAACCCCAGCTCCAGTTGTACGTCGACCGGTTGCGTTCCGCGCAGGACGCGGGGCACGTACGAGCCGGGATCGACCCGCGGATCGCCCTCGAACTGTTCGTCTCACCGCTCGCCCAGCGCTGGTTGCAGCGCACCGGGCCGCTCTCCCACGGCTATACCGACACCCTCGTCGACTACGCGCTGTACGGTCTCGCCCCGCGCTGACCGCATGGTCGGCCTTGCCCCGGATGCCCCCCGGAGTACGGGAAGGTGGGACGATAGGGCATGCTGTCCGCACAACAGCGAGGCGAGGGGATAGATGAGCGGGACGTTCGACGGCCGGTCGGGCCGGCAGGGCAGGCTCTCCCAGTGGCTGCGCGGACGCCGCCCGAAGGAGACCGCCGGCGACGGCGGCCGTGAGGACCTGCTGCTGGCCGCCGCGGGGGCGGGACTGCCGCTCGCGCCCGCCGCGCACCCCGCGCCCGGCTACCGCTGCTCCTGCGACCGCGTCGGCTGTCCCACCCCGGCCCGGCACCCGGTGTCCTTCGCCTGGCAGACCCAGTCGACCACCGACCGCGCCCAGATCGAGCGCTGGGCCCGGCACCAGCCGCAGGCCAACTTCGTCACCGCCACCGGCATGGTGCACGACGTCCTCGACGTGCCCCTGGAGGCCGGACGGGCGGCGCTGGAGCGGCTGCTCGGCTCCGGCGTCGAGGTCGGCCCGGTCGCCGAGAGCGACGACGGCCGTCTGCTGTTCTTCACCCTCACCCGGGGCACGCCCGAGGACGAGGACGAGTGGTGGCCCTGTGAACTGGACTGCCACCCCGAGACCATGGACGAGCATCCGGGCCTGCGCTGGCACTGCCGGGGCTCGTACGTGCTCGTCCCGCCGGCCCGGCTGCCCGGCGACGACCGGGCGGTGCGCTGGGTACGCGGCCCCGAACACCCGCTGCCCGACCCGCTGAGCCTGCTGGAGACCCTCACCGACGCCTGCGCCCGCCACGCCGGAGAGGAACCCGGCCACCCGGCGGGCGCCTGGCCCCTGCACCGCTGACCCGGAGCCCGGGACGCTACTCGCCCTGCGCCGCCGTCAGCCCCTGGATCCGGCCCAGCACCGACACCTTGCCGCCCGCCTTCGGGTCCAGGGCCACCTCGTTGGAGATGAACTCCAGCGTCAGTGACTGCTTGACCTCGCCCTTGGTCAGGGCCTGGACGTCCTCGCCCGGGGTGGGGACCGAGGTGCCCGCGGCGGCGGTCCGCTTCTCGTAGTGGTGGGTGGTGAAGAACACCAGCGCCCCGCCGTCCGCGGTGCGCAGGGCCAGCGGAGCGTAGTCGCCGGAGGTCAGCGGTTCGTCGATGTACTGCGTGACCAAGCCCGGCTTCTTGGCTCCCTTCGTGCGGTCCGTACGCCACCCGCTGGTGTGCGTGCCGTCCGCGAACGCCGTCCCGCCGCTCTTCAGATAGGTCGCGTACGCCTTGCTCAACTGCCGTGGCCCGACCGCCAGTCCGGCGGAGTTCACGGGGACGGCCTCGCCCCAGCCGTCCTTGTCCTTCCTGAACTCCGGCACGCTGTCCGGGGCCACCAGCGTCACGTAAGCCGCCTGCCACGGTTCGCTCAGGCCGTCCCGGGTGAAGACGAACAGCCAGCGCGCGGTACCGCCCTTGTTGGCGGCGGCGTCCACCACGAACCAGCGCGGCCAGCCCGCCTTCTTGACGATGGTGTACTTCGCGTCCGACAGCTTCAGCGGCGAGTGCCCCGCGTTGCCGCTCGGGCTGTTCACGTGCCCGGCCTTCAGCCGGGCCCCGTCGATGTCGGCGAACGCGCCGGTGACATGGTCCGCGTCCAGGGAACTGTCGTACGCCTTGTCGGCGTTGTTGTAGGCGTCCGTGAACTGCTTCAGCGCCTTCGCGGCCTCGGCGCGGGTCGTGGCGGGGAGCACCTCGCGCTCCCCGTGCACCACCATGCAGCCGCTCGCCGTCAGCGACAGAGCGGTCAGCGAGGCGGCTATGAGTGCGTTCCGGTCACGGCTGCGGAGCCTGCGAGGGCTGCGATCCCTGGTCATCAGGTACGTTCACCTTCCCCTTCCCGGAGGCGAACCCTACCGGGGAGAGGAACAACGCGAGCGTCGGGACCAGGTACAGCAGCCACACCGTGACCTGGATCACGGTCGGGTCGGGCTGGAAGTTCAGGACGCCCTTCAGCAGAGTGCCGTACCAGCTGTCCGGCGGGATCGTGTCGCTGATGTCGAAGGCCAGGTTCGACAGACCCGGGACGATGTCGGCCTCCTGCAGGTCATGGAAGCCGTACGCCAGCACGCCCGCCGCCACCACGACCAGCATGCCGCCGGTCCAGGTGAAGAACTTGGCGAGGTTGATCTTCAGGGCGCCCCGGTAGAACAGCCAGCCCAGCACGACCGCCGTCGCCAGTCCCAGCGCCACGCCGACCAGCGGGCGCGGGGTGCCGTCGGACGCCGCGTGCACCGAGGCCCACACGAACAGGGCGGTCTCCAGCCCCTCACGGCCCACGGCCAGGAACGCCGTCGCCACCAGCGCGCCCGTGCCCATCGACAGGGCCGCGTCCAGCTTGCCGTGCAGCTCCGACCGCAGATGCCGGGCGGTGCGCCGCATCCAGAAGACCATCCAGGTCACCAGGCCCACCGCGAGGATCGACAGCGAACCGCCGAGCGCCTCCTGCGCCTTGAACGTCAGCTCCTGGGAGCCGTATTCGAGGACACAGCCGAAGCCCATCGCGATGGCCACCGCGATGCCGATGCCGGTCCAGATCGGCTTCAGGGCGTCCCGGCGGCCGGTCTTGACCAGGTAGGCGATCAGGATGCAGACGACGAGGCTGGCTTCCAGGCCCTCGCGAAGACCGATCAGGTAGTTGGAGAACACGGGCTACGCCTCCTCGGAGAACAGCGCCCGGCCCCACCAGTCGTCCTTGTCACGGACGCCGGGCGGGGCCGCGAAGACCGCCGAACCCACGTGCTGGATGTACTCGTTGAGCGCGTCCTTCGCCGCCAGGTTGCGCTGGAGCGGGATGAACCCCTTGCGCACGTCACGCTGGTAGGCCAGGAAGAACAGGCCCGCGTCCAGGCGACCGAGGCCGTCGGTGCCGTCGGTGAAGGAGTAGCCCCGGCGCAGGATGGTGATCCCGTGGTTGGAGTCGGGGTGCGCCAGTCGCACATGCGCGTCCGGCTTCATCGCCTTCAGGAACGGCTTGTCGTGCTCCTTCGCCTTGCCGACCGGGGCACCCTCGCCCTTGTCGCGGCCGAAGACGTCCTCCTGCTCCTGCAGCGAGGTCCGGTCCCAGGTCTCGATGTTCATCCGGATCCGCCGGGCGACGAGGTACGACCCCCCGGTCATCCAGGCCGACTTCCCGTCGACGTCGTCGTCCCCGACCCACACGAACTTCTTCAGCCGGTCGGTCTCCGTCCCCGCGATGTTGCGGGTGCCGTCCTTGAACCCCATGAGGTTGCGCGGGGTCTGGGCGTCCGGGGTGGTCGAGGAGGTCTTGCCGAAGCCGAGCTGCGACCAGCGGATGGCGACCTTGCCGAAGCCGATCCTGGCCAGGTTGCGGATCGCGTGCACGGCGACCTGCGGGTCGTCCGCGCAGGCCTGGATGCACAGGTCGCCGCCGGTGCGGGACTTGTCGAGGTTGTCGCCCGGGAACGCGGGCAGGTCGACCAGCGCCGCCGGCCGCTTGTCCCGCAGGCCGAACTTCTCGAAGAACGACGGCCCGAAGCCGATGGTGAGCGTCAGCCGCGAGGGCTTCAGCCCCAGCGCCTCACCGGTGTCGTCCGGCGGCGCCTCGGCGAGCCCGCCGTACGCGCCCTCACCCACCGCCTTCCCGGCCGTCATCCGGCGCGCGGCGGCCGTCCAGTCCTTCAGCATCTGCACGAACTCGGCGCGGTCGTCGGTCTTCACGTCGAACGCGGCGAAGTGCAGCCGGTCCTGCACCGGCGTGGCGATGCCCGCCTGGTGCGAGCCGTGGAACTCCACCGCCGCGCCCGCCTCGGCCGCCGCCGGCTCCACGTCGTCGCCGGTCCTGGCCATCGCCACCGCGCCGCCGGCCGCGGCGGCCCCCAGTGCGAGTCCGGCACCGCCCCAGCCGATCAGGGCGCGGCGGGAAGGGCTGCTTCCTTGTGTCTCCGTCATGGTCTCCCGCCCCCTACTTCACGACCGCCGCGGCGAGCTTGGACAGCGGCTCGGCGAGCGCGTTCACCGCGTCGGACAGCTCCTTGCGGTCGTCGGCGCCGACCTTGTCGTACGAGACGAAGTCGTACGAGGTCTTGTCCGACCGGTACTTGTCGAGCAGCGTGTCGAGCGCGGCGAACTGCTTGTCCAGCTCCTTGGTGAGCGCCGGGGCGTTCTTCTGCGCGACCGGCTTGAGCAGCTCGTACGACTTCTGCGCGCCCTCGACGTTGGCCTTGAAGTCGACCAGGTCGGTGTGCGAGTAGCGCTCCTCCTCGCCGGTGACCTTGCCGGTGGCGACCTCGTCGAGCAGCTCCTTGGCGCCGTTGCCCATGGACGACGGGCTGATCTCGGCCTTGCCGACCCGCTTCTGCCAGTCCTTCAGGTCGGTCACCAGCTGGTCGGCGAGGGTCTTCTCCTCGGCGCCGATCTTCTTGTCCTTCCAGAGGGCCTTCTCCAGCCGGTGCCAGCCGGTCCACTTCTGGCCGCCCTCCAGGCCGTCCTCGCGGATGTCGACCTTCGGGTCGATGTCACCGAAGGACTCGGCGACCGGCTCGGTGCGCTCCCAGCCGAGACGGGAGGGGGCGTAGGCCTTCTTGGCGGCCTCGACGTCGCCGTCCTTGACCGCCTTCACGAAGGTCTCGACGAGCGGCAGCGTCGCGTCGGCCTGGTCCTGCGAGTACTGGCGGTAGGCGGCGACCGCCTTGTCCAGCCGCGGGTTGCGCTTGGCGGTCGAGCCGCCGGTGACGGTCAGCTTCTGCCGCACGCCGTGGCCCTTCATGCCCGGGCGGCAGGCGATCTCGTACGAGCCGGCCTTCACCTCGGCGGTCAGCGTGTACTTGGTGCCGGGGCCGACGTTCTCCTTCTCGGAGACGATCCGGCCGTCCGGGAACACGATCTCGACCTCGGTGGCCTTGGAGCCCTTGTTCTCGATCTTCAGCGTGACCTGGCCGGCCGGAACCGACTTGGTGGAGGTCTCGCACTTGGAGTCGGCGGCGGTGACCTGTATGGCGTCGTCGCCCTTGGCGTCGCTCTTCGCCGTGCAGGCCGTGAGGGCGGTCAGAGCAGCCGCGGTCGCGGCGGCGGTGACGGTGAGTCGGACGGCTCGCATGCATGCTCCAAGCGGGGACGGTGTGGTGAGGCTGGCCTAACTTACCTGAGGCTTACCTCAGTCATACCCACCCGGTCCGTGATTCAGCTCCCACGGAAAGATCACAGACACGGCTTGATCTCGACGGCTCAAAGTCGACACCAAGGGAAGGTCAAGGAGAGGTCAAGGGATCCGGCGTCCGGGAGACTGTCCGCATGAGGAGGGCGCGCAGGGAGGATTCCACGCACGGGCCACTGGTCCTGGACGTACGCGAGCGGTGCGGGCCGCCGCCGTTGCGCTTCGAGGCGGCGGACGGAGGCCGGATGCTCCTGCGGCAGAGCGGGCGGCCCGTACTCCTGGGGCGGGTGGACGGCCCGAACGAGGGCGTCTTCCTCCGCCACCTCGACGGGTACCGCTCCCCCCTGCCGCCCGTTCGCTCGGCCCTGATGCGCTCGGACGTCGACTGGGTCCACCAGTACGCCCGCCTGCTGGAGGAATCGCCGGACGGCCCGCTGCACGACGCGCGTTGGCTGCTGGCCGAACGGCAGGTCTTCCCGCCCTACGTGTGGAGCGGCGACCTCATGCGCGCGTGGCCGGAGTGCTACCTCGACTGGTGTGCGGGCGGCTGGGAGGGCGTCGTACCACTGCGACCGCTCTCGCCGCCGGACGCCCCCCGGGTGAAGGCCCACCGGAAGCACGCGCGCGACGGCACCCTGGCGCCCGTCCTCCTGTGGTGGGTCACACCGCTGGCCGGCTGGCTGCTGCTGGACGGCCACGACCGGGCGGTCGCGGCGCTGGCCGAGGGGGCGGACCCGGCGTGTGTGGTGCTGACCCGGGTCCGGGACGAGGAGGACTGGCGGCGCGAGGCGGAGAGCTGGATCGCGGAGCACGAGAGGCTGACGGCCCGGCTGCTGGAGCGGTCCGGCACGGAGCGGCAACGGCGCCGCGTGGTCCAGGGGCTCGACGACGCGCTCGCCGGCCTGCCGTACGAGAGCGCCCGTACGCGCTCCTGGCCGCTCCCCGGCGGCGCCCCCGCCTGGGACGGCCTCGCCGACCGGGTGATGTTTCAATTCCCGGGTGACTGACTACGACGTGCTGCGCGTGTTCTGCGCGGCCAACGGCGGATACGGCAACGAGCTCGGCGTCGTCCGCAACGGCTCGGTGATGCCCGAGCGGAGCGAACGGCAGGCGTTCGCGGCGAAGCTCGGCTTCAGCGAGACCGTGTTCGTGGACGACCCGGAGCGCGGGATCATCGACATCTACACGCCCACCCTGCGCCTGCCCTTCGCCGGTCACCCCTGCGTCGGCGCGGCCTGGCTGCTGGACGTGCCCGAACTGGTCACCCCGGCCGGAGTCGTCGGCGCCCGCCTGGACGGCGAGTTCAGCTGGATCGAGGCCCGCCCGGAGTGGGCGCCGCCGCGCACCCTGCGCCAGTACGCCACCGCCGCCGAGGTCGACGCGCTGCCCGTGCCCCCGCCCGGCGAATGGATCTACGCCTGGGCCTGGGAGGACGAGGCCGCCGGCCGGATCCGCGCCCGCGCCTTCCCCGGCCGCGACGACGGCATCGAGGAGGACGAGGCGACCGGCGCGGCGGCCCTGCTGCTCACCGACCGGCTGGGCCGCGCCCTGAACATCACCCAGGGCGCGGGCTCCCAGCTCCTGACGGCCCCCCAGCCGCACGGCTGGGTGGAGGTCGGCGGACGCGTGTATCTGGAACGCCAGCCCGAGCGTTAGGCCGGCCTGGGGCGGAGCGGGCGGAGCTACGGCAGCGTCAGGATCTCCGCCCCGGTCTCGGTCACCACCAGCGTGTGCTCGAACTGGGCCGTCCGCTTGCGGTCCTTGGTCACCACGGTCCAGCCGTCGTCCCACATGTCGTACTCGTGCGTGCCCAGCGTCAGCATCGGCTCGATGGTGAAGGTCATCCCCGGCTGCATGACCGTCGTGGCGTGCGGGCTGTCGTAGTGCGGGATGATCAGGCCGGAGTGGAACGACGAGTTGATGCCGTGGCCGGTGAAGTCCCGGACCACGCCGTATCCGAAGCGCTTGGCGTACGACTCGATGACCCGGCCGATGATGTTGATCTGACGGCCGGGCCTGACCGCCTTGATCGCGCGGTCGAGGGACTCCCGGGTCCGCTCCACCAGCAGCCGCGACTCCTCGTCCACGTCACCCACGAGGTACGTCGCGTTGTTGTCGCCGTGCACCCCGCCGATGTACGCCGTCACGTCCAGGTTGACGATGTCGCCGTCCCTGAGGACGGTCGAGTCCGGGATGCCGTGGCAGATGACCTCGTTGACACTGGTGCACAGGGACTTGGGGAAGCCGCGGTAGCCGAGCGTGGACGGGTAGGCGCCGTGGTCGCACATGTACGCGTGGGCGACCTTGTCCAGCTGGTCCGTGGTCACGCCCGGCGCGATGAGCTTCGCGGCCTCCTCCATGGCCCGCGCGGCGATGCGGCCGGCGATCCGCATCGCCTCCACGGTCTCGGGCGTCTGCACCTCGGGCCCGGTGTACGGCTTCGGCGCGGGCTTGCCGACGTACTCGGGGCGGCGGATGTTTCCGGGGACCGGACGGGTGGGGGACAGCTCCCCTGGTACGAGCAGCGACTGGCCAGACATGCCAGCGAGTCTAACCAGCGGGTGTGGGGGAACATGTCGGTGGCGAGAGGAGCTGGTCATGGCCCTGTTCAAGAAGCGCACGGCCGGGAAGCCCGGAGAGTGGTACTACTGCCTGGAGCACAAGAAGGTCGAGGAGGGCCCCGAGTGCCCCGCCAAGGACCGCTTCGGCCCGTACGCCACCCGCGCGGAGGCCGAACACGCGATGGCGACGGCCCGCGAGCGCAACCTCCAGTGGGAGAACGACCCCCGCTGGCACGACGCCCCGGCGAGCGGCACCGCTGAGGAGGACTGACCGGCCGCGCGACGCCCCGGTGGGTGGGAGTGGTGGCGGTCAGGTTTCCGCCGGGGCGGGGGTTTCGGTCGTGCGCCGTCGCCGCATGCGGACCGCGTGTTCGTTGGTGCGGGCGTCGTAGGTCATCAGGCCCGGCAGGCACAGGGCGAGCAGTCCCACCGCGCCGGCGCAGGCGAGGCCGCCGGACCAGACGGAGGCCCGGACGCCCGCCCATGCGGCGAGGCCGCCCGCCCGGACCTGGCCGAGCTGCGGCCCGACCGAGTACGACAGTAGTTCGATTCCGGCGAGCCGCCCGCGCAGCTCGTCCGGAATCGTCTGGTTCCACATGGCGGCCCGGAAGATCCCGCTGACCATGTCGAAGCCGCCGCCCAGGGTGAGGAACAGCAGCACCAGCCAGACGTTCCCCGAGGCACCGGCGGCGGCCACCGCGAGGCCCCACAGCGCGGCCGACAGCGCCACCATCAGCCCGTGCCGGTTAATCCGGGAGGTCCAGCCGCTGGTCAGGCTCACCAGCAGGGCGCCCGCCGGGACGGAGGCGTACATCAGACCCAGCGACCACTCGGCGTGCAGCTCGTCGGCGAGGAAGGGCAGGACGGCCAGCGGCATGGCCAGGAACATCGCCGCGATGTCCACGATGTACGTGCCGAGGAGCTCCTTGCGGCTCCAGGCGTACCGGGCGCCCTCCAGGACGGCCCGCAGGGACGGCTTGGCGGCCTCGTGGGAGGCGGGGGAGGGGGCGATGCGCACGACGTACGCCAGCGAAACCACGAAGGTCGCGAGGTCGGCCGCGTAGGCCCAGCCGAGCCCCGCGTACGCCACGACCACGCCCGCCACGGCCGGCCCCGCGACACCGCCGACCGTCCAGCGCAGCGAGTTGAGCGAGGCGGCGGCCGGCATGGCGTCGTGGGCGACGATCCGGGGCCACAGCGAGTCGAGGGCGGGCCGCTGCACGGAGACCAGCGAGGAGGAGAGGGCCGCGACGACGTACAGCGGCCAGACGGCGGGCCGCGGCAGCAGCGCGTCGACCAGCAGCACGGCGCTCAGCAGCCCCTGCCCGGCCTCGGTCCACAGGATCAGCTTCCGCTTGTCCAGCGCGTCCGCGAGCGCGCCCCCGTACAGCCCGAACACCACCAGCGGCACCAGCTCGACCGCACCGATCGCCCCGACCGCCGCCGCCGACCCGGTGAGCTCCTTCAGCTGCACCGGCAGCGCCACGAACGTGAGAAAGCTGCCGAAGTTGCTGATCAGCCCCGAGATCCACAGCTTGCGGAAGTCGGCGGAGGCCCGCCAGGGCGCGAGATCCGGGAGCAGGGCGCGCAGGCCCGTCGGGGGGGTGTCGGGGGAGTCGGTCACGAAGGCTCATGGTCGGGCGGGGGGAAGGGGCGCGGCAACCGCTTTTCGTCGGGCCTCACCACGGGGCGGGCGGTGGTGCCGTCAGCGCCTCCGCCAGGCGGGAGAGGCGGTCCCGGAATCCTCGCCGAGCCCGCGGGGAGCCTCCGTTCTCCCCGGCCGCCGCGCTGACGAGGTGCTGGACGCTGTCCAGGTCCAGTTCGGCCCCGTCCGGCACGGCCAGCGTCTCGTGTGCCATCGCCTCCAGCTCGCCCCCGCCGGAGCACAGCGCCAGCACGGTCACCCCGGCCCGCCGGGCACCGTGCACCCGCTCCAGCAGCGGCGCGGGCTCCCCGGGAGCCACGACCAGCAGTGTCTCGCCCCGTCGCGCCGCCTCGATCCGGCCGGGCCCGACGGCCAGGTGGGCCGGATCCGAGGGGCGCGCGTCGTGCCGTACCAGGGTGGGGGCCAGCTCGGGCGTGCCCGACCAGGCGGCCTCGTCCACCAGATGGGCCGCCAGGTGCCAGGGCTCGTACTCCTCGGTGCCCACCAGCAGCAGGCCCCCGCCGTGCGTCACCACCGACCCGCGCAGCACGCCCGCGAACCGCCGGGTGGCCTCCAGCCACTCGGTCCCGGCGAGCACTTCGCGCAGCAGCGCGACCCGTACGGCGTCCATACGGCCGCATACTGCCGCAACCGGTCACTCGTGATGCGGAGTTCACTCCGAATTAGCCCAACTCAGGGACAGTGTCCGGTCACTGGAGGTCCCCGTCCGTCCGAGGAGCCGCCCGATGACCGAAGCCACCGTCCCCTTCCGCGCGGGCCGCGAGGGTCACGCCAGTTACCGGATCCCGGCGGTGGTGGCCACCGGGTCGGGCCGGCTGCTGGCCTTCTGCGAGGGCCGGGTCGACTCCGCGCGGGACCACGGGCACATCCGGATCGTGCTGAAGCGGTCCGCCGACGGCGGGCGCACCTGGGGGCCGCTCCAGACCGTCGCCGACAACGGCGGCGACCTGGCGGGCAACCCGGCCCCCGTCGTCCTCGACACCGGCCGGATCCTGCTGGTCCACGTCCGCTCGGCCGCCACCGCCTCCGAGGACGCCCTCCTGCGCGGCAAGGTCAAGGACGCCGAAGGCCGCAGGGTGTGGGTGCAGCACAGCGACGACGAGGGCGCCACCTGGTCCGCCCCGCGCGAGATCACCCGGTGGGTGAAGCGGGCGGGCTGGCGCTGGTACGCCACCACCCCCGGCCACGCGATCCAGCTGAGCACCGGCCGCGTCGTCGTCCCCGGCAACCACACCCTGCCGCCCACCGGCACCGACACCGGCACGGAGGCGAAGTACAACAGCGGTCACTGTCTGCTCAGTGACGACCGGGGCGAGAGCTGGTACCTCGGCTACGTCGACGAGAACACCGACGGCTACGTCAACGTCAACGAGACCACCGCCGCCGAACTCCCCGACGGCCGCGTCTACTTCAACACCCGCAACGACTCCCCGTCGCCGGGCAACCGCGCCGACGCCCACTCCGAGGACGGCGGGCGGACCCTGCACACCCGCTTCCGCCCGCAGGCCGGACTGGAGGGCCCCGTCTGCCAGGGCAGCGTCCTGCAACTCCGCGACCCGGACGTGCTGCTCTTCTCCGGCCCCGCCTTCCCCGGCGGCCGGGCCCTGATGACCGTCCGCGCCTCCACCGACGGCGGCAAGACCTGGCGGCCCGTGTTCACCGTCGACGGCCTGCCCGCCGCCTACTCCGACCTGGTACGGATCGACGCCCGCACGGTCGGACTGCTCTACGAGACCGGTGACTTCGGCGCCTACCAGCGGATCGTCCTGCGCAGGGTGCCCGTGACGCGGCTCACCTGAACCGGTCGGGCAGCGGCGGCGGACGTAGAGTCGGCCCATGACCTCTACCGACAGCGCACAGAAGGCCCCCGCCAAGGACCCCTGGGACCTGCCCGACGTCTCCGGGCTGGTCGTCGGCGTGCTCGGCGGCACCGGGCCGCAGGGCAAGGGCCTCGCCTACCGGCTCGCCAGGGCCGGCCAGAAGGTGATCATCGGCTCGCGGGCCGCCGACCGCGCGCGGGCCGCCGCCGAGGAGCTCGGGCACGGCGTCGAGGGCGCCGACAACGCCGAGACCGCGCGGCGCAGCGACATCGTGATCGTCGCGGTGCCCTGGGAGGGGCACGGCAAGACCCTGGAGTCGCTGCGCGAGGAGCTGGCGGGCAAGCTCGTCGTGGACTGCGTCAACCCGCTCGGCTTCGACAAGAAGGGCGCCTACGCCCTGAAGCCGGAGGAGGGCAGCGCCGCCGAGCAGGCCGCCGCGCTGCTGCCGGACTCCCGGGTGACCGCCGCCTTCCACCACCTCTCGGCGGTGCTGCTGCAGGACCCGGAGATCGCGGAGATCGACACCGATGTGATGGTCCTCGGCGAGGAGCGGGCCGACGTGGAGATCGTCCAGGCGCTGGCCGGACGCATCCCCGGCATGCGCGGGATCTTCGCGGGGCGGCTGCGCAACGCTCACCAGGTGGAGTCACTGGTCGCGAACCTGATCTCCGTCAACCGCCGGTACAAGGCGCACGCGGGGCTGCGGGTCACGGACGTATGAGCCGATGGGGGACACTGGTGCCGTAGCAGTGTCCCCCGACAGGAGCCGACCGAAATGCCCCGCCTCGCCCTCTGCACCCTCGCCGTCTGCGTCCTCGCCGTGGCCGCGGCCGTCGTCTCCTTCGTCCAGGGCAGCTGGCTGGGCGTCGTATGGGTGCTGCTCGCCGGTCTGTCGTCCAACATGACCTGGTACTACCTGCGGCGGGGCCGGGCCGGCTACGCCCAGAAGCGGTAGAGGCTCCAGCCGTAGGAGGCGTCGTACTCACCGACCCCCAGCCCCCGCAGGGCCGCGTCGACCAGGTCGAAGAACACCTGGTTGACCGCCGGCAGCCACAGCAGCGCGAACACGAACAGCAGGCCGAACGGGGCGAACGGCTCCACCTGCCGCTTGACGTTGTACGACAGCCAGGGCTCGATGACGCCGTAGCCGTCCAGGCCGGGGACCGGCAGGAAGTTCAGGATCGCGGCCGACACCTGGAGCAGCGCGAGGAAGGCCAGCGCGAACCGGAAGTCGGCGGGCACCCCGTCCAGCGCGTCCAGCCAGAACGGGGCCGTGCACACCACCGCGAACAGCACGTTCGTCAGCGGGCCGGCCGCCGAGATCAGACTGTGCCGCCAGCGCCCCCGGATCCGGCCGCGCTCGATGAACACCGCGCCGCCCGGGAGCCCGATCCCGCCCATCATCACGAACACCACCGGCAGCACGACGCTGAGCAGGGCGTGCGTGTACTTCAGCGGGTTCAGCGTCAGATAGCCCTTCTCGCCGACCGATATGTCCCCGCTGTGCAGGGCGGTGCGCGCGTGCGCGTACTCGTGCAGGCACAGGGAGACGATCCAGGCGGCCGTCACGAACAGGAACACGGCGACGCCCGGCTGGTCGGCGAACCCCGTCCAGGTGGCCCATCCGGTGACCGCCGTGACGGCCAGGATCCCGACGAACACGGGACTGATCCGCCGGTCGCTGTGGCGGGTGGTGGCGGTGGTCATGCGGCGGACTCCTGGAGGCTGAGGGCTGGGGCTGGGGCTGGGGCTGCGGTACCGGGCACTGGGGAAAACGCTCGCGGTCGGGTGCCGGTTCCTAGGAGGGTGGGGGGATGGTCGTGAGGCGCGTGCTGTACGAGGGCTGGCAGATGGAGTGCTGCGGTACCCCGTTCTCCGTGGGGGACGAGGTGACCTGGCGAATGATTCCCCTGGAACCCGGGGACATGCGGACATGGGACTGGGACGAGAAGGAGTACGCCGGGCTGCTGCGGGTCGAGCACCACGGCGGCCGGTGGCCCGCGACCACGGGCCGGGTCCGCGCCATCCACCTCGTCCACCAGGTGTACGCGGAGACCGCCCCGGCCTCGAAGAGTTACGTACCGGTCCTCGGGCGGCGGTCGCTCGAGCCCGTCGACAGCTGCCCCAAGTGGTTCGACCGTACCGGACCCACCGGCGGTCCCGGCCCCCGGCACCGTCGCCACACGGACGGCGTCCTCGTCGCCCTCGACGTCCCCGGCGCCCCGCCGTCGGAACCCCGTGACCGGCGGTAGGTTCACCAGGGACAATGAAGCCCGTGCGCTATCGCATCCTCGGCACCACCCAGGCACTCCGCCCCGACGGTACGTCCGTTTCCGTGGGCGGAGCACGGCTGCGCGCGCTGTTGACCGTGCTCGCGCTCAGACCCGGGCGGACCGTGCCGGTGAGTGTGCTGGTCGACGAGGTGTGGGACGCGGACCCGCCGGCCGACGCGACCGGCGCGGTGCAGGCACTGGTCGGACGGCTGCGGCGGGCGCTCGGAGCGGACGCCGTCGGCTCGGCGGAGGGCGGCTACCGGCTCGCCGCCGCGCCCGACGACATCGACCTGCACCGCTTCGAACGCCTGACCGGTGAAGGGCTGCGCGCCCTGGCCGACGGCGACCCGGCCAAGGCGGCCACGCTCCTCGACGACGCCCTCGCGCTGTGGCGCGGCCCCGCCCTCGCCGACCTGCCCGACCGCACCGCCGAGGCCGCCCGCTGCGCCACCCGCCACCTCGACGCCCTGCGCGCCCGGCACACCGCAGCCCTCGCCCTCGGCGACGTGGACCGGGCACTGCCCGAGTTGACCGCCCTGTGCGACACCCACCCCCTGGACGAACCCCTCCAGGCCCTGCGCCTGCGCGCCCTGCGCGACGCGGGCCGCACGGCCGAGGCCCTGGCCGCCTACGAGGACGTACGACAGCTGCTGGCCGACCGGCTCGGCTCCGATCCGGGGCCCGAACTGCGCGCGCTGCACGCTGAGTTGCTCAGCCCTCAGCCGGGGCCTGCCCAGGTGCGCGCGCCCGGGGCGTTGCCGGTCCCGGGCAACCTGCCCGCCCGTCTCACCTCCTTCGTCGGCCGGGAGACCGACATCGAGGCCATCCGCGGGGACCTCGCCGCGGCCCGGCTGGTCACGCTGCTCGGGCCCGGCGGGGCCGGGAAGACCCGGCTGTCGCAGGAGGCCGCCCAAGCGGTACGGGACGCGACCCGGGACGGGGTGTGGCTGGCCGAACTGGCGCCCGTGACCGACCCCGAAGCCGTACCGGAGGCCGTGCTCACCGCGATCGGCGCCCGCGAGACCGTGCTGCACGGCGCCGGCGCCGAGAGCATGCGGGCCGTCGCCGACCGGTACGACGACCCCGTCGAGCGGCTCGTCGAGCACTGCGCCCGGCGCCGGATGCTGCTCGTCCTGGACAACTGCGAGCACGTGGTGGAGGAGGCGGCCCGCCTGGCGGAGCGGCTGCTGGCGCGCTGCCCGGAGGTGACGGTCCTGGCCACCAGCCGGGAACCGCTCGGCGTGCCGGGCGAACTGCTGCGGCCCGTGGAGCCGCTGCCCGAGCCGGTCGCACTGCGGCTGCTCGCCGACCGGGGGGCCGCCGCGCGGCCCGGTTTCCGCGTCGAGGACGATCCGGAGGCGTGCGCCGAGATCTGCCGCCGCCTCGACGGCCTGCCCCTCGCCATCGAACTCGCCGCCGCCCGGCTGCGGATGCTGACGCCCCGCCAGATCGTCGACCGGCTCGACGACCGCTTCCGGCTGCTCACCTCCGGCAGCCGCACCGTGCTGCCCCGCCAGCAGACCCTGCGGGCCGTCGTCGACTGGTCCTGGGACCTGCTCGCCGAGGACGAACGCGAGGTGCTGCGCTGCCTGTCGGTCTTCGCCGGCGGCTGCGACCTGGCCGCCGCCGAGGCCGTGTGCGGACCGGACGCCTTCGACGCGCTGGGCTCCCTGGTCGACAAGTCCCTCGTTGTCGCCGCCCCGGCATCCGACGGCGGGATGCGCTACCGGCTCCTGGAGACCGTCGCCGAGTACGCGGGCGAACGGCTCGACGAGACCGGCCGGCGAGGGGAGGCCGAGCGCGCCCACCTGACCTACTTCCGCGAACTGGCCCGCACCACCGACCCGTTGCTGCGCGGCCCCGAACAGCGCGCCGCCATCGGACGGTTGCAGCTGGAGTACGAGAACCTGCGCACCGCCCTGCGCCGCGCCGTCGCCGGGCAGGAGGAGCAGGAGGCGCTCTGCCTGGTCCTCTCGCTGGTCTGGTACTGGCAGATGCGCGACCTGCGCATCGAGGCCCGCAATCTGTGCCGCGAGGTCATGGCGCTCGGCCCCGACCCGTTCGCCGAGCCCGTCCGCCGTGCCGCACCGGTGTGGCAGCGCTGCACGGACGTCCCGCCCCCGTACACCGGCGAACTGCTCGACGAGGCCCGGCGCGGTGTGCACCTGGCCCATCTCGCCTGCATGGACACCGAGCTGGACGCCTGGCAGACCCTTGAGGCCCAGACGAACCTGCGCGTGATCGCCCAGGTGTACGAACCCGGCATGCCGCAGACCTGCCGTCCCCCGGGCATGCTGTGGTTCTTCGCCGTGCTGCTGACCGGGGGCATGGAGGAACTGCGCACCATCATCGACGCCTGCGTGCGGACCTCCCGGCAGACACCGGGCTTCGAGTGGGAACTGGCCTCCACCCTGCAGATGCGCGCCAACATCCTCGCCAACCGCAGCGAGTGGGCGGGGGACGCCACCCGCGACGCCGACGAGGCACTGGAGATATTCCAGCGCCTCGGCGATGTGTGGGGCGCCGCCGAGGCGCTTTCCGCGCGCGGCGAGTCCCACGAGCGCAAAGGCGCGTACGAGTCGGCCGCCGCCGACTTCCGGGCGGCCATCGAGCACGCCGAGCGCCTCGGCGCCCCCGCCCAGGCGGCGGTGCTCGGCGTCCGGCTGGCCGCCGTGCTCCTGGAGACGGGCGAGTCGGAGCACGGCGAGCGCATGCTGCGCGAGATCATCGCCCGCCAGGACGGCAGCACCAACGAGGCGATGCCCATGGCCCGTCTCTTCCTCTCCGGCTGGCTCTCGCTGACCGGCCGCGTCCCGGAGGCCCGTGAGCAGCTCCGCCTGCTCCGCCAGGAATTCGGGATCTCGCACTTCGTCGTCTTCGACGCCTTCATCCTCGGCCAGGAGGCCTGGGTGGACGCCGTCGACGGCCGCCCCGAGGACGCCCTGGACAAGATCCGGCAGGCGCTGGGCCGTGCCACCGACCCGCTGTCCCAGACCATCGCCCCGCATCTGCAGCCCCTGTACCTGACCATCGCCGCGACGGCCCTCGCCGAGGTCGACGGCGGCGCCCGCGCCCACGACGCCGCCCGCTGCCTGGCCGCCGCCGACGCGCTGCTGCCCTCCGCCCATGTCGCCGCGACCATCGAGCGCGAGGTCCGCGCCCGTACCGAGGCAGCCATCCGGACCGTACTCACCGACGAGGCATACGCCACCACCTACGCCGAGGGCGCCAACCTCTCCCTCGCGGAGGTCACCGCCCTGGTGTGAGGGGCGCGTAGGGGCCGTGCGCGTCGAGGTGCCGTCGTGGCGTCGCATGGCGGAGGGCGGCAACCTCTCCCTCGTGGAGGTCACCGCCCTGGTGTGAGGCGCCCGTATGGTCAGTTCTTGGTGCGGAACTTGTGGATCGCGACCGGCGCCATCAGCGCGGTGAGGCCCACGGACCAGATGACCGTCACCCACAGGTCGTGCGCGACCGGGCCGCCCTCCATCAGGCCGCGCGCGGTGTCGGCCAGCGCGGAGAGCGGGTTGTAGTCGGTGAAGTGCTGCAGCCAGCCCGGCATCGAGGCGGTCGGCGCGAAGATCGACGAGCCGAACTGCAGCGGCATCAGCACCAGGAAGCCCATGGCCTGCACGGACTGCGCGCTCTTCATCGTCACGCCGAGGGTCAGGAACACCCACATCAGGGCCGAGCCGAACATCGCGGACAGCCCCACGGAGGCGAGCATGCCGGTCCAGCGGTGGATGTCGTAGCCGACGAGGACGGCGACCACCATCAGCACCGCGGTCGCGAGCAGCATCCGCATCAGCTCCACCGCGATCTTGGCGAAGAGGACGGAGCCGCGCCCGATCGGCAGGGACCGGAAGCGGTCCATGACACCGGAGTTGAAGTCCTGGTTGAAGCCGGTGCCCACCCCCTGGGCCATGTTCATGCCCATCATGGCCATCAGACCGGGCACGACGTACTGGACGTACTGGTCCTGGCCGCCGCCCATGGACTGGCCGATCGAGCCGCCGAAGACGTACACGAACAGCAGTGTGAAGATCACCGGGAACAGGATGGCGTCGAACATCGACTCCGGGTCCTGCCGGATCCACAGCAGGTTGCGGCGGATGAGCGCACCGGTGTGGCGCAGGTGCGCGCGGGGCGAGATGGGGGTGTCGGCCTTGTGGGCGGCCGTCGTGAGGGTGGCGGCGCTCATACGGCGACCTCCTGGCGGGCGTCGGTGGGCGTGGTGTCCTGCGGGGCACTGGCGCGGTGGCCGGTGAGGGACAGGAACACCTCGTCCAGGCTGGGCAGTTCGGTGCTGATGGAGGTGATCGTGATGCCGCGCGCGGTGACCGCGCCGACCACGGCGGTCAGCTGCTCGTCGCTGAGGATCGGCACCAGCAGGGTGCCGCTGTCGGTGTCCACGGTGGTCGCGGCCAGTCCCGTGATGCCGAGCTCGTCGAGCATGTGGGCGAGCGGGCGCAGCTCCAGCGGGTCGACCGGGCGCACGCGCAGGGTGCGCCCGCCGACCTTGGACTTCAGCTCCTCGATACCGCCCTGGGCGATGACCTTGCCGCGGTCCACCACGGTCAGCTCCGAGGCCAGCTGCTCGGCCTCCTCCATGTACTGCGTGGTGAGCAGGACCGTGACCCCCTCCCCGACCATGGCCTTGACCTCGTCCCACACCTCGTTGCGGGTGCGCGGGTCCAGTCCGGTGGTCGGTTCGTCGAGGTAGAGCACGGCGGGCCGTCCGATCATCGACGCGGCCAGGTCGAGCCGCCGCCGCATACCGCCGGAGTACGTCCCCGCGGGCCTCCGCGAGGCCTCCGTCAGCGAGAACCGCTCCAGCAGCTCGTCGGCCCGGGTGCGGGCCTCCTTGCGGGGCAGGTCGAGCAGCCGTCCGATCAGGTACAGGTTCTCCCAGCCCGGGAGCTTCTCGTCCACCGAGGCGTACTGCCCGGTGAGCCCGATCACCCGGCGCAGCTGCCGGGGCTGCCGTACGACGTCGTAGCCGGCGACGGTCGCCTGTCCGGCGTCGGGGGTCAGCAGGGTGGACAGGATCCGTACGAGGGTGGTCTTCCCGGCCCCGTTCGGCCCGAGCACCCCCATCACGGAGCCCTCCCGCACGTCCAGGTCCACCCCGTCCAGTGCCTTGGTCTCGCCGTAGTGCTTGACCAGCCCCCGCACGGTGACGGCGTGGCCCGCGCCGGTGGGGTTGTTGTCGATTCGCGTCATGCCGATGACGGTGTCAGGCCCCACCGACAAACCACCTACAGCCCACCGACAGCCGTCGACAGCCCACCGACAGCCGCGACAGCGTGCCGACACCATCGAAGATCTCCCGACGAGCACCGCAACCATCAATCGAGGAACCACGACGGCGAGCGACCACCTCCGCGAGAGCGGCGCCGGTTTAGGCGCAAAAAAGGGGACGGCCCTGCTGACTGGGGGAAGATCAGCAGGGCCGTCCGTGGTGGTGCGGCAGTGGTCTAGTGCACGGAGTGCTCCTCCAGCGGGAACGTTCCGCCGACGACGTCCTCGGCGAAGGCCTTGGCCGCGTCGCCCATGACCTCACGCAGGTCGGCGTACTTCTTCACGAACTTCGGCACGCGACCGGAGGTCAGCCCGAGCATGTCGGTCCACACCAGCACCTGCGCGTCCGTCTCCGGGCCCGCGCCGATGCCGACGGTCGGGATGTGCAGCACGCGGGTCACCTCGGCGGCGAGCTCCGCGGGCACGAGCTCCAGCACCACCGCGAACGCCCCCGCGTCCTGCACGGCCTTGGCGTCGCGCAGCAGCTGCTGGGCCGCCTCCTCGCCGCGTCCCTGCACGCGGTAGCCCATGGCGTTGACGGACTGCGGGGTCAGGCCGATGTGGGCCATGACCGGGATGCCGGACTCCACCAGCAGCCGGATCTGCTCGTGCGAACGCTCGCCGCCCTCCAGCTTCACGGCACCGACGCCCGCCTCCTTCACCAGCCGGGTCGCCGAGCGCAGCGCCTGCACCGGGCCCTCCTGGTAGGAACCGAAGGGCAGGTCGCCGACGATCAGGGAGCGGTTCGTACCCCGTACGACGGCCGCCGACAGCATGGTCATCTCGTCGAGGGTGACGGGCACGGTCGACTCGTACCCCAGATGGCAGTTGCCCGCCGAGTCGCCGACCAGGATGACCGGGATGCCGGCCTCGTCGAAGACGGACGCGGTCATCGCGTCGTAGGCGGTGAGCATGGGCCACTTCTCGCCGCGTTCCTTGGCGAGAGTGATGTCGCGGACGGTGATGCGGCGGGTGCCCTTGCCCCCGTACAGCGCCTTGCTGCCGTCGGAGGGCTTCGTCTGGGCAGCCGAAAGCTGCGTCATTGCAACGGCTCCTTCAGTCATCTCGAGGCGCCCTGACGGCGTCCCCGGATCTCCTCCATGGTGGCACCTCGTGCCAGTCAGGGCCAGAGGGGACCCCCGTGATCCCTCGCGCACGGCTTGCGTCCATCTGAGCAAGGCCATCGGCAAGGGCCATCGGTAAGACCTTCGTAAAGGAATTCAGATACGAGACGGTGCCGTATTGGAATTGTCCTAGGCTCGGCCGCATGACTACTCCTGCCGTCCCCGCGCCCCGGATACCGGAAGAGGTCCACCGGCGCCGCTGGGCGATCCTCGGCGTGCTGATGCTGAGCCTGCTCATCGTGGTACTGGACAACTCGATCCTGAACGTCGCCGTCAAGACGATCTCCACCCCGGCGCCGACCGGCCTCGGCGCCACCCAGAGCGAGATCGAGTGGGCGATCAACTCCTACACCCTCGTCTTCGCGGGGCTGCTGTTCACCGCCGGTCTCATCGGCGACCGGCTCGGCCGCAAGAAGGTCCTGCTCGGCGGGCTCGTGGTGTTCGGCATCGGCTCGGCCCTGGCCGCCGAGTCCGGCTCGCCGGGCCAGCTCATCGCCTACCGCGCCCTGATGGCCCTCGGCGCCGCCTTCGTCATGCCCGCCACCCTCGCCGTACTGATGAACGTCTTCGAGCGCGAGGAGCAGCCCAAGGCCATCGGCATCTGGGCGGGCGGCGTCGGTCTCGCCATCGCCATCGGGCCGATCACCGGAGGCGCGCTGCTCGACCACTTCTGGTGGGGCTCGGTCTTCCTCATCAACGTGCCCATCGTGATCCTGGCGCTCGCGCTGATGGTGTGGCTGGTGCCCGACTCCCGCGACCCGCGCCCCGGCCGCCTGGACCCCATCGGCGTCGTGCTGTCCGTGGTCGGCCTGGTCCTGCTCGTCTACGGCATCATCAAGGGCGGCGAGCTGGCCGACTTCACGGACCCGACCGTGCTCGCCACCATCGCCGCGGGCCTCGTCGTCCTCGCCGCGTTCGTGGTCTTCGAGAAGCGCAGCGACCACCCGTCCCTGGACGTCACCTACTTCAGGAACAAGGTCTTCTCGGCCGCCATGAGCGCCATCGCGCTGGTGTTCTTCGCGCTGATGGGCGTGACGTTCTTCGGCGTCTTCTACACCCAGAGCGTGCGCGGCTACTCGCCGCTGGAGTCCGGCGTGCTGATGCTGCCGCTGGCCGCCGCGCAGATGGTCTTCGCGCCGCGCGCCCGGCTGGTGGTCGACCGGTTCGGCAACAAGGCCACCACCACCGCCGGTCTGCTGCTGATCGCCGTGACGCTGGCCGTCTTCGCCGTCTTCGAGGCGGACACGCCGATCTGGCTGCTGGAGGTCAACTTCTTCCTCATGGGCGCCGGTATGGCGCACATCATGACGCCGACGTCCGTCGTCATCATGCAGGCGCTGCCGCGCGAGAAGGCCGGCTCCGCCTCCGCCCTCAGCAACACCTTCCGCCAGGTCGGCGGCGCCCTCGGTATCGCCGTCCTCGGCTCGGTCCTGTCCACCTCCTATCGCAACGGCATCGAGGGCAAGCTCGGCCCGGTGCCTCCCGGTCTCAGGGACACCGCGGCCGAGTCCATCGAGGCGACCCTCGGTGTCGCCGCCAAGCTCGGCCCCCAGGGCAAGGTCCTCGTCGACCCTGCCAACGACGCCTTCCTGCACGCCATGCACGTCACCGCGCTGTGCGGCACCGGGGTCGCGCTCATCGGCGCGGTCGTCGTGGCCGTCTTCCTGCCGGGCAAGCCGCCGGCGCCGCAGGAGGGCAAGGAGGAACCCCAGTTGGTGGCGGCCGGAGAGTAACCGGCGGGGGACCGACAGGGAGTCGACAGGGGACCCATGGGGTCCGACGGGGATCGACGGGGGAGGTTCGAACAGCGGGGGAGCAGGCAGCTGCGCGACAATCGGCGCAGCAGGTGAAAGGACGGAATGACGTGAGCCTTGCCGACAGCCGGCCCCGGCCGTGTGCCCCCACCAGGGGCCGCCCCCGCAGCGAGGCCGTGGAACAGGCCATCATCGAGGGTGTGATGAGGCTGCTGGAGGAGGGCGTTTCACTGGCCGAACTCTCCATCGAGCGCATCGCCCGCACCGCCGGCGTCGGCAAGGCGACCATCTACCGGCGCTGGAGCGGCAAGGAGGAGCTGTTCGTCGACGTGATGCGGGCCGCCGAACCCCCCGACCCCGTCCTCCCCGGCACCTCGATGCGCGACGACCTCGTGGTGCTGCTGGAGTCGTTGCGGCAACGCGGCCTGGTCAGCCGTTCGTCGGCGATCCTGCACAACGTGTACGCCCAGATGAAGAGCAGCCCGAAGGTCTGGGCGGCGTACCACGCCGGCGTCATAACTCCCCGGCGCAACCTCGGCATGGAGGTCCTGCGCCGGGGGCAGCTCAACGGCGAACTCCGCACGGACATCGACCTCGAACTGGCCAACGACATGTTCGCCGGCCCCATGCTCACCCGTTCCCTCATGCGCCCCGACGCCGATCTGCCCGAGGGACTCTCGGAGCAGATCGTCGACACGGTCCTCGAAGGCCTACGGCCCGTCAGCTCCACGGAGGCGTAAGCGGAATGTGCGTGTTTCGTCACAGTCCGGGCCTGTCACCCGGGTAACCGGAACTCCCGGCGCCGACTTGTTCGTCCTCGTGCCCGTACGGCCGCCATGGGACGGCGGGAACGAGGCCGATCATCCCCTAGGGTCGGATAGCACGGGGGACGACGGTGTGCACGGCAGGCAGTGAGGCAGACGGTATGGCGCAGCAGGCGTACATGACGGAGACGGACAACGGAGGCTCGGGCCCCGAGCGCCGGGGACCCCGGCTTCGGCGCCTGGTGAAGCGGTTTCTGGACGACTGGCGCGGCGACCCACGCGTCTGGCGCCGGGGCGTCGTCCTCGCCGTGCTCGCGCTGCTGCTCGCGCTGGTGATGCTGGTCCACTCGCACATCCCCAACCGGGTGGGCAACCTGGGCAGCCTCACGGAGACCTTCCTGCCCTGGCTGGGGCTGGCCATCCCGGTACTGGTGGTCCTGGGGCTGGTACGGAAGTCGGCGACCGCGCTGATCGCGGTGCTGCTGCCCGCGATCGTGTGGCTGAACCTCTTCGGCGGGCTGCTCACCGACAAGTCGGGCGGCGGCGGTGACCTGGTGGTGGCCACGCACAACGTCAACGCCGACAACCCGGACCCGTCCGGCACCGCCCGGGACGTGGCCTCCTCCGGCGCGGACGTGCTGGCGCTGGAGGAGCTGAAGGCGTCCGCCGTCCCGGTGTACGAGAAGGCGCTGGCGCCGACGTACAAGTACCACTCGGTGCAGGGCACCGTCGGGCTGTGGAGCAAGTACCCGCTGGGCGGCGCCCGGGCCGTCGACATCAAGCTGGGCTGGACGCGGGCGATGCGCGCCACCGTGACCACGCCGCACGGTCCGGTCGCGGTGTACGTCGCCCACCTGCCCTCCGTGCGGGTGAAGATGGAGGCCGGGTTCACCGCCCGGCAGCGTGACAAGAGCGCCGACGCGCTGGGCGAGGCGATCGCCGACGAGACGCTGAAGCAGGTCGTGCTGCTCGGCGACCTGAACGGCACCATGAACGACCGCGCCCTGAACGCCGTCACCTCGCAGATGCGCTCCACACAGGGCGCGGCGGGCAGCGGCTTCGGCTTCAGCTGGCCGGCCTCGTTCCCGATGGCCCGGATCGACCAGATCATGGTGAAGGGCATCGAGCCGGACAGTTCCTGGACCCTGCCGAAGACCGGCAGCGACCACCTGCCGGTGGCGGCGCGTGTGAACGTCACCACATCGGCAACGGGCCCCTGACTCCCTGGAATACCGACCCCGAGAGCCTTTGTTCCGTACTTGAACATACTGAGAGAATCAGCAACTGTACGGAACCACCGCTCTGAAAGGTCCCTCCCTCATGCCCCTGGCCCTACTCGCCCTTGCCGTGGGCGCCTTCGGCATCGGTACGACCGAGTTCGTGATGATGGGCCTGCTGCCCGATGTCGCGGACGACCTGCACATCTCGATCCCCACCGCCGGACACCTCGTCTCGGCGTACGCGCTGGGCGTCGTCATCGGCGCCCCGCTGCTGGCCGCGCTCACCGCGCGGATGTCCCGGCGCACGGTTCTGATCGGCCTGATGGCCCTGTTCGTCGTGGGCAACGCGCTCTCCGCCTTCGCCCCCGGCTACGAGTCGCTGCTGGGCGCGCGCTTCCTGAGCGGTCTGCCGCACGGCGCCTTCTTCGGCGTCGGCGCGGTGGTCGCGACGACCATGGTGGCGCCGGAGCGCAAGGCCCGCTCCGTCTCCCTGATGTTCCTGGGCCTCACCGTCGCCAACGTCGCCGGCGTCCCGGTCGCCACCCTCATGGGCCAGCACCTGGGCTGGCGGGCCACGTTCCTCGGCGTCAGCGCGATCGGCCTGGCGGCGATAGCGTCCCTCTTCCTGCTCATCCCGCACGACCACACGCACGCCTCCTCCCCGACCGGCCTGCGCGGCGAACTGGCCGCCCTGCGCTCCCTGCCGGTCTGGCTGGCCCTCGGCACCACCGTGGCGGGCTTCGGCGCCCTCTTCTCGGCGTACAGCTACGTCACCCCGATGCTGACGGACTCCGCCGGATTCGCCGAGACCAACGTGACGCTGCTGCTCGCCCTGTTCGGCGTCGGCGCCACCGCCGGCAACCTGCTCGGCGGCCGTCTCGCCGACCACTCGCTGCGCGGCACCCTGTTCGGGGGCCTGAGCTCCCTGGCGGCGGTACTGCTGCTGTTCCCCGTCCTCATGCGCGCGGAGTGGAGCGCGGCGCTGGCGGTGGCTCTGCTCGGCATGGCCGCCTTCGTCACCGGCTCCCTCCTCCAGCTCATGGTCATGGAGAAGGCCTCGTCCGCCCCCTCCCTCGCCTCCTCCGCCAACCAGGCCGCCTTCAACCTGGCCAACGCCGGCGGCGCCTGGATCGGCGGCCTCGCCCTAGCGGCGGGCTTCGGCGCGACGTCTCCGGCGGTCGCGGGGTCGGCACTGGCGGTGCTCGGCCTGGGCGTGGCCGGCCTGGCGTACGTCGTGGACCGCCGCCAGGCCCCCGCGGGCGGACGGGAACGGCTGGTCGCCTCGCACGTCCCGCAGGACATGGAGGCGCTGCACCACTGACGTTCACCCGGGGTCCCTCTTCGGACGCGATGCGTGGGCGCCGAGGAGGAACGCTCCGCGGACGGCGACCAGGACCCGACCCGGACGGCACGCTAGTGCGATGCCCGCCGGGCTGGCGGTCGTGACCAGGCCACCGGCGATGGCGAAGCCGAAGCCGGTGCCGAGTCGGCGTGCGGTGGAGGTGATCGCTCCGGCCAAGCCGGCCCGGGCGGGAGGCGGTCGCCTCACCGCGCGCTCCGGCCAAGCCGGCCCGGGCGGGAGGCAGTCGCTCACCGCGCGCTCCGCTCAAGCCGGCCCGGGCGGGCAGCAGTCCGCTCTCCGCGGTGCCGATGAGCAGGTGGGCCGGCAGAAGCAGCGGCACGCTTGATCCTGCTGGACCGGCCGTTCTCACCCGGGGTCCCGCTTCGGCCGCGATGCGTGGGCGACGAGGAAGAGGGACATTCCGCAGGCGGCGACCAGGAGCCAGCCGGGACGGGACGCTTGTGCGATGCCCGCCGGGCCGGCGGTCGTGACCAGGCCGCCGGCGATGGCGATGCCGAGGGCGGAGCCGAGCTGGCGGGCGGTGGAGGTGATCGCTCCGGCCACGCCGGCCCGGGCGGGCGGCAGTCCGCTCACCGCGGTGTTGGTGATCGGGGCGTTGGCGAAGCCGAAGCCGGTGCCGATGAGCAGGTAGGCCAGCAGCAGCAGCGGCACGCTCGTGTGCTGGTCGAGCCCGGTGAGGCAGAGCCCGCCGGCCGTGATGAAGCCGCCGGCCAGGGCGAGCGGCAGCCGTGGCCCGAGGCGACCGACCAGATGCCCGGACAGGGGTGCGCAGACGATCGCCCCCACAGCCATGGGCAGGGTCGCCGTCCCGGCGGCCAGCGGCGTCCATCCCCGGGTGTGCTGCAGATAGAGGGTGTTGAGCAGCAGCGTCACGTTCAGTGCGACGAACACCGCCACGGCACCCAGCACCGCACCGCTGAACACCGGACGCCGGAAGAGCCGAGGATCCATCAGCGGCTCGCGTCGGCGTGACTCGACCCAGACGAACGCGGCCGTCGCCACGACGGCGACCCCGTACAGGGCCAGCGCCGAGGCCGATGTCCAGCCGATGCGCGGCCCTTCGATGAGGGTGCCGACCACGACCCCGATGACCACGGTCAGCAGGGCCTGACCCGGGAAGTCGAGCCGCCGCCCGCGCAGTCCTCGGGACTCCGGCACGAACACGGCGCTGAGCACGAGGGCGGCCACGACGACCGGCGCGTTGATCCAGAACACCGACCGCCAGCCGAACACGGCGACGAGGGCGCCGCCCGTGACGGGACCGGCGGCCATGCTGAGCCCGAAGACCGACGCCCAGACCCCGATGGCCTGCGCGCGCTCCTTCGGGTCGGGCATCGCGTTCACCACGATCGCGAGGGCCACGGGACTGAGCATCGAGGCACCGATTCCCTGCACCGCACGGGCCGCGATGAGCGCGCCCGCCGAAGGGGCGAGCGCGCAGACCAGCGAGGCCGCGCCGAACACGACCAGCCCCGACTGGAACACCCGTCTACGTCCGAACCGGTCCGCCAGCGCGCCGGAGGAGATCAGGAGACTGGCCAGCACGAGGGTGTACGCGTCGACGGTCCATTCGAGACCGCGCGTCCCGGCCCCCAGGCCGTGCCCGATGGCGGGCAGACCCACATTGACGATGGTGGTGTCCAGGCCCACCAGGAACATGCTCAGACAGCAGACGGCCAGCACCGTCCAGCGCCTGCGCACGCCCGAAGTGGGCTGCACAGGATGGGTCGTCGTGGTCATGGCCCGCCTCTCACGTCCGGAAGTAGCTGCCCGGCAAGACTCCGGCCGGACGACGACCGCCGCCCAGCACTTTTGCGGAGGCCGCAAAATGGGCTCCGTGGACGTGGAACTGGAACAGATACTCGAAGACATCGGGCCACGGCTGCGCACGCTGCGCCGGGACCGCGGACTCACGCTGGAGGCGCTCGCGGCCGCGACCGGGATCTCCGTGAGCACGCTGTCCCGTCTCGAATCAGGCAAACGGCGCCCGACGCTGGACCTGCTCATCCCCCTCGCGCGGGCGCACCGCGTCGCACTCGACCAGCTGGTGGCCGCGCCGGCCAGCGGTGACCCCCGGGTGCATCTCAAGCCCCTGAGCAGGGGGCACGGCAGCGTCCTCGTGCCCCTGACGCAGTATCCGGGCCGGGTGCAGGTGTTCAAGCAGGTGCTGGCACCTCGTGAGCCGAAGCTGGTGACCCACGACGGATACGAGTGGCTCTACGTCCTCGCGGGCGAGCTGCGCCTCATCCTCGGGGAGAACGAACTCACACTCCGCCCCGGTGAAGTGGCCGAGTTCGACACGGGCGAACCCCACTGGTTCGGCCCGGCCGGTACGACCGCCGTGGAGATCCTGCACCTGTTCGGACCACGCGGCGCCCAGGCGGTCGTCCGCGCGGGTCCGTCCGCGACGGTACAGGGGGCCTTCGGGGATGTCCCGGGGGACTGCTCGGGGTGATCACTGATGGCACCTGCTGTGGCCGTCATCGACGCCGCCTCAGCCTCCCGCCTCCGGGACGTCCAAGCGGGCGAGGTCTCGCAGCCAGGCCCGTGCCGAGCTGTCGGACGGTGCGCGCCAGTCACCGCGCGGCGAGAGCGAACCGCCGGCCGAGACCTTCGGCCCGTTCGGCATTGCCGAGCGCTTGAACTGCGCGAACGCGAAGAAGCGACGGCAGAAGACCTCCAGCCAGTGCCGGATCTCCGCCAGGTCGTACGCCACCCGCTTGGCCTCCGGGAAGTTCGGCGGCCAGGCTCCGGCGTCCGGGTCGTGCCAGGCGTGCCAGGCCAGGAAGGCGATCTTCGACGGCCGGAAGCCGTAGCGCAGCACATGGAAGAGCGTGAAGTCGTGCAGCGCGTACGGGCCGATCTTGGACTCGGTGGACTGCATCTCCTCGCCCGGTACGAGCTCCGGGCTGATCTCCGTGTCGAGGATCGCCGCGAGGGTCTTGCCGGTCTCCTCGTCGAACTGGTCGCTGCTGATGACCCAGCGGATCAGATGCTGGATCAGTGTCTTCGGCACGCCCGAGTTGACGTTGTAGTGGCTCATCTGGTCGCCCACGCCGTACGTGGACCAGCCGAGCGCCAGCTCCGACAGGTCACCGGTGCCCAGCACGATGCCCCCGCGCTGGTTGGCCAGCCGGAACAGGTAGTCGGTGCGCAGTCCGGCCTGCACGTTCTCGAAGGTGACGTCGTACACCGGCTCGCCGGACGCGAACGGGTGGCCCATCTCCTTCAGCATCAGCCGCGCGGTGGGGGTGATGTCCAGCTCGGCCGCGGTGACGCCGAGCGAGTTCATCAGCTTGTGGGCGTTGTCCTTGGTGTGGTCGCTGGTGGCGAAGCCGGGCAGCGTGAAGGCCAGGATGTCGCTGCGCGGGCGGCCCGCGCGGTCCATCGCGCGGGCGGCGACGATCAGCGCGTGCGTGGAGTCGAGGCCGCCGGACACCCCGATGACCACCTTCGGGCCGCCGATCGCCGCCAGTCGCTGCTGAAGGCCCGCGACCTGGATGTTGTACGCCTCGTAGCAGTCCAGGGCGAGGCGCTCGGCGTCGGCCGGCACGAACGGGAAGCGCTCCAGGCGACGGCGCAGCCCCAGGTCGGTGGGCGGCGGATCGAGCTCGAACGTGACCGTCCGGAAGTCACCGGTCCGCGCGCGGTGCGTACGGCGGTTGTCGTCGAACGTGCCCATCCGCTGCCGCTCCTGCCGCAGCAGGTCGAGGTCCACGTCGGCCACCGCGTGACTGTCGCCGAGCGGGAACCGCTCGGTCTCCGCCAGCAGCACGCCGTTCTCGTAGACCATGGCCTGGCCGTCCCAGGACAGGTCGGTGGTCGACTCGCCGAGGCCGGCCGCGGCGTAGACGTACGCGGCGAGGCAGCGGGAGGACGCCGAACGGCACAGCAGCTTGCGGTCCTCGGCCCGCCCGACCGTGATCGGGCTGCCCGAGAGATTGACCAGGACGGTCGCACCGGCGAGGGCCGCCTCGGCGCTCGGCGGCACCGGCACCCACATGTCCTCGCAGATCTCCGCGTGCAGCACGAGACCGGGGACGTCCCCGGCCTCGAACAGCAGATCGACGCCGAACGGCACGGTCTCGCCGCCGACGCGGATCGTGCCGCCGCGCTCGTCGGCGCCGTCGCCGATCTGCCGGCGCTCGTAGAACTCCCGGTAGTTCGGGGGGTACGACTTGGGCACGACACCGAGGACACGGCCGCGGTGCACGATCACCGCGCAGTTGTAGACCCGGTTGCGGTGGCGCAGCGGGGCACCGACGACCAGTACCGGCAGCAGCTGGGCCGACCCGGCCACCACCTCCTGCAGCGCCTCCTCGACCTGGTCGAGCAGCGCGTCCTGCAGCAGCAGGTCCTCGATCGAGTAGCCGCACAGCCCCATCTCCGAGAAGACGGCGACGGCCACCCCCTCCCCGTCGCACCGGCGCGCGTGGCGCAGGACCGCTTCGGCGTTGGCGTGCGGGTCCGCGATGACGGTGTGACCCGTACACGCGGCGACGCGTGCGAAGCCATGCTGATAGATCGACCAGAAGTTCAACTCAGGCACGGGCCCAGTGTAATCGTCAAAGCGACGCGATGGGTGGTGCGGGGTGTGCGCCGCCCCACGCGCGGCGAAGGGGCGCGGGGTGGACCCACCCCGCGCCCCCTCAGGGTGCCGTTGCCGGCGGTGCCTCAGTGGCGCTTGTACGACTCCACGTAGCCGCTCGCGGGCGTGCCCACGCCGGTCACGTCGTCGTAGCCCTTCACCGCGGACAGCGAGCTGTCCTTGCCCAGGCTGCGGACCGAGGTCAGCAGGCCGTCGGCGGCGTCGTAGCCGTTGGCGAAGTCCACGCGGGCGACCGCCAGACCCTTGCCGGTCGGGTTGTCGGTGACGTCGTGGTACGCCTTCGACCCGTACTTGGCGTAGATCGCCGGGTTGGCGAAGCCGAGCGCCTTGCCGCCGCGCGCCTCCTGGGCCAGGGCCTGGACGGCCGCGATCACCGGCGCGGCGAGCGAGGTGCCGCCGATGCGGTACTCGCTGTACTGCTGCGACCCGTCCGGGAAGGTCTGGGTCTGGCCGACCAGGAAGCCGGTGTTCGGGTCGGCGATCGCCGAGATGTCCGGGACGACGCGGTTGCCGGTGGCGCTGTTGGCCTTGGCGAGCGAGTCCGGGACGACGCCCTTCTGGTAGGCGGGCTCGGCCACGGTCTTGCTGGTGCCGCCGCCCGCACCCGAGGTGAAGGCGCCGGGGAAGCCGGTCCAGCTCTTGCCATCAGCCGACAGCGAGGCCTTCTCGGTGCCCCAGCCGGTCTCCCACAGGTACTTGTCGCCCTTGCCGACCGCCAGCGAGGTACCGCCGACCGCCGTCACCCAGGCCGAGTTGGCCGGGGTGTCGACCTGCTTCGTGCCGGTGTTGGCGACCTCGTCGCCGTTGTCGCCGGAGGAGAAGTAGAAGCCGATGCCCTCGACCGCGCCGAACTGGAAGACCTGGTCGTAGGCGGCGGCCAGGTCCGGCGTCTGGTTGGCCTCGATGTCGCCCCAGGAGTTGGAGACGATGTCGGCCAGGTGGTTGTCGACGATCTTGCTGAGCGAGTCGAGCAGGTCGTCGTCGTAGCAGGAGGCGCCGCCCACGTACGTGACGTCGGCGTCCGGCGCGACCGCGTGCACGGCCTCGACGTCGAGGGTCTCCTCGCCGTACCAGCCGGCCGCCCCGCACTCCTCGGTCTTCGTGTAGTTCTTCGGCAGCACCTGGTGCAGCTGGCCGGTCTTCCACGCCGCGTCACCGTGCTTCTTCGCATAGCTCTGCGCGTCGAAGGCGATGGTCGGCGAGGCGTAGGCGTCGGTGATGGCGATCCGGACACCCTTGCCGGTGTACGTGCCGGCACCGTAGGCGGCGCGCAGCTGCTTGCCGGTGTAGCCCTTGACGGCGTACGGGATCTTCGAGCCGTACGCGTCCGGCAGCGTGCTCGCGACGTTCGAGCCGTAGTACGAGGAGAACGGCCCGGAGTTCTTGAACACGGCGTCCGGCGGCGGCAGCTGGTCCTTGTGGCTCGCCTTGTGCGGCGCGTTGTCCAGGCCGGTGACGGTCAGGACGGCGCCGTTCAGGGCCTCCGGCACCGAGGCCGCCTTCGAGGGCGCGTGGTAGGTCTTGGCGCCCTTGGCGTAGTTGTGCAGCTGGGTGCCGAACGCCTTCTCGGCGGCGGCCACGTCACCGGTGACGGTGAGGTAGTGCCGCGTGGCGCCGGTGACCTTCAGCCCGGCCGACTTCAGCCAGGACGTGACGGCGGCCACCTGGGCCTTGGTGGCACCGAAGCGGGCCTGCGCCTTCTTGGCGCTCAGGAACTTGCCGTACTGCGGCGAGTTCGGGTCGGACACCGCCTTGGCGTAGGCCGCGAGGCCGGAGGCGTTCCGGCCGGCCAGGTAGACCCGGGCGGAGACCTGGGCGCTGTCCGAGGTGGCGCCCTGGTCCGCCTTGGCCGTGGCCCAGGCGGGCTTGGTGCCCGCCAGCGTGTCCCGGCCCGGGTTGTCCGCGGCGTGCGCCGCGGGCGTGCCGAGCGCCAGCGCGCCGGCGAGCATGGGCAGTGTCGCTGCCAGGCTCGCGGCGCGCAGGTTGGCGCGGTTGGATCTCATGTAACCCCCTGCGATGCGCCTCGCGATGGGAGGCGCATGTAGGCATGTGTGGTTGGTCACCGGTGATCCGCGCCGGGCCCGCGGCGGTTCGGCCCGTGGATCACAGGATGGGGGTCACTCTTTCGATGAACCGTTCATGCCAGGGGAACGCGAGAGTCAAGAGAAGCTCAAGGAACCCTCGGTCAGGGCGATTTGAGGCTTTCATCCTTGCGGGCGTATTAAGAACGCGCTTGCGCCCCACGCTCCTTGAGCATGTCCGCCATCAGCCGGATCTCCGACTGCTGCGCGTCGACCATGCCCTGAGCGAGCTTCTTCTCCACGCCGACGGTGCACTTCGCCACGCACCCCTCGGCCATGTGGATGCCGCCCTTGTGATGGGCCGTCATCAGCTGGAGGTAGAGGACCTCGGCCCGCCTGCCGCTGAGGCCCTCCAGCTTCTTCAGCTCCGTGTTGGTCGCCATGCCCGGCATCAGCGCGCCGTCCTTGCCGGAGGGCATGTCACCCATGCCCATCCAGGTCATCGGCGGCTCGGCCGACACCTTGGGCAGCCCCCACAGGTCGAGCCAGCCCAGCAGCATGCCCCGCTGGTTGGCCTGCGTCTGCGCGATGTCGTACGCGAGCCGCCGGACTTCCTCGTTCTTGGTGCGGTCGCGCACGATGTACGACATCTCGACGGCCTGCTGGTGATGGACCGCCATGTCCCGCGCGAAGCCGGCGTCCGCCGACTCCGCGCCCGGCGCCGGCGCCCCCGCGTCCCCGTCCTCCTGGGCCACCGCGTAGGTGATCGCGCCGCCCGCGACGAGCACCGCCGCCGCGGCCCCCGCGACCAGGCCGACGAGCCGCGTCACTTCATCGTCCCGCCGGTGCACGAGGCGCCCGGCTCGGGCGTCTGCTCGCCCTGGACGTACGTGGCGAAGAACTTGTCCACCTCCGGGTCGGAGGCGCTCTTCACGGCCACCTGGTGGCCCCACGCCGACAGCACCAGCGGCGCCGCCTGGTTCTCGTACGGGCTCATCAGCGTGTACGGCGTCTTCTTCACCTTGGCCGCGAGCGCGTCCACGTCCGCCTTCGCGGCCTTGGCGGTGTACGTCACCCAGACCGCGCCGTGCTCCAGCGAGTGCACGGCGTTCTCGTCCTTCACGGGCGAGGTGTAGACGTTGCCGTTGCAGTTCAGCCACACCGGGTTGTGGTTGCCGCCCACGGGCGGGTGCATCGGGTACTTCACGGGGGCGGTGACGTGGATCCGGGCCAGCTTGCCGGACCAGGTCCGCACGCCGTCCTTGCCCGTGGTGAAGTGGCCCGAGTCCCCGGAGCTCTTCGACGCCCCGCTCGCCGTGTCCTTGCCGTCCGAACCGTCCGACTGGGAGCGCACGAGCACGACGCCGCCGACCACGAGACCGGCGACGACCACCGCGCTCGCGGCGACGATGAGCACCCGCCTGCGCCGTTCGCGGGCCTGCTCGGCTCGCCGCAACTCCTCTATGCGCGCCTTGCGCGCCGCGCTGCCGCTGTTCTTGGCGGAACCCATGGGCGGTGTCCTTCTGGGGGAAAGGGAAGGGACGGGTGGGGCTCGCTGATCGTAGTGGGGGAAAGGTTTCCTCCCGTAGGGAGGGCGCCGGAACGGGCCGGCGGACGATAATTTGAACGCGGTATGCAAATTACCTACGCTGCCGGTATGCGGCTGTTGCGATCCACCGACCTGGCGCTGCGGGTGCTCATGCGGCTCGCCGTCGCGGGCGGGACCAGCCCCACGACCCGTGAGGTCGCGGGCGACATGGACGTGCCGTACACCCACACGGCGAAGGTCGTCGCCGAGCTCCAGCACATGGGCCTGGTCGACGCCCGCCGCGGCCGGGGCGGCGGGCTGGCGCTCAGCGAGAAGGGCCGTACGGCCTCGGTGGGCGCCGTGGTGCGGGCCTTCGAGGGCGACGGCGACGTGGTCGACTGCGAGGGACCCACGCCCTGCCCCCTGAACTCCGCCTGCCGCCTGCGCGGCGCCCTGCGGCGGGCCCAGGAGGCGTTCTACGCCACGCTGGACCCGCTCACGCTGGCGGACATGGTCACCGACCCGACCGGGCCGCTGCTGCTGGAGATCTCCAGGCCCCAGGCCTAGGCCTGGGCCAGCCACAGGTCGGGGCCGAACACCTCGTAGTGGATGTCGGCCGGGGCCACGCCCTTCTCGATCAGCTGGGCGCGCACGGCGCGCATGAAGGGGAGCGGGCCGCACAGATACGCGCGCGTGCCGTCCGCGACGGTGACGCCGCTCAGATCGACCAGCCCGGACCGGGCACCCGCCGGGGCCTGCTCCTCGTACCAGAAGTGCGCCGTCGCCTCCGGCAGCTTCGCCGTGTACGCCTCGTGGTCGGCGCGCAGGGCGTGGTCGGCGGGGGAGCGGTCGCCGTGGACGACGGTGACCGGGGCCCTGTGGCCGGTCCCGGCGAGCTGGGCCAGCATCGCGACCATGGGGGTCACCCCGATGCCGGCGGAGGCGAGCAGCAGGGGCGTGTCCGCGGCGTCGTCCAGGACGAGGTCACCGTACGGCTCGGACAGCTCCAGGACGTCACCTTCGCGCACGTGCGCGTGCAGGCGGTTGGAGACCTCGCCGTCGGGGGTCGCACCGCCGTGCACCCGCTTCACGCTGATCTGCCGCACCGTCGACCCCTGCGCCCCGGAGAGGCTGTACTGGCGGATCTGCCGGGCGCCGTCGGAAAGCCCGACGCGGACGGAGACGTACTGCCCCGCGCGGAAGTCCCGCACCGGCCCGCCGTCCACCGGGCGCAGCCGCAAGCTCACGACGTCGGCGGTCTCGGCGACCCGCTCGACGACCTCCCACTCCCGCCACCCGCGGCTGCCGCTCTCCTCGTACAGCCGCTTCTCGACGGCGATCAGCGCGTTGGCCATCAGCCAGTAGACCTCGTCCCAGGCGGCCGCGACCTCGGGCGTGACGGCCTCGCCGAGGACGTCGACGATGGCGGCGAAGAGGTGCTGGTGGACGACCTCGTACTGCTCGGGCGCGACGCCGAGGGAGGCGTGCTTGTGCGCGATACGGGCCAGCATCGCGTCCGGCCGCTGGTCCGGGTGGTCCACGAGGTGCGTGGCGAAGGCGGCGATGGAACCGGCGAGGGCCTGGCGCTGGGTGCCGGCGGCCTGGTTGCCGCGGTTGAACAGGTCGCGGAGCAGCTCGGGGTGCGCGGCGAAGAGCCCGGCGTAGAAACGCTCGGTGATCTCGCCGATGGCGGCGCCGACGACGGGGAGCGTGGCGCGGACGGTGGCTGCGGACTGCTCGGAGAGCATGGCGGACTCCTGATGGCTCTACGGACCCGGCACGGGCCCGGCACTGGTCAGAACGGTATTTAAAGTTGCATTTAAGATGCAACTTTAAGAAGCGTGGTGTCGCTCACGGAGGAAGCGGACCGGCCATTACGGATATCGGTGCGAGCAGGCAAGATGGGCGAAGAGCGGTACACCTGCCGTACGCGGGCCGTTCAGGTCGAGGACGGCCGGGCGATCAAGGTCCGCAACACGCGTGAAATGGTGTTGTGGTGGGATGCTCAGGTGCCCGACCGCTTCCGGTGTTACCGGAGACAGGCGGCCTGACCAGCAAGGATGGGGAAGCGGAAGATGGACAAGCAGCAGGAGTTCGTGCTCCGGACCTTGGAGGAGCGCGACATCCGGTTCGTACGCCTGTGGTTCACGGACGTGCTGGGCTTCCTCAAGTCCGTGGCCGTGGCCCCGGCCGAGCTTGAACAGGCCTTCGACGAGGGCATCGGCTTCGACGGCTCCGCCATCGAGGGCTTCGCCCGGGTATACGAGTCCGACATGATCGCCAAGCCGGACCCCTCCACCTTCCAGGTCCTGCCCTGGCGCGCCGAGGCCCCCGGCACCGCCCGCATGTTCTGCGACATCCTGATGCCGGACGGCTCCCCGTCCTTCGCCGACCCGCGCTACGTCCTCAAGCGCGCCCTGGCCCGCACCTCCGACCTGGGCTTCACCTTCTACACCCACCCGGAGATCGAGTTCTTCCTGCTGAAGGACCGCCCCCTCGACGGCTCACGCCCGACGCCCGCCGACAACTCCGGCTACTTCGACCACACCCCGCAGAACATCGGCATGGACTTCCGCCGCCAGGCGATCACCATGCTGGAGTCGATGGGCATCTCGGTCGAGTTCTCCCACCACGAGGGCGCCCCCGGCCAGCAGGAGATCGACCTGCGCTACGCCGACGCGCTCTCCACGGCGGACAACATCATGACCTTCCGCCTGGTCATGAAGCAGGTGGCGCTGGAGCAGGGCGTCCAGGCGACCTTCATGCCCAAGCCGTTCTCCGAGCACCCCGGTTCGGGCATGCACACGCACCTGTCCCTCTTCGAAGGTGACCGGAACGCGTTCTACGAGTCCGGCGCGGAGTACCAGCTCTCCAAGGTCGGCCGCTCCTTCATCGCGGGCCTGCTCAAGCACGCGGCGGAGATCTCCGCGGTCACCAACCAGTGGGTCAACTCCTACAAGCGCATCTGGGGCGGCTCCGAGCGCACCGCGGGCGCCGGCGGCGAGGCCCCCTCCTACATCTGCTGGGGCCACAACAACCGCTCCGCCCTGGTCCGCGTCCCGATGTACAAGCCCGGCAAGACCGGCTCCGCCCGCGTCGAGGTCCGCTCCCTCGACTCCGGCGCCAACCCGTACCTCGCCTACGCCCTCCTGCTGGCCTCCGGCCTCAAGGGCATCGAGGAGGGCTACGAACTCCCGCCCGGCGCCGAGGACGACGTCTGGGCCCTCTCCAACGCCGAGCGCCGCGCCATGGGCATCGAGCCCCTCCCGCAGAACCTCGGCGAGGCCCTGACCCTCATGGAGGGCAGCGACCTGGTCGCCGAGACCCTCGGCGAACACGTCTTCGACTTCTTCCTCCGCAACAAGCGCCAGGAGTGGGAGGAGTACCGCTCCGAGGTGACGGCGTTCGAGCTGCGGAAGAACCTGCCGGTGCTGTAGGCGCAGGTCAGCGGGGTTTCTTTCTCGGGTGTGCTCCGGGGTCAGCGGTGATCGACCACTGGCCCCGGAGCCGTATGGCCTCTCCGAGGCCGTCTGTGGCCGCCGCAGGGCCGCGCGGTGCGCAGGTCGCGCTGCCTCCCGCCAGAACCGCGCCTACCTTCGAAGCGGCGTTCTGCTCTCAGCCAAGCAGGTCGCGCCTGCGATGGCGTGGGCGACAGGATCGACAAATGCAGCCGATCTTCGTTCTCGTGCACAGCCCGTCCGTAGGCCCCTCGACCTGGCACCCCGTGGCCGAACACCTGACAGCGGCGGGACACCAGGTGCGGGTCCCCTCGTTGCTGCACATAGGAGCCGGCGCTCCGCCATTTTGGCCCCGCATCGCCGAGGCGGTCCGCGACGACCTCCAGCAGGTCCCGGTCGGCAGCCCTGTCACGTTGGTGGCACACAGCAACGCGGGCTTGTTCCTCCCGACGATCCGCTCGGGCCTCGACCATCCCGTGACCAGCTCGATCTTCGTCGACGCCGCGCTGCCGGCCAGGACCGGACCGACCCCGGTCGCCCCACCCGAGTTGCTGGAATTTCTCCGTCCGATGGCCGTGAACGGCAGACTGCCACGCTGGACCGACTGGTGGGACGAGGCGGACCTCGCCCCCATGTTCTCCGATCCGACAGTGCGGCAGACAGTCATCGAGGAGCAGCCGACGCTGCCGCTGTCCTATTACGAGCAGCGCATCCCGGTCCCCAGCGGCTGGGACGACCACCCCTGTTCCTACCTGCTGTTCGGCCCTCCGTATGACGACCTTGCCGCCGAGGCACGCGAACGCGGCTGGCGTGTGGCACACCTGCCCGGCGCGCACCTGCACCAGATCGTTGAAGCTGCTCGCACGGCCCGCCACCTCGTCGAACTCGCCGACACGGCCTGATCCACTTCCGATACACGCCCTGGCCGTCGTTGGGCCAGCCGTCGAAGGGTGGTGATTACGAGGCCCCGCACCGGCGGTGGCAGGCGCAGCGGCGCGCGAGGAGGATGCCGAGCGAGTGCGGCAGATGCGGCTGGTCCTGGCGCCGTCCACGCCTGAGATCCTGGGCGCCGCGCCGGCCGTACGGGCACGGTACGGATCGCTCGAGCACACCCACTTCCGGATCCTCCCGGACGATCTCTGACCCGGCGCTCCGCCGGGGGCGGTCTCGGGGTCAGTGGGGTGGGCGGGCCGGCTCGGGGGCGCGTCGTTGGGCCGGTGCGGAGGTTCGGCGCTTTGCCGGGGTCGGGGTCTCCTCCGGGCGCAGGCACTCGATCAGGTAGTCGCCGGTGTCCTCGTCGACCGTGACGCCGTGGGTCTCGCTGCGGAAGCCCGGGAAGCGGCGGTCGAAGGATTCCAGGGCGGTGAGGTAGCGCAGGAGCGGGCCGTCGCAGGTGCCGGTGCTCTCGCCGGGCATGAGGACCGGGATGCCCGGTGGGGTGACGGTGACCATGGCGGCGGCGACCCGGTCCGCCGCCTCGGTGAGGCGGACGCGTTCGGTGCCGCCGCGTACCAGGCGCTGGTAACACAGCTGGGGTGGGGCGACGGGCTCCGGCAGCCGCTGGAAGGCGGTGTCCAGCAGCTCCACCAGACGGACCGAGCGCAGATGGTCGTGCATCTCCTGGCACAGTTCGGGCAGGGTCAGGCCGGCGTAGCGCCGGGCGTGCCGGGCGGCGAGGGCGGGCAGTACGCGCTCCAGCGGGGCGGCGCCGTCGTACAGGGCCTTGAAGTCCATCAGGGCGTCCAGCAGGGTGCCCCACTTGCCCTTGGTGATGCCCATGGAGAACAGCAGCAGCGCGGTGTAGCTGTCGGTCTTCTCCACCACGATGTTCCGGGTGGCCAGATAGGCGGTGAGCACCCGGGCCGGGATGCCCCGGTCCGCCATCTCGCCGGTGGCGCTGATCCCCGGGCAGGTCAGGGTGACCTTGATCGGGTCCAGCATGCAGTGGCCCTCGCTCAGCCCGGGGAAGCCGTGCCAGTCGGCGCCCGGCCGGAGGGTCCAGCAGGACGGGTCGGTGCGCAGCAGGTCGGCCGGTGCCTCGTCGAAGGGCAGCGGCTCGCCGCTCGCCGGATCGGTCACCGTCTCGGGCTGCCACACACCGAAGAACCACGGCGGCCGGTCCCCGGCGGCCTCGATGCGCCGCCGGACCCGGACCATCTCCTGACGGAACCGGACCGCCTCGGTCACCGCCTCGTCGACCAGCCAGCGGCCCTGCGGCCCGTCCATCATGGCGGTGGCCACGTCCAGGGAGGCGATCATCGGATAGAGCGGGGACGTGGTGCCGTGCATCATCAGCACCTCGTTGAACCGGTCGTGCTCCACCGGCGCCCGGGGCGCGGGCCGGACGTGCACCATGGCGCTCTGCGAGAGCGCGGCCAGCAGCTTGTGCGTGGACTGGGTCGCGAAGACGGTGGGCCGGTACGACTCCGGGAAGGCGTCCTCGTCCACCGACATGCCGTAACGGCCCGCGTAGAGCGGGTGGAAGCGCGCGTACGCGAACCACGCCTCGTCGAAGTGCAGCCGCGGAGTGCTGGGCGCGAACGCCCTGGCTGTCGCCACCGCGTCGTAACACAGGCCGTCGTAGGTCGAGTTGGTGAAGACGGCGTACTGGGCGTGCGGCGACACGGCGTCCGGGGTGAGCGGGTGCGCGGCGATCCGGGCCGCCACCGCCTGGGCGTCGAGCTCCGCCGGGGGCAGCGGCCCGGCCAGGCCGTAGCCGTTGCGGGTGGGGACCAGATAGACCGGACGGGCACCGGAGACGACCAGACCGTGCAGCACCGACTTGTGGCAGTTGCGGTCCACCAGCGCGATCTCGTCGCGCGTGACGCTGAAGTGGCCGACCAGCCGGTTGCAGGTGGAGTCGCCGTGCAGCACGAAGTAGGTGAGGTCCGCTCCGAAGACCCGGGCCGCGTTCCGCTCGGCCTCGCCGATCGGGCCGGTGTGCTCGAACAGGGAGCCGAGTTCCTCGACCGAGATCGACAGGTCGCTGCGCAGCAGCCGCTCCCCGAAGTAGTCGTGGAAGGCCCGTCCCGCGGGCGACTTGAGGAAGGCGACGCCACCGGAGTGCGCCGGGGTGTGCCAGGAGTACTGGTGCGCGTCGTCGAACCGGCGCAGCGCCCGGAAGAACGGCGGCAGGACCGCCTCCCGGTAGGCGCGGGCGGCGGTGGTGACCCGGCCCGCGATGAAGCCGGGGGTGTCCTCCAGCGGCCAGAGGTAGCCGACCACCGACTCCGACACCCACAGCGGCAGGTCGCGCACGCCCTCCTCCGCCATGACCAGGAACACCGGCAGGTTCTGGAACCGGCGGCCGATCCGGCGCAGGACGGCGGCGCCACCCGCGTCCCCGTTGCCGTTCGCCCTCGCGGTGCCCGGCAGGTCCCAGGCCACCAGCGCCGCGGCCAGACCGGCCTCGGTGCGCAGGATCGCCTCCGCGTCGGCGGCGGTGACCGCCCAGCGGACCCCGAACCCGCCCGACTCGATGGCGTCCCGGATCTTCCGCAACTGCTCGGCGCCCGCCCCCTCGTCCCGGTGGTGCTCCCGTACCGCGACCAGGATCCTGTTCTCGGCCATGCCGCCCCCTTCGGCGGCCCGCGCCGCCTCGCCCCGAGTGTCCGGGCGGCCTGGTGACGGCGACGGCGGACCGGACGGCAAACCACCCCGGCGACGGAAAACCGCCGCCCACGCGTTGACCCGCGTGCGGCTAGCCGGCGGCTCCCGTGTAGGCGGGCGAGACCGCGGCCTCGCTGATCCGCCGGGGCCGTCCCGTGCCGTCCGCCGGGATCTCGTACAGGTCCGCCCCGTAGTCACCGGGCAGCGCGTACACGATCGTGTGGGTGTCCCGCCATACCGCCTGGTCGTCCACGCTGCGGGTCTCGGACAGCGGAGTCTCGCGCATCGTGCGGAGGTTCAGGACGTACAGGCGCCAGGGGGCGTCCTTCGGGAGGCCGGGGACGCGTTTCTTGTACGCGACGCGGGTGCCGTCGGGGGAGAGGGAGGGGCATTCGACGTTGGTGTGGAGGGTGGTGACCGTCCGTGTGCGCAGGTCGCCGCGGACCAGGTAGGTCTTGCCCTTCGTCGCGAGCGTGGCGTAGAAGGTGCGGTCGTCGGCCGCGAACGTCACTCCCCAGAAGTTGACGTCGGCCGCGTGGTAGACGCGTCCGTCCTTGCGGATGCGGAAGGACTCCAGGGTCGGGATCAGCCTGCCCGTGCGGGTGTCCACGATCGCCGCGCGGGTCGAGAAGTCGGTGCCCGCGTAGGAGTCGCCGCCCACGAACGCCGTCCAGGCGGCGAAGTGGCCGGTCGGGGAGACGCGGACGCGGGACGGGATGCCGGGGACGTCGTAGCGGGCCCTCTCGTGGAGGCTCGCGTCCAGGATCAGGGCCCGGTACGTGTCCGAGACCGGGCCGTGCACCGCCTGGAGGCAGACGCCGGTGCCGGCGGCGGCGTAGAAGCGCAGGCACTTGACGCCGGAGGCGGTGCGGGGGCCGGACGGGTCGGAGGCCCGGACCGTGGTCAGCTCGTCGCGGTGGGGGCCCCAGGCCATGTTGCGGAACACCATGCGGTCCGGCCGCGTGAGCGTCACCGTTCCGGAGACGACCTTCGGGCCGCCCGCCTGCGGGTGGTCGCGGCGGTCCGCTCGCGCCGACGCGTGCAGTACGGAGGCCGCGGCGACCCCGGCGAGCACGAACAGGGCCGAGAGGAGCACCAGGATGCGGTTCCGTACCGTCATGCCGTGCCTTTCGGGCGGAGGGTGAGGGAGAACGCCGCGCACACGGCCAGCAACGCCGTCGCCGCCGCCAGCGCCGTACGGTCGCCCCACAGCGTCCAGGCCGCGCCGAAAGCGAGTGAGCAGGCGAAACGGGTCAGCGCCTGCCCCGTCTGGACCAGGGCCAGGCCCGAGGAGCGCAGGGCCTGAGGCACGCTGTCCGAGGCCACCGCCATCAGCACCCCGTCGGTGGCCGCGTAGAAGGCGCCGTGCAGGGTGAGAACGACGTACGGCAGGGCGGTGCCGTGCCAGGAGCCGAGCAGCAGCGCGTACCCGAGGAGCAGCGCGCCGTGGCCCGCCAGGAAGACCGTCCAGCGGCCCACCCGGTCCGCCAGCCGGCCAAGCGGCACGGCCAGCAGCAGGAACGCCGCCGCGGTGCCCAGCGGAAGCAGGGCGAACCAGCGGTCGGGGACGCCGAGTCCGCGCTGCAGCAGCAGGTAGACGAAGGAGTCGCTGACCGTGGCCAGGCCCAGGAGCAGGGCGCACACCGTGACGCGGCGCAGGTCGCGGTGGCGCAGCAGGCCGAGGGCGGCGCGCGGGGTGGGGCGGGTGTCCGGGTCGCCGCGGTGGTCGTCCCGGCGGCTCGGTACGAAGAGCACCAGCACCAGGACGCCGAGCACGGCCACGCAGAAGCTCACCGTGAACACCGCGTCGTAGCCGTCCACCGTCGCCCGCAGGACCAGGAAAGCGGCCAGCGGGCCGAGCAGCGCGCCCGCCGTGTCCATCGCGCGGTGGACGCCGAAGGCCCGGCCCCGGGTCTCCGGCGTGCTGGAGAGGGAGATCAGCGCGTCCCGCGGGGCGGTGCGCAGGCCCTTGCCCGTGCGGTCGGCGGCGAGGACCAGGCCGATGGGGGTGAGGCTGTGGGCCAGCAGCAGCAATGGCTTGCACAGCGCCGAGATGCCGTAGCCGAACCCCGCCACCCACTTGTGGCGGCCCCCGCCCCGGTCGGCCAGGTGGCCCCCGGCCAGCCGGACGAGTGCCGAGAAGCCGTTGTAGACGCCGTCCAGGAGGCCGAAGCCCAGCGGCGACAGGCCGAGGCCCGTCACCAGGTACAGCGGCAGGACCGCCGTGACCATCTCGGACGACACGTCGGTGACCAGGCTGACCGTGCCCAGCGCGAGCACCGTGGGGGCGACCGCGGCACGGCGCCGCCCGGCCGGGGGCCGGACGGCACCGTTCGCGGACGCCGGTGCGCTCGGGGTACTCGCGCGGCTGTCCGCTACGTACACCTCAGGAGGTCCAGATCCCGGTGATGTCCTTGGCGGAGGCCGCGTTGCCCGCGTGCGCGGTCAGGCCCTGGGTGTCCTCCAGGGTGCGCAGCAGGTCGTAGTGGTTGTACGTGGTGGCGGACGACGAACCCGCCGTCACCGGCTGGCCGTACAGGACGGTCGGGATGCGGTTGCCGCTGAGCCGGTTGTCCTCGTCGAAGGTGACGACCAGGAGGCTGTTGTGGGTCTTGGCCCAGGTGGCGTAGGCGCCGAGCTTGTTCTTCAGCCAGGTGTCGCCGGTGGACACCGAGCAGTCGTGCATGTCGCTGCACAGGTTGGGGACGACGAAGGACAGCTGGGGGAGGGTGGAGTAGTCGGTCGGGAACTGGGCGAAGGTCTTGGCCGTCGAGGTCGGTACGTTGCTGAAGCCGAACCAGGGGTTGTGCTTGCGGGCGTAGTTGCCGCTGCTGCAGGTGGTGGAGCCCTGGCTGGGCAGGGTCTCGTTGTAGCTGGCCCAGGTGCGGCCGGCGGCGAGCTGCTCGGAGGCCAGGTTGGCGGCGGAGGAGAAGCCGGGGGTGTAGCAGCTGTCGTCGGTGATGCCCTGGGTGGAGCCGGAGAAGAGGGCGAAGTAGTTCGGCTGGCTGGGGTGGGTCAGGGCGTAGGACTGGGTGAGGTTGGCGCCGCCGGACTTGAGCGAGTTGATGTACGGGGCGCTGGAGGAGCCGATGACCTGGCTGTAGGCGTGGTTCTCGAAGACCACGACGACCACGTGGTCCGGGGTCGGCACGGTGCCCGCGGCGTGCGCGGACTCGCTGCCGAGCCCGGCCCACAGGCCGACCGCGGCAGCGGCGAGGGCCGTCGCGGACGCGACGACGGTGCGGGCACGGCGGTACACGGAACTGCCGGACACATCAACCTCCGGGGGGAAGGGCGGGGCTGGCGGTGCGGACAGAGCATGCGCACGCCAACATTCCCCCGCGTCACGGTGTTGAACCCGGCGGATGAAGAGCGGGTGAACTGCCGCCGCGCCGTTGCCGGGCGTACTGATCCACGGCCGGCGGGGTACTCACGGCGGATGGCGGAGATCCTGGTGGGGACGTGCTCGTGGACGGACCGGGCACTGGTGACGAGCGGGTGGTACCCGCGCGGGCGGCGCGACGCGGAGGGGCGGCTGCGGTACTACGCCGAGCGGTTCCCCGTCGTCGAGGCGGACTCGACCTACTACGCCCTGCCGAGCGCGCGCAACAGCCGGCTGTGGGCGGAGCGCACCCCGGACGGCTTCGTCTTCGACGTCAAGGCGTTCTCCCTGCTGACCGGCCATCCGACGCGCCCGGCGGCGCTGCCCGCCGACTTACGGCGCCCGCCCGGCGCCGACGCGGGGCTGCTCGACGAGGTGTGGGCCCGCTTCGCCGAGGCGCTGGAGCCGCTCAGGGAGGCGGGGCGGCTGGGCACCCTGCTGTTCCAGTTCCCGCCGTCGCTCACTCCCGGCCCCGAGGCCGAGGCGTTCCTGCGCCGGTGCCGGGAGCGGGCCCGCGGATGGCCGTTCGCCGTGGAGTTCCGGCACCCCGGCTGGTGGCGGCCCGACCGCGAGCCGTCGACGGCGGCGCTGCTCACCGACCTCGACGCGAGCGCGGTGGCCGTGGACACGGCGCAGGGCCTGCCCACGTCCATGCCACCCGTCACGCCGGTCACCTCATCCCGGCTCGCCGTCGTCCGCTTCCACGGGCGCAGTCCGCACTGGGGCACCGGGTCCAAGGAGGACCGCTTCCGCCACGCCTACACCGAGCGCGAGCTACGGGAGTGGCTGCCCCGGATCCGCTTCCTGGCCGAACGCACCGGCCGGCTGCACCTCCTGTTCAACAACTGCTGCGCCGACGCGGCGGTCCGCGCCGCGGAGACCCTGCGGGGCCTGCTCACCGAGGCGCGTCTGCCTCATCAGGTGCGGGGGGTGGTCGCACCGGTGGCGGGGGGTGAGGCGGGAGCCTGACGCCACCGGCTGGCTGACCCCTCGGCCGTCATGGGCGGGGTGAAGATGCGGTTCATGTCGGATGTGGCGATATTGGGCCGTACGTAACCCAGGTCCGAGACAGCGCAGCGGGACCGGGCGCGGTGCCGAGCAGGGGACCACGCATGGGGCCGAGCACTCCGAGGAGGATGTCCATGCGTGGAGTAGCGCACGCCCGGTGGGCCGTGAGCGCGGTGGCGGTGGCGGTCGCACTCGCGGCGACGGCCTACGGTGGCGGGCGGGACGGCACCGGCGGCAGCGAAGGCTCCGGAATCCTCAGCGCCTCGTGGGGCGACCCGCAGAAACCGCTCGAGCCGGCGAACACCGGCGAGACGCTGGGTGGCACGGTCCTGGACCTGATCTTCCGCAACCTGAAGCGGTACGACGCGAAGACCGGCGAGGTCGAGAACATGCTCGCCGAGAAGATCGAGACCGCCGACTCGCAGCAGTTCACGATCACCGTCAAGGACGGCTGGACGTTCAGCAACGGCGAGAAGGTCACCGCGAAGTCCTTCGTGGACGCCTGGAACTACGGCGCAAGCCTGAAGAACAACCAGCGGAACGCGTATTTCTTCGGCTATGTCGAGGGCTACGAGAGGGTGCACCCGACGTCCGGCCGCCAGACCGCCGATGCGCTGTCCGGGCTGAAGGTCGTCGACGACAGGACCTTCACCGTCCGGCTCAACCAGAAATTCTCGGCGTTCCCCGAAACGCTCGGCTACGCGACCTTCGCCCCGCTTCCCCGGGCGTTCTTCGACGACCACGACGCCTGGCTGAAGAAGCCGGTCGGAAACGGCCCGTACACCGTCGAGTCGTACACCCGCGGCTCGGGGATGTCCCTGCGCGGATGGGACGGATATCCGGGAGACGACAAGGCGCGGAACGGCGGAGTGGACCTGAAGGTCTACACCGACAGCACCACCGCCTACACCGATCTCCTGGCGGGAAACCTCGACCTCGTCACCGCGGTGCCGCTCTCTCAGCTCAGAAACGTGCGGGCCGACCTCGGCGGCCGGTACATCAACACCCCGGCCGGTGGCATCGAGACCCTCGCCTTCCCCTTCTATGACAAGGCATGGTCCAAGCCGGGCACGGAGAAGGTCCGCAAGGGCCTGTCCATGGCCATCGACCGGAACCAGATCATCGACACGATCTTCCAGAAGAACCGCACCCCGGCGAGCGACTGGACGTCGCCGGTCCTCGGTGCGGGGGGCGGCTTCAAGGCGGGCCTGTGCGGTGAGGCCTGCGAGTACCACCCGGACGAGGCGAAGAAGCTGGTCCAGGAGGGCGGCGGCCTCCCCGGTGGACAGGTGAAGATCTCGTACAACGCGGACGCCTCCATCAAGGAGTGGGTGGACGCGGCCTGCAACTCCATCAACAACGTGCTCGGCAACGACAGGGCCTGTGTCGGAAATCCGATCGGCACCTTCGCGGACTTCCGCAACCAGGTCACCCAGTCCAAGATGACGGGTCCTTTCCGGTCCGGCTGGCAGATGGACTATCCGCTGATCCAGAACTTCCTGCAGCCGCTTTACTACACGGACGCCTCTTCGAACGACGAACATTGGTCGAACAAGAAATTCGACGACCTGGTGGACAGGGCCAACACCGAGGCGGACAGGGCGAAGGCCATCGGTATCTTCCAGCAGTCCGAGGAGGTGGTCCGGGACGACATGGCCAGCATTCCCCTCTGGTACGTGCACGGCACCGTCGGCTATTCGGAGAGGCTCTCCAGTGTGGCGCTGAACCAGTTCGGCGTTCCGGTGTACGAAGAAATCAAGGTCGACTGACCGAGGCTCCGCCGGGTACGAGAGGCCGCAGGTTGTCCGCCTGCGGCATTTTTCCGCCGTTCCTTACCCGCCGTTCACGGATCCGTCAAGCCCCGAGCCTTCGGAACGTGACCACGCTTTACGATTCGCGCCTACTGGAAGTGCAGCCATCGGGAATACCGAGATTCCGAGACTGTTCCGAACAATCCATCGTTCACCGGTAGGAGAGAAATCATGATACGTGTTCACGCTAATAGCAGCGATCGTCCCAAGCGCCGGGGCTTCCGTCTCGCGACAGCTGTCGCTTCGGCGGCGATAGCCGGGGGCGTCATATTTCCGGCTTCCAGTGCCATGGCGGCTCCGATGCACGCTTCGTCGGTCGCGACTCACGTCGACGCCCACGAGAAGCACCATGGCCATGGCAAGGGCAAGGGCAAGAGCAAGAGCAACGGCAAGAGCAAGAGCTCCGGATCCAAGGGCGCTGGCATCACCATCGTGGTCCAGGGCGGTGCCGGCGGCAACGGCGGTGCTGGAGGCGTCCAGGGCGGTGCCGGCGGCAACGGCGGTGCTGGAGGCGTCCAGGGCGGTGCCGGCGGCAACGGCGGTGCTGGAGGCGTCCAGGGTGGTGCCGGTGGTGCTGGTGGTGCCGGTGGTGTTGTCGGCGGTGACGGCGGTGCTGGTGGTGCTGGCGGTGTCGTCGGCGGTGACGGCGGTGCTGGTGGTGCTGGCGGTGTCGTCGGCGGTGACGGCGGTGACGGCGGTGCCGGTGGAGTTGTCGGCGGTGACGGCGGTGACGGCGGTGGCGGTGGTGTCGTCGGCGGTGACGGCGGTGGCGGTGGTGTCGTCGGCGGTGACGGCGGTGACGGCGGTGGCGGTGGTGTCGTCGGCGGTGACGGCGGTGACGGCGGTG
>NZ_JBVKAI010000003.1:106920-194942 GCF_055639495.1 Streptomyces sp. NPDC039424
ACGGCGGTGACGGCGGTGGCGGTGGTGTCGTCGGCGGTGACGGCGGTGACGGCGGTGGCGGTGGTGTCGTCGGCGGTGACGGCGGTGACGGCGGTGCCGGTGGAGTTGTCGGCGGTGACGGTGGCGACGGCGGTGGCGGTGGTGTCGTCGGCGGTGACGGCGGTGACGGCGGTGCCGGTGGTGTCGTCGGCGGTGACGGCGGCGACGGCGGCTGACCGTCACACGCCGGCGGCCCGGACGGCCCGTGACGTCTGGGCCCTGCCGGCCGATTCCGTAGGGGTGAAGGTCTCCAGAGGCCTTCACCCCATTTGTGTGACACCTGTGTGAGGTCAATTGCGCCGCACAGGCGGCGTCGGCGGCAAGGGCGGCCGTCCGGAAAGTGGTCCCGGCCTGGTTCGCCCCCGGTTCAGCCCTCGGGCAACTGGATGGTGTCCCGTACCCGCGCGAAGGTCGGCTTCTGCGCCGCCGTACGGTCGGGCAGCGCGAAGAAGACCAGATGCGCTGTGCCGCCGGGGACACCGAGCACGTAGTAGCTGTAGGCGACTCTGCCGGGCGTGCCCGTGCTGTTCGGGTTGCTGAGGGTGCCGTCCACACGCCAGCCCTTGACGCCGTCCACGCGCACAGCCGCCGGCTTCCCGAGGGGGTCATGACGGAAAGCGGGATTGCCGCGGACGGCGTCGGCCGCATCGGCGGGTGTGTTGAGCTTCAACGGCTCCTCGGTGAAGCGGAGCATGACGCCGGTGAGTTTGGCGGGGTTGTCGTCGACGACCTTCCCGGCGCGCAGCCACGCCTCCTCGTCGCCGTCGGTGAACAGGCCGATGAGATGGCTGGGGGTGTCGGCGTACATCACCGAATCGGTGGCCGGGTGGTACTGCCAGCTGGGCGGGTGTTCGAGTCGGAAGGGGGCGGCCTGCGTTCCCGAGTCGACCCAGGAGTCGTCGGGCCAGAGGGTGAACACCGCAGTGATCACACCCGCCACGACGAGCAACAGGGCGGCCAGCAACACCAGCGTCCGCCGTCCCCTCCTGGCCCGGGGTGCCCGTGGTTCCTCCGGTTTCCGGGGCGGCCGCTCCCGTACCGCAGCCGGCTCCGGCTCCGGCTCCGGCGGAGCTTCTCGGCGTGGAGGTGTGGAGACCGGGGGTGAACGCGTAGGGGAAGGCGGCGGTGTATGCGATGCGGCGCCGGCGGCTGTCGGCGCGGCGCGAAAGGCCCGGCGCAGCTCCTCGATGACTGCTCGGCAGGATTGCTGCCGCTCGTCCGGCTCGCGGGCCATGGCACGGTTGAGCACCGTGTCGACGCCCGGCGGGAGATCGTCGCGGAAGTCGGACACGTTCGGTCTGGGCTCGGACATGTGGGCCCAGAGGGTGGCGGCGTCGTCGTCCCTGGCGAACGGTGTCCGGCCGGCGAGGGCCTCGAACATGACGCAGCCCAGTGAGTAGATGTCCGTCCGCCGGTCAAGGGTGCCACCGGCGATCTGTTCCGGGGCGACGTAGGCGAGTGTTCCGAGGAAGTGCCCGGTCGTGGTGAGGCCGCTCAGGCTGGCCGAGCGCTTGGTCAGTCCGAAGTCGGTGAGGTAGACGTGGCGCTGGGAAACCGCCAGGGTGGCGCCGGAGAGAAGGATGTTGCCGGGTTTGACGTCCCTGTGCACCAGTCCGACTTCATGCGCGGCGTCCAGCGCGCCTGCGAGTTGGGTGAAGAGGGACATGACCTCGGCCACTGTGAGCTGTCCCTCCGGGGAGTGAGCGCGGCGGTCCAGTACCTGGCCGAGGTCTTCCCCGTCGACGTACCGCATCGCGATGTAGAGCAGGTTGTCGACCTCACCTGCCTGGTAGATGGGCAGGATGTTGGCGTGGTCCACCGAAGCCGCCAGCTCCGATTCCCGGATGAAGCGGGCACGGAAGCCCTCGTGGGAGCTGAGCTCGGGGGCCAGCAGTTTCAGGGCGACCGGCCGTCCCAGAACGAGGTCCCTGGCCAGGTACACGACGGCCATCCCGCCGCGGGCGATGTACGACTCGATGCGGTAGCCAGCCAGTTCATCACCGGGTTCCAGCGTGAGACGGGGTTGCGTGGGCATCGCGTCGGATCCTCAGGGTCTGGGGGGAACGGCAGCGCCGCACGAGAAGCAGAAGCGGTCGCCGGGGGAGAGGAGGGCGCCGCACCGCGCGCAGTAGGTGCCCCTGGCTTCCGACCGTCTTTCGGCGTCCTCCTGGTACGGCTCAGGCCGATCGGGAGCCGGGCGCCCGTGCTCCTCCGGCGCGGAAGGCGCGGCGTCTGCCGGAACCACGGGCGGCTCGGGTTCCGCCGCTCTGAACCCCCGGAGCAGTGTGGCGGCCCAGGAGTCGGCGGGCGACGCACCCGCCCCGCCGGTCGCCTCGGCAAGACGCGTACGGCGGTGCCTCAGCGCGAACAGGAGCCCGCCGACCGCCAGGACGACAAGCCCGATGAGTGGCCCGATCAGGGCCCAGTTGCCGCTGGAGCCGGCGGCGGCACCGTGGCCGGTGTGCGCGTCGACCTCGTCACTCATGTCCCCGGGCTTACCGGAACCGGCGTGCGCGGCCTCGTGATAGCGGACGGCCACCGCACCCTGCCCCGTGTCGTCCGCGGCACTGTGCAGCCACGTCGACGCGTGGCGGTACTCGTGCTTGGCGTACAGCTCCAGCCCGTTGGCCAGACTGGAGTCACCGGCGCCGCGCGCGGACTGTACGCCGCTCTTGTCCAGCGCCGAGGTGATCTGGTCCGGTGACATCAGCTCCACCGAATCGTCCGTGGGACTCAGCACGCCGGTCACCGCACCGCGCTCATCCACCAGAACCGAGCCGGACATCCCGGTTCCCAGGTCCGTTCGCAGTTTGGCGATGTCCTGAGCCGATACCGCTCCCCGGGCGTCGTACCGGCCCCGCACGGTGGCCGGTTCGGCGGTCGCGGAGGGTGTGGTGCGCCAGCCGATCGCCGTCCAGGGCTTGCCGGCCCCGGGGGCCGGCCCGAGCGCCACGGTGGCCGTGTTGCCGGGGGCGGCGGCGGAGAGCACCGCCACCGAGCCCGAGGTCGACAGCAGGGTCGCCTTCATCGTCGGCGGGTTGTCGGCCGTGACGTAGGGGTGGACCCTGATTTCGGGTGTGATGGAGACGGCACAGTGCGCCTGCGGGTTGCCTGGCTGGTAGCAGCTGTTGACGGCCGCGTCGAGCATGTGGTCGTCGGGCACATGCGTGCGCTGGTAGGGGTCGGCGGGCAGCGGCACCCCCAGGGCCCGATGCCATGCCTGGTTGACCGCGTAGACGGTGACGCGTTCTCGGTCCAGTCGGACGGCTTCGGGGGAGGTGACGAGGGTGCCGCTCGGATTGATGAAGGCGCCCGTGCCGCCCGCGGTCGTGTCGACGATCGATGTGAAGTGGTACTGGTTCATCTTGACCCAGTGGACGGCGACATCCACGGCGGCTGTGACCTCGACGCGGGCGACGCCGTCGGCCGCGTAGTCCTCCGGCGGGATCCTCTCGGGCTTCATGGTGGCGTGCCCGCCGTGCGAATGGGCGGTCGGCGGCGGAGTCTCGTCACCGGGCATGTCGTACCGCAAGGGCACCGCGCGGCTGCTGGGTTCCGCCGAGCCCGGGAACACCCTGTGGTCCGCTGACACGGGTGGCGGGCGCGGATCACCGGCCGGGTCCGCCACGAACGCGGTGCCCGCACAGGCCGTGCCCCAGAGGAACAGCGATGCGGAGACCAGCGCACGCGCCACCGGACGGCAGCGGCTGTGGCGGCGGTGCGTGGACGCGGTGGTCATGGCGGACTCCGCTCGTGCGCTTCCCCCCTGCGTTCCCCGTGCTCAAGGCCCTCTTTCTCTACGCTGGACCTTGATGCCCCGAGGGGCAAGGCGGGGCCGACGCGGTGCGGGTGCGGTGATCAGCGACGGCTCCTTGCTCCATCAGGCCTCCAACCCGGCCGACGGCCCCGCCCCCCGCCGGCCAGGCACGCACCGCCCCGGCGCGGTCTCCAGGGGTTCCGGTTAGGCTCTGGCCAGTACGACCTTGATCTGAGGGAGGCCGGGGATGACGGGGCCGGGGCGCAGGAGCAGTACCTTCACTCGGCTGCTGCGGCACGGCTTCACCGATCCGTCGGCCGCCGAGCGGCTGCTGGAGAGCACCGAGCTGGCGCCCGTGCGGGACGATCCGGTGCTGCTGGAGGCGCTGGGGGCGACCGCCGACCCCGATCTGGCGCTGCACGGTCTCGTGCGGCTGTTGGAGGCGCAGCCGGGGGCGGCCACGGCCCGGCGGGAGCTGCTGGACACGGTGATAGCGGCCAAGCCGCTGCGTGACCGCCTGCTGGGGGTGCTGGGCGCGTCGGCGGCGCTGGCCGATCATCTCGCCCGGCATCCGCGTGACTGGGAGGCGTTGGTCACCTACGAGCCCCGGGATCTGCACCCGGGGGTGGAGGAGTTCGAGCGGGGGCTGGCGGAGGCCACCGATCCCGTGTCCCTGCGGGTCGCCTACCGGCGCTGTCTGTTGTCCATCGCCGCCCGTGACGTGTGCGGCACCACCGACATCGCCGAGACCGCCGCCGAACTCGCCGACCTCGCCACCGCGACCCTGCGCGCCGCCCTCGCCCTGGCGCGGGCCGCCGCGCCCGAGGACGACGCGGCGTGCCGGCTCGCGGTGATCGCGATGGGCAAGTGCGGCGGTCACGAGCTGAACTACGTCTCCGACGTCGACGTCATCTTCGTCGGCGAGGCAGCCGACGGCGCCGACGAGGGCAAGGCCCTGAAGTCCGCCACCCGGCTCGCCTCGCACATGATGCGGATCTGCTCGGAGACCACGGTCGAGGGGTCGATCTGGCCCGTGGACGCCAATCTGCGCCCCGAGGGCAGAAACGGTCCGCTGGTGCGCACGCTGAGCAGCCATCTCGCCTACTACCAGCGGTGGGCCAAGACCTGGGAGTTCCAGGCGCTGCTCAAGGCCCGCCCGGTGGCGGGCGACCTCGACCTCGGCGAGGAGTATGTCGCCGCCCTCGAACCCCTGGTCTGGAAGGCCGCCGAACGCGACAACTTCGTCACCGACGTGCAGAAGATGCGCCGCCGGGTGGTGGAGAACATCCCCGCCGCCGAGGTCGAGCGGGAGCTGAAGCTCGGCCCGGGCGGCCTCAGGGACGTCGAGTTCGCCGTGCAGCTGCTGCAGCTGGTGCACGGCCGCACCGACGCCTCGCTGCGCAGCGGCACCACCCTCGACGCCCTCCAGGCCCTCGCCGCCGGCGGCTACGTGGGCCGCGCCGACGCCGTGCAGCTCGACGAGGCCTACCGTTTCCTGCGCTCCATGGAGCACCGCATCCAGCTCTACCGGCTCCGCCGCACCCACCTCGTCCCCGAGGCCGAGGCCGACCTGCGCCGCCTCGGCCGCTCCCTCGGCCTGCGCACCGACCCGGTGACCGAGCTGACCCGCGAGTGGAAGCGGCACACCGCCGTCGTACGCCGGCTGCACGAGAAGATCTTCTACCGGCCCCTGCTCGACGCCGTCGCCCAGCTCGCCCCCGGCGAGGCCCGGCTCAGCCCCGAGGCGGCCCGCGAACGCCTGGTCGCCCTCGGCTACGCCGACCCCGCCGCCGCCCTGCGCCACCTGGAGGCCCTCGCCTCCGGCGTCACCCGCAAGGCCGCCATCCAGCGCACCCTACTGCCCGTCCTGCTCGGCTGGTTCGCCGACTCCGCCGACCCGGACGCGGGCCTGCTCAACTTCCGCAAGGTGTCGGACGCGCTCGGCAAGACACCCTGGTACCTCCGGCTCCTCAGGGACGAGGGGGCGGCCGCCGAGAACCTCGCCCGCGTCCTGTCGGCCGGCCGCCTCGCCCCCGACCTGCTGATGCGCGCCCCCGAGGCGGTCGCCCTGCTCGGCGACGGGGACGGCGGCGGCCTCGAACCGCGCGGACGCGTCCACCTGGAGCAGGAGATCCTCGCCGCCGTGGGCCGCGCGGAGAACGCGGCCCAGGGCGTCACGGCGGCCCGTGGCGTGCGCCGCCGGGAGCTGTTCCGTACAGCCGCCTCGGACATCGTCGACTCCTACGGCACCGAGTCGAACCCGGCCGAGCCCGACCAGGGCGCCCTGGTGGACCGGGTCGGCGGCGCGGTCTCCGACATCACGGCCGCCACCCTCGCCGGCACCCTGCGCGCCGTGGTCCGCGAGGGCTGGGGCGAGACCCTGCCCACCCGCTTCGCGGTCATAGGGATGGGCCGCTTCGGCGGCCACGAGCTGGGGTACGGCTCCGACGCCGACGTCCTGTTCGTCCACGAACCGCAGGACGGCGTGGAGGAACGGGAGGCCTCCGAGGCCGCCAACAAGGTCGTCGCCGAGATGCGCCGGCTGCTCCAGCTCCCCAGCGCCGACCCGCCCCTGCTCATCGATGCCGGCCTGCGCCCCGAGGGCAAGTCCGGACCGCTGGTGCGGACGCTGAAGTCGTACGAGGCCTACTACCGCCGCTGGTCCCTGACCTGGGAGTCGCACGCGCTGCTGCGGGCCGAGCCGGTCGCCGGGGACGAGGACCTGGCCCGCCGCTTCATCGAGCTGATCGACCCGCTGCGCTACCCGGAGCGGGGCCTGGAGGACGAGGCGGTGCGCGAGATCCGCCGGCTGAAGGCCCGCATGGAGTCCGAGCGCCTCCCGCGCGGCGCCGACCCCAGGCTGCACACCAAGCTAGGGCCGGGCGGCCTGTCCGACGTCGAGTGGACCGTGCAGCTGCTGCAGCTGCGGCACGGCCGGCGCGTACCCGGACTGCGCACCACCCGCACCCGCGAGGCCCTGGCCGCCGCCCGCGAGGCGGGCCTCATTTCCGCCGAGGACGCCGCGACCCTGGACGAGGCCTGGGTCCTCGCGACCCGCGTCCGGGGTGCCGTCATGCTGGTCCGCGGCCGGGCCGGCGACACGTTCCCCTCCGACGCCCGCGAGCTCGCCGCCGTCGGCCGCTACCTCGGCTACGGCACGGGCCACGCCGGCGACATGCTCGACGCCTACCGCCGTACGACACGCCGGGCGCGGGCAGTGGTGGAGGAGCTGTTCTACGAGGGCTGAGCGCCGGCGGGAGGGATCACGCCTCGCCGGGCAGCAGCGCCGCGCCCCCCGCCGGGACCAGGCGCGGCAGGGCGTACGGCAGGGCCCCGTACCACATCAGGGCCACCGTGAAGCCGAAGGTCAGGCACAGGACGCCGCCGACCGCGTCGAGCCAGAAGTGGTTGGCGGTGGCCACGATCACCACCAGCGTCACCGCCGGGTACAGCAGCCCCAGCGCCCGCGCCCACGGCACGCTCGCCAGCGCGAAGACGGTCAGCCCGCACCACAGCGACCAGCCGATGTGCATCGACGGCATCGCGGCGTACTGGTTCGACATGTGCTTCAGGTCGCCGGAGGCCATCGACCCCCAGGTCTGGTGCACCGTCACCGTGTCCACGAAGTGGCCGCCGTGCATCAGCCGGGGCGGGGCGAGCGGGAACAGGTAGTAACCGACCAGGGCCACGCCCGTCGTGGCGAACAGCACCGTCCGGGTCGCCGCGTACCGGCCGGGATGGCTGCGGTACAGCCACACCAGCACGCCCAGCGTCACCACGAAGTGCAGGGTCGCGTAGTAGTAGTTCATGCCCACGATCAGCCAAGTCACCGCGTTCACGGTGTGGTTGACCGACTGCTCGACGGCGACCCCGATGTGGTGCTCGGCCCTCCAGATCCAGTCGGCGTTGCGCAGCGCCTGGCCCCGCTGTTCCGGGACGGCGTTGCGGATCAGCGAGTACGTCCAGTAACTGACCGCGATGAGCAGGACCTCGAACCAGAGCCGGGGGCGGCGCGGAGCGCGCATCCGGCGCAGGACCCGGTGCCTGCGCGCGTCCGTGACAGGGTGCGGAAGGGCCGTCTGCTCGCGACCTTCCGGTTCTGTCACGGTCGAGTCACTCATAGCCACAGAGTGTGCCAGAAAAGCCCTCAAGCCCCGATCATCCGCTGGTCGGGTCCTGGCCGCACTTCCTACACCCTACGGACGATTCCGCTCTCCGGGGGCCGAAGCGGTCGAACCTCGCACCACCAGTTCCGGCATGAAGACGAACTCGCTGTGCGGGGCGGGCGTACCGCCGATCTCCTCCAGCAGGGTCCGCACCGCCGCCTGGCCCATCGCCGGGACGGGCTTGCGGATGGTGGTCAGGGGCGGGTCGGTGAACGCGATCAGCGGGGAGTCGTCGAAGCCGACCACCGAGACGTCCCGGGGGACCTCCAGGCCGAGCTGCCGGGCAGCCCGTATCGCGCCCAGGGCCATCATGTCGCTGGCGCAGACCACCGCCGTGCAGTCGCGCTCGATCAGCGCGGTGGCGGCGGCCTGGCCGCCCTCCAGGGTGTAGAGCGAGTGCTGGACGAACTGGGATTCGACGGTCTCGGCGCCCAGGCCCAGCTGGTCCTGCATGGTCCGCACGAAGCCCTCGATCTTGCGCTGCACCGGGACGAACCGTTTCGGCCCGAGCGCCAGGCCGATCCTGGTGTGCCCCAGCGAGACCAGGTGAGTCACCGCCAGCGTCATCGCCGCCCGGTCGTCGGGGGAGATGAACGGCGCCTGCACCTTCGGCGAGAAACCGTCCACCAGCACATACGGCACGCCCTGCGCCCGCAACCGCTCGTAGCGCTCCATGTCGGCGGTGGTGTCCGCGTGCAGCCCGGAGACGTAGATGATGCCGGCCACCCCGCGGTCCACCAGCATCTCGGTCAGCTCGTCCTCCGTCGACCCGCCCGGGGTCTGCGTGGCCAGCACCGGCGTGTACCCCTGCCGGGTCAGCGCCTGGCCGATGACCTGGGCCAACGCCGGGAATATCGGATTCTCCAGCTCCGGGGTGATCAGGCCGACCAGGCCTTCGCTGCGCTGCCGCAGCCGTACCGGACGCTCGTAGCCGAGCACGTCCAGCGCGGCGAGCACGGACTGGCGGGTGGTGGCGGCTACGCCCGGCTTCCCGTTGAGGACGCGGCTGACGGTCGCTTCGCTCACCCCCGCCTGCGCAGCGATGTCCGCAAGCCGTGTGGTCACAGGGGTGGACTGTACCGGCCGGGAATCGCCTTGCCCACCGATCGGACGCCGTGCGCGGGCGGTAGGACGGCCCGCTGCCGGTTGCTGCGTCATCGCGCTCACTCGTCCTTCTGGTCGGCCTCGAATGGCAAGAGCTTGCAGAGTCTTGCACAAGTGTGTCTCTGCCCGCTGAGCGGCACCGGAACCGGGTCGCGGACGGGTCGAGAACAGGTCACGACAGGGTAACCCCTGCGGTCCCTTGCACTTTTTTTCTGCAAGGTCTTTCGCAACGCTTGCATCGCTGTTACGTTCCCAGTCGCCCGGCGGACGCAACGGCGCAGTCGGCAAGACGGCGGGGACGGCGGACGGGACCGCCCCCGCGGCACACGGGCTTAACCCTCAAGGAGAACTCATGCGGCGTGGCATAGCGGCCTCCGCGCTGGTGGCGTCCCTCGCCCTCACGGCGACGGCGTGCGGCGGCAGTGACAGCGGCAGCGACAAGTCGGACGGTCCGGTGACCATCACCTGGTGGGACACCTCCAACGCCACCAATGAGGCACCGACGTACCAGGCCCTGATCAAGCAGTTCGAGGCCGCCAACAAGGACGTCAAGGTCAAGTACGTCAACGTCCCCTTCGACCAGGCGCAGAACAAGTTCGACACCGCCGCCGGCTCCAAGGGCGCCCCGGACCTGCTGCGCTCCGAGGTCGGCTGGACCCCCGCCTTCGCCAAGAAGAGCTTCTTCCTGCCGCTGGACGGCACCGAGGCCCTCGCGGACAAGGACAAGTTCAAGCCCAACCTGCTCAAGCAGGCGCAGTACGAGGGCAAGACCTACGGCGTGCCGCTGGTCACCGACACCCTGGCGCTCGTCTACAACAAGGCCCTGTTCAAGAAGGCCGGCATCACCGAGGCCCCGGGGACCTGGGAAGAGCTGAAGTCCGACGCCGCCAAGGTCAAGGCGAAGACCGGCGTCGACGGCTACTGGGGCTCGACTCAGGCCTACTACGCCCAGTCCTTCCTCTACGGCGAGGGCACCGACACCGTCGACGCCTCCGCCAAGAAGATCACGGTCGACTCGGACGCGGCCAAGAAGGGCTACGGCACCTGGCTGAGCCTGTTCTCCGGCAAGGGCCTGCACAAGGCCGACACCACCGCCGACGCCTACGCCCACATCCAGGACGCGTTCGTCGGCGGCAAGGTCGCCGCGATCATCCAGGGCCCCTGGGAGATCACCAACTTCTACAAGGGCTCGGCCTTCAAGGACAAGGCCAACCTCGGCATCGCCACCGTCCCGGCCGGTTCCAGCGGCAAGGCGGGCGCCCCGACCGGCGGCCACAACCTCTCGGTCTACGCCGGCTCGGACAAGGCCCACCAGGCAGCGGCCCTGAAGTTCGTCAACTTCATGACCTCGGCGAAGTCCCAGGAGACCATCGCCCTGAAGAACTCCACGCTGCCCACCCGCGACGACGCCTACAGCGCGCAGGTCAAGGCCGACCCCGGCATCGCCGGCTACCAGGGCGTCCTCTCCGCCGCCCAGCCGCGCCCGGCGCTGCCCGAGTACAGCTCCCTGTGGGGCCCGCTGGACACCGAGCTGCCGAAGATCGCCGGTGGCAAGGAATCGCTGGACAAGGGTCTCGGCAACGCCGAGCTGGCCATCGCCAAGCTGGTCCCCGACTTCAGCAAGTGAGCCCGAGTGGCCGTCGGATCCTCCCTCAAGGGGGGGAAGGATCCGGCGGCCACCGGCCTGTGCCCGGGCCCGCCCCCTGATCTCCCCGAAGGTGTCGAACCATGACAGTCGCCATCGACCGCGCCACCGGCAAGCGCCACGGTGACCGCGCGCCGCGGCCCGGCCTGGGCACGCGTGTGAAGAACGGATTCCACAAGCACTGGTACGCGTACGCGATGATCGCGCCGGTGGTCGTCGTGCTCGGCGGCATCGTCGGCTACCCGCTGGTGCGGGGCGTCTACCTGACCCTGACCGACGCCAACAGCCTGAACTCGGCGCGCACCATCGGCGTCAACCACATCGACGCGACCTACAAGTTCATCGGGCTCGACAACTACCAGGACATCCTGTTCGGCCCGACGGCGTACGACCGGTTCTGGTCGCACTTCCTGTGGACCGTCTTCTGGGCGGCCGCCTGCGTGGCCCTGCACTACGGCATCGGCCTCGGTCTCGCGCTCATGCTCAACCAGAAGCTGCGCGGCCGCACCTTCTACCGGCTGCTGCTGGTGCTGCCCTGGGCCGTGCCGACCTTCGTCACCGTCTTCTCCTGGCGGATCATGCTGGCCGACTCCGGCGTGATCAACCAGGCACTCGACGCACTCCACCTGCCGCAGCCGCAGTGGCTGGAGGACTCCTTCTGGCAGCGGTTCGCCGCGATCATGGTCAACACCTGGTGCGGTGTGCCGTTCATGATGCTCTCGCTGCTCGGCGGCCTGCAGTCCATCGACGCCTCGCTCTACGAGGCCGCGGAGATGGACGGCGCGAACGCCTGGCAGCGGTTCCGGCACGTCACCCTGCCGGGCCTGCGCTCGGTCAGCTCCACCGTGGTGCTGCTCGGCGTCATCTGGACCTTCAACCAGTTCGCCATCATCTTCCTGCTGTTCGGCCCCACCAGCGCGCCCGACGCCCAGATCCTCGTCACATGGGCCTACTACCTGGGCTTCGGCCAGCAGCCGCGCGACTTCGCCCAGTCCGCCGCGTACGGCGTCCTGCTGCTGTCGATCCTGACCGTCTTCACGTCCTTCTACTTCCGCTGGCTGAAGCGCAATGACCAGCTCGCCGTCTGACGCCGCAGGAGCCGCCGCCATGAGCACCACGACCCTCGAAAAGACCGAGGCCGGGCCCGCCCCCAGCGCGCAGGCCCCGCGCCGCACCCGCCGGCACGGCGAGCGCGGCCCGCTCGGCGCCGCCCTGCTGCACGGCGGCCTCGCCGTGGCGAGCCTGATCGCACTGGCCCCGGTGGCCTGGCTGTTCTTCCTGTCCCTCGGCCCGGACAAGGACGATTACCTGCACCCCGGCAGGATCCTGGACAAGCTCACCTTCTCCAACTACAGCTTCGTGCTCCAGCACACCGCGTTCTTCGACTGGTTCAAGTCGACGATGATCGTGGCCCTGGGCACCACCCTGATCGGCGTCTTCGTCGCCGCGACCACCGGCTACGCCGTCTCGCGCATGCGCTTCCCGGGGTACAAGCCGCTGATGTGGGTGCTGCTGCTCACCCAGGCCTTCCCGATCGCCATCCTGATCGTGCCGATGTACGAGATCTTCGGCGAACTCGGTCTCATCGACACCTACTGGGCCCTGATCGTCGTCAACTGCACCACCGCCGTGCCGTACAGCGCCTGGCTGCTCAAGGGGTACTTCGACACCATCCCCTTCGAGATCGACGAGGCGGGACGCGTGGACGGGCTCACCCCCTTCGGCACCTTCTTCCGGCTGATCCTGCCGCTGGCCCGCCCGGGCCTGGCCGTCGCGGCCTTCTACAACTTCATCACCGCCGTCGGCGAGGTCGCCTTCGCGACCACCTTCATGCTCGACGACTCGAAGTACACCTTCGCCGTCGGTCTGCAGAGTTTCGTCAGCGAGCACGACGCGCAGTGGAACTACATGGCCGCCACCGCGGTGCTGATCGCGATACCCGTGTCCGTGTTCTTCTACCTTGTCCAGAAGAACCTGGTGACCGGCCTCACCGCAGGCGGCACGAAGGGCTGACCGCCCTTCGCCGGCTCCCGCGCGCCTGACCGCGCGGGTGGCGGCCGCGGTGCCCATCCGACCCCGCCGGCACCGCGGCCGCCTCGTCAACACACCCCGAGATCCCCATGAACCCTCCGACCCCCACCGCATCAAGGACGCCATGAGCCAGCACTCCGCCGACCCGGCACCGAGCCCCGTTTCCGAGTCAGCTGTCGCCACCGTCGCCCAGCGCCGCGACTGGTGGCGGGACGCGGTGATCTACCAGGTCTATCCGCGCAGCTTCGCCGACAGCAACGGCGACGGCATGGGCGATCTGGAGGGCGTACGCTCCAGGCTCCCCTACCTGCGCGACCTCGGCGTGGACGCCGTCTGGCTCAGTCCGTTCTACGCCTCGCCGCAGGCCGACGCCGGCTACGACGTGGCCGACTACCGCGCCGTCGACCCCATGTTCGGCAACCTGCTGGACGCCGACGCCCTGATCCGCGACGCCCATGGACTGGGGCTCAGGATCATCGTGGACCTCGTCCCGAACCACTCCTCCGACCAGTACGAGTGGTTCAGGCGCGCGCTCGCCGAGGGCCCCGGCTCGCCGCTGCGGGACCGCTACCACTTTCGGCCCGGCAAGGGGAAGAAGGGCGAGCTCCCGCCCAACGACTGGGAGTCGATCTTCGGCGGCCCGGCGTGGACCCGGGTGACCGAACCGGACGGCTCGCCCGGGGAGTGGTACCTGCACCTCTTCGCCCCCGAGCAGCCCGACTTCAACTGGGAGCACCCGGCCGTCGGCGACGAGTTCCGCTCCATCCTGCGCTTCTGGCTGGACATGGGCGTGGACGGCTTCCGCGTCGACGTCGCCCACGGTCTCGTCAAGGCCGAGGGCCTGCCCGACCTCGGCGCCCACGACCAGCTGAAGCTGCTGGGCAACGATGTCATGCCGTTCTTCGACCAGGACGGCGTGCACGCGATCTACCGGCAGTGGCGCACGATCCTCGACGAGTACGCGGGCGAACGAATCTTCGTCGCGGAGGCGTGGACGCCGACGGTCGAGCGGACCGCCAACTACGTCCGCCCGGACGAGCTCCACCAGGCCTTCAACTTCCAGTACCTGAGCACGGAGTGGGACGCGGAGGAGCTCCGCAAGGTCATCGACCGCACCCTGGAGGCCATGCGCCCGGTCGGCGCCCCCGCCACCTGGGTGCTGTCCAACCACGACGTCACCCGTCACGCCACCCGCTTCGCCAACCCGCCCGGCCTCGGCACCCAGATCCGCACGGCGGGCGACCGCGAGCTCGGACTCAGGCGCGCGCGGGCCGCCACGCTGCTGATGCTGGCGCTGCCCGGCTCGGCCTACGTCTACCAGGGCGAGGAGCTGGGCCTGCCCGACGTGGTCGACCTGCCCGACGAGGTGCGCCAGGACCCGGCGTACTTCCGCGGTGCCGGCCAGGACGGCTTCCGCGACGGCTGCCGGGTGCCGATCCCGTGGACCCGCACGGGATCCTCGTACGGCTTCGGCAGCGGCGGGAGCTGGCTTCCGCAGCCCGCGAGCTGGGGCGGGCTGAGCGTGGAGGCGCAGACCGGCGAGCCCGGCTCGACGCTGGAGCTGTACCGCGCCGCGCTCGCCGCCCGGCGGGAACACCCCTCCCTCGGCGTGGGCGACGCGGTGGAGTGGCTGCGCGCCCCCGAGGGCGTCCTCGCCTTCCGGCGCGGGGAGTTCGTGTGTGTCGCGAACACCACGGGGGAGTCGGCGACGACTCCGGCGTACGGCCGTGTCCTGCTCACCAGCGGTGAGGTGACCGAGGCCGACGGCGAGACGAAGGTGCCGGGCGACACGACGGTGTGGTTCACGACGGCCTGACGGCCCCTCTGAAAGTTCTTGCATCAACTTCACACGGCCCGCTGCCTTTTCAGGCGGCGGGCCTTTAACATCTGCGTCACCGCAAGTTGGCTGGAATGTTTCAGCAAGAACCTTCAAAGACGAAGGAACCCCACATGGCACGCAGATCGCTCTCCGGGGCGCTGGCTCTCTCGGCCGCCGCCCTTGTCATGACCCCGACCGTGGCGCACGCCTCCCCGCCCGGCGCCAAGGACGTCACCGCCGTCCTCTTCGAGTGGAAGTACGCCTCGGTCGCCAAGGAGTGCACCAGCACCCTCGGCCCCGCCGGCTACGGATACGTCCAGGTCTCCCCGCCCGGCGAGCACATACAGGGCTCGCAGTGGTGGACGTCGTACCAGCCGGTGAGCTACAGGATCGCGGGCAGGCTCGGTGGCCGCACGGCCTTCCAGAACATGGTGAACACCTGCCACGCGGCGGGCGTCAAGGTCGTCGTCGACACGGTCGTCAACCACATGTCGGCGGGCAGCGGCACCGGGACCGGCGGCTCCTCGTACACGAAGTACGACTACCCCGGCCTGTACTCCGTCTACGACTTCGACGACTGTACCTCCCAGATCGCCAACTACGCCGACCGCTGGAACGTCCAGCGCTGCGAACTCGTGGGCCTGGCCGACCTGGACACCGGCGAGGAGTACGTCCGCAAGACCATCGCCGGGTACATGAACGACCTGCTCACCCTGGGCGTGGACGGCTTCCGCATCGACGCGGCGAAGCACATCGACACGGCCGACCTGGCGAACATCAAGTCCCGGCTGACGAACCCGAACGCCTACTGGAAGCAGGAGGTCATCTACGGCTCCGGCGAGGCGGTCCAGCCGTCCGAGTACACGGGCAACGGGGACGTCCAGGAGTTCCGCTACGCCTACGACCTCAAGCGCGTCTTCAACAGCGAGAAGCTCGCCTACCTCAAGAACTACGGCGAGGGCTGGGGCTACCTCAGCGGCTCGGTGGCCGGTGTCTTCGTCGACAACCACGACACCGAGCGGGGCGGCTCGACCCTGAACTACAAGGACGGCGCCAACTACACCCTGGCCAACGTCTTCATGCTGGCCTACCCCTACGGCGCCCCCGACATCAACTCCGGCTACGAGTGGTCCGACGCGGACGCGGGGCCGCCCAACGGCGGCACGGTGAACGCCTGCTGGCAGGACGGCTGGAAGTGCCAGCACGCCTGGCCGGAGATCAAGTCGATGGTCGCCTTCCGCAACGCCACCCGCGGTGAGTCCCTCACGAACTGGTGGGACGACGGCGACGACGCGATCGCCTTCGGCCGGGGCGCCAAGGGGTACGTGGCCATCAACCACGAGTCGGGCTCCCTGACCCGCACCTACCAGACGTCCCTCCCGGCGGGCACGTACTGCAACGTGCAGAACAACACGACGGTGGCCGTGAACTCCAGCGGCCAGTTCACCGCGATCCTCGGGTCCAACACCGCCCTGGCGATCTACGCGGGCAAGTCGAGCTGCTGACAGGGGTGCCGGCCGGTACCGCCGCTTCTGCGGTGGTACCGGCCGACAGGTCGCCGTGAAAACTCTTACCGCTTGTTTCAAGCCTCTTGCTGTAAACCTTTCGTCGGCGATACGGTCGCGCGGGGTCGGACCCAACGGAGCCGTAATCGCAAGGAGTTCTTGCCTGTGATACCGAGATGGCCGGCGCCCCGGACGCGCCGCACCACCCACGCCGGACGGGTCGCGGCCGTCACCGTCGCCGCGCTCGCCGCAGCCCTCGTCCAGCCGCTCGCGGCCCACGCCGAGGCCCCGCCCCCGCCGCCGTCCGACGCGCGGCTCGCCGCCGCACCGGCGCGGCACGACGACACCCGCGAGCAGTTCTACTTCGTCATGCCGGATCGTTTCGCCAATGGGGACGCGTCCAATGACCGGGGCGGACTGAGCGGTTCACGGCTCAGCACCGGCTACGACCCCACCGACAAGGGCTTCTACCAGGGCGGCGACCTCAAGGGCCTGACCAAGCGGCTCGACTACATCAAGGGACTCGGCACCACCGCCATCTGGATGGCGCCGATCTTCAAGAACCAGCCAGTGCAGGGGACCGGGAGCAACGCCTCCGCCGGTTACCACGGCTACTGGATCACCGACTTCACCCGGGTCGACCCGCACTTCGGGACCAACAAGGACCTCCAGACCCTCATCACCAAGGCGCACGCCAAGGGGATGAAGGTCTTCTTCGACGTCATCACCAACCACACCGCCGACCTCGTGGACTACGAGGAGAAGTCGTACGACTACCTCTCCAAGGGCGCCTTCCCCTACCTGACCAAGGACGGGAAGCCGTTCGACGACAGCGACTACGCGGACGGCACCACGAAGTTCCCGGCCGTCGACGCCGGCTCCTTCCCGCGCACACCGAAGGTCACCCGCGAGAGCAAGGTCCCGTCCTGGCTCAACGACCCGGCGATGTACCACAACCGGGGCGACTCGACGTACGCCGGTGAGTCCACCACGTACGGCGACTTCTCCGGGCTGGACGACCTGTGGACCGAGCGGCCCGAGGTCGTCCACGGCATGGAGAAGATCTACCAGCGGTGGGTGAGGGACTTCGGTGTCGACGGCTTCCGGATCGACACCGTCAAGCACGTGAACATGGAGTTCTGGACCCAGTGGGCCACCGCGCTCGACAGGTACGCGGCGGCGCACGGGCGGGAGAACTTCTTCATGTTCGGTGAGGTCTACTCCGCCGACACCTCCGTCACCTCCCCGTACGTCACCCAGGGCCGCCTCGACGCCACCCTCGACTTCCCCTTCCAGGACGCGGCCCGCGCCTACGCCTCCCAGGGCGGCGGCGCGCAGCGGCTGGCGGCGGTCTTCGACGACGACTACAAGTACACGACCGGCAAGGCCAACGCCTACGAGCAGGTCACCTTCCTCGGCAACCACGACATGGGCCGCATCGGGTACTTCCTGAAGCAGGACGACCCGGGGGCCACCGACGCCGACCTGCTCGCCAAGGACAGGCTGGCCAACGAGCTGATGTTCCTCAGCCGCGGCAACCCGGTCGTCTACTACGGCGACGAGCAGGGCTTCACCGGTTCCGGCGGCGACAAGGACGCCCGCCAGACGATGTTCGCCTCCAAGGTCGCCGACTACCTCGACGACGACGAGATCGGCACCGACCGCACCCACGCGAGCGACGCCTACGACACGAGCGCACCCCTCTACCGGCGGATCGCCGCCCTCGCGGGGCTCCGCAAGGCCAACCCGGCGCTCACCGACGGCGTCCAGACCCAGCGGTACGCGGCCGACGGAGCCGGTGTCTACGCCTTCTCCCGCACGGGCGACGACAGGACCGAGTACGTCGTCGCCTTCAACAACGCCGAGAACGCGAAGACCGCCACCTTCGCGGCCGGCTCCGCGAACATGACGTACAAGGGCCTCTACGGCACCCACACCAAGGTCACCTCGGACGCCGACAGGAAGATCACCGTCACCGTCCCGGCCCGGTCCTCCGTCGTCCTGAAGGCGTCCGGTGCGCTCGCCAGGCCCGCCTCCAAGCCGGCCGTCACCCTGAAGGCCCCGGCCGCCGGCGCCACCGGCACGGTCGAGGTCACCGCGGATGTCGACGGCGGTCAGCTCAACCGCGTCGTCTTCGCCGCCCAGGTCGGATCCGGCAAGTGGAAGACGCTCGGTTCCGCCGACCACGCCCCGTACAAGGTCACCCAGTCGATCGGCGAGGACGTACCGGCCGGGACCGCCCTGCGCTACAAGGCCGTGGTGATCGACTCGGCCGGGCGCACCGCGAGCTCCACCGCCGACAGCGCCACCGGCACCCCGCCCGCCGCAGAGGTCCCCACGGCCTCCTCCCGGGACTACGCGATCGTCCACTACAAGCGCACCGACGGCGACTACGCCGACTGGGGCCTGTACGCCTGGGGCGACCTCGCCGACGGCGAGTCGACCGACTGGCCGGCCAGCCACCCCTTCGTCGGCCGGGACGCCTACGGTGCCTTCGCCTACGTCAAGCTCAAGCCCGGCGCCTCGAACGTCGGCTTCCTGGTCATCGACAAGGACGGGAACAAGGACGTCTCCGCCGACCGCACCATCGACGTCACCAGGACGGGTGAGGTCTGGGTCGAGCAGGGAAAGACGGACGTCCGCACGCAGCGGCCCGACTACCCGGCGCAGGACACCAGCAAGGCGGTCATCCACTACCACCGCGCCGACGGGAACTACGACGGCTGGGGCCTGCACGTCTGGACGGGCGCCGCGAACCCCACCGACTGGTCGAACCCCCTGAAGCCGGTGAAGACTGATGCCTATGGCGCGGTCTTCGAGGTACCGCTCACCGAGGGTGCCACCAGCCTCAGCTACATCATCCACAAGGGCGACGAGAAGGACCTCGCCGCCGACCAGTCCCTGGACCTCAAGGCCGGCGGCCACGAGGTGTGGCTGTTGAGCGGCCAGGAGGAGTACCTGCTGCCGCAGCCGGCCGGGAGCGCGGCGGCCCTCGACCTGACCACCTCCAAGGCGGTCTGGATCGACCGCGACACCCTCGCCTGGAACGGCTCCGACGGCGCCGCCTCCACCCAGCTGCTCTACTCCCGCGACGGCTCGATCGCCGTCAAGGACGGAACGCTGACCAGCGACGACGAGCGCTGGCTGCGGTTGACCAGGACCACGCTCAGCGAGGGCCAGAAGGCCAGGTTCCCGCACTTGAGGGACTACACGGCCTGGTCCGTCGACCCGCGCGACCGCGACCGGGTGCGCGAGGCGCTGAGCGGCCAGATCGTGGCCTCGCAGCGCGCGGCGAACGGCGCGGTCCTGGCCGCGACCGGCGTGCAGATCGCGGGTGTGCTCGACGACGTGTACGACGCGAGCAAGGCGACGCTGGGACTGGTCTTCCACGACGGGAAGCCGACCCTCTCCGTCTGGGCGCCCACGGCACAGAGCGTCTCCCTGGAGCTGGACGGCTCCAGGGAGACCATGCACCGCGACGCCGCCACCGGCGTCTGGTCCGTCACGGGTCCGGCGTCCTGGAAGAACAAGCCCTACCGCTACGTCGTGAAGGTATGGGCCCCGAGCGTCCGCGAGGTCGTGACGAACAAGGTCACCGACCCCTACTCGGTCGCGCTGACCGCGGACTCCGAGCGCAGCCTGGTCGTCGACCTGAACGACAAGGCCCTCGCCCCGGGCGGCTGGTCCACCCTGCGCAAGCCCAAGGCCGTACCGCTGCGGGACGCCCAGATCCAGGAGCTGCACATCCGGGACTTCTCCGTCGCCGACAAGACGGTCCCGGCGAAGGACCGGGGCACCTACCTCGCCTTCACCGACAAGGGCGGCGACGGCTCGAAGCACCTGCGGGCGCTGGCGAAGTCGGGCACCTCCTACGTCCACCTCCTGCCCGCCTTCGACATCGCCACCATCCCCGAGAGGAAGGCCGACCAGGCGGTCACCGACTGCGACCTGGCCTCCTACGCGCCCGACTCCGACCAGCAGCAGCGCTGCGTGGCGAAGACCGCCGCGAAGGACGCCTACAACTGGGGCTACGACCCGTACCACTACACGGTTCCGGAGGGCTCCTACACCACCGACCCGGACGGCACGGCCCGTACGGTCCAGTTCCGCAGGATGGTCAAGGCGCTCAACGAGGACGGCCTCAGGGTCGTCATGGACGTCGTCTACAACCACACGGCGGCCAGTGGGCAGGCGGACACCAGCGTCCTCGACAGGATCGTGCCGGGCTACTACCAGCGGCTCCTCGCCGACGGCAGCGTGGCCGACAGCACCTGCTGCGCCAACACCGCGCCCGAGAACGCCATGATGGGCAAGCTGGTGGTGGACTCGATCGTCACCTGGGCCAGGCAGTACAAGGTCGACGGGTTCCGCTTCGACCTGATGGGCCACCACCCCAAGGCCAACATCCTCGCCGTCCGCAAGGCCCTCGACGCCCTCACCCCCGAGAAGGACGGCGTGGACGGCAAGAAGATCATCCTGTATGGCGAGGGCTGGAACTTCGGCGAGGTCGCCGACGACGCCCGGTTCGTCCAGGCCACGCAGAAGAACATGGCCGGCACGGGCATCGCCACCTTCTCCGACCGCGCCCGTGACGCCGTGCGCGGCGGCGGCCCCTTCGACTCCGACCCCGGCGTCCAGGGCTTCGCGTCCGGGCTGTACACCGACCCCAACTCCGCCACGGCGAACGGAACCGAGGCGGAACAGAAGTCCCGTCTCCTGCACTACCAGGACCTGATCAAGGTCGGCCTGACCGGCAACCTCGCGAAGTACCGGTTCACGGACTCCGGCGGCAAGGAGGTCACCGGCGCGGAGATCGACTACAACGGCGCCCCGGCCGGGTACGCGGACGCGCCCGGCGACGCCCTCGCCTACGTCGACGCGCACGACAACGAGTCGTTGTTCGACGCCCTCGCCTACAAGCTCCCCAAGGACACCTCCGCCTCCGACCGGGCCCGCATGCAGGTCCTGGCGATGGCCACGGCGGCCCTCTCGCAGGGCCCGGCGCTCTCCCAGGCGGGCACCGACCTGCTGCGCTCCAAGTCGCTGGACCGCAACTCCTTCGACAGCGGCGACTGGTTCAACGCGATCCACTGGAACTGCGCGGACGGCAACGGCTTCGGCCGGGGCCTGCCGATGGCGGCCGACAACCAGTCCAAGTGGGCCTACGCCAAGCCCCTGTTGAGCTCGATCACGGTCAAGTGCCCGCAGATCGAGGGCGCCTCGGCCGCGTACCGGGACCTGCTGCGCATCCGTACGACGGAGCAGTCCTTCTCCCTCGGCACGGCCGAGCGGGTGCAGTCCCGGCTGTCCTTCCCGCTGTCCGGGAAGGACGAGACGCCCGGCGTGATCACCATGCGGCTCGGTGACCTCGTCGTGGTGTTCAACGCGACGCCCCAGAAGCAGGAGCAGCGGATTCCCGCGCTCACCGGGAAGCACTACCGGCTGCACCCGGTGCAGGCTTCGGGCGCGGATCCTATCGTCAAGACCTCGGCCTACACGGCGGAATCGGGCACGTTCGCCGTTCCGGGTCGAACCGTGGCGGTGTTCACCCGGTCCTGACGAGCGCGCACTAGCGTGGGTGGGGCGGACTCCGTTCGGCGGGGTCCGCCTCACTTCGCCGTATCGAGAGTATGCGGAGATGGACGGCATCGGCATCTGCGGGCACACCGAGACCACGGTCCTGGTCGTCGACGACGTGGCGGCCAGCCGGTACGCCATGGGCGCGGTGCTGCGCCGGGCCGGCCACCGGGTCGTGCCGGTGGCCAGCGCCGGCGAGGCCCTGGTGGAACTGGACGTACGGCTGCGCGAGGACGCCCTGCCCGACGTGGCCCTGGTCGACGTCGGGCTGCCCGACATGACCGGCTTCGAACTGTGCCGCCGGGTCAAGGCGCAGCCGCCCATGGCCACCCTGCCCGTGGTGCACTTCTCCGCCGCCGCGCTGGCGCCGGGCGACCGCTGCCGGGGGCTGAACGCGGGCGGCGACGCGTATCTGACGATGCCCGCCGAGCCGGAGGAGATCCAGGCCGTCGTGCGGGCCGCGGTGCGCGGAGCGCGCCGGCACACCGGGACCGGGACGCTGGTGCGCCGGATGACGCTGCTGTCCGAGGCCACGGTCGCCGTGCAGACGGCGCGCTCTCCGGCGGAACTGGCCGACGCGGCGGCCGAGGGCGCCGCCCGGCTGACCGGCACCCCGGCCCTGGCCTTCGTGGTCGGCGCCGACGGCGAACTGTACCGGGGCACCTCCCGCAACCGCAGCGTCCTCGCCCTGCCCGACACCACCGCGCACGCCGCCGTGGCCCGGCTGATCACCCGGCTCGCCGAGGGCCGGAGCGGGCCGCACTCCGCCGTCGTGCCCGCGCCGCTGTGGCCGGCCGGTTTCTTCCGGCCCGGCGCCGAGGACGATGCCCGGCTCGTGCTCGCCCAGACCGGCGCGACCCGCACCCCGGTCTGCCTCGCCACCCCGGTGCGCCGCGCGCCCGGCGCCGACCCGGCGGACGACGCGCTGCTCGCCCGGCTCGCGCAGAACACCGCGCTGGCCGCCGAACCGCTGCTGATGTACCAGGTGGAGCGCCATGTCGCCCTCACCCTCCAGCACAGCTTCCTGCCCCGGCCGGACAAGCTGACCGTGCCGGGGCTCGACGTCGTCGTCCGCTATGTGCCTGCCTCCCGGCAGACCGAGATAGGCGGGGACTTCTACGCGGCCCTGCGCACCGGCGCCGGGGTGCTCACCGCGGTCGGGGATGTCGCCGGGCACTCGCTGGAGGCGGCCACCGTCATGGTGGAGATCCGGCACGCGCTGCGCGCCTACTGCGTCGAGGACAGCGACCCGCGGGTGCTCGCAGCCCGGCTCGACCGGATGCTCCAGCACCACCACCCGGACGTCACGGTCACCGTGTGCCTGGCCCTGGTCGACCCGGACAGCGGGCGCGTCCGGGTCGCCAACGCGGGCCACATCCCGCCGCTCGTCGTCGGGGCCGGGGGCGACGCCGGATATGTGGCGGCGAACGGGCCGCTGCTCGGCCTCGGGCTGGAGCGGCCGGAGCCCACCGAGCTGGTGCTGCGGCCCGCCGACCGGCTGCTGATGGTCACCGACGGTCTGATCGAGACCCGGGGCACGGACCTGTCGGTCTCGATGGCCCACCTCCGCACGGCCGCCGCCGATGCCCCGCCCGGCGTGGGCGCGCTGTGCGACACACTCCTCGACTGCTTCGGCCACGACCGGGAGGACGACATCGCGATGCTGGCGCTGCGGCTCGCGGAATAGGGTGACCTCGTCGCCCTAGAACAGGAGTGCCCATGCCGCAGATCACCGTCGACTACTCCGCCGTGATGGCCCCGGCCTTCGACCGGGCCGGTTTCGCCCACGCCCTGCACACCGCGACGGTCGAGATCGCGGCCGCGAAGCCGGAGGCCTGCAAGACCCAGTTCCGCCCCGGCGCGTACACCGCGTTCGGCTACGAGGACCCCGAGGACCAGCACCACGCGATCGTCCACGTCACGATCGGTCTGCTGGCCGGCCGCACCGAGGAGACCAAGGTGAGGCTGACCGAGACCGTCCTGGAGCTGTTGCGCGAGCATGTGGCGGACGAGGGCTTCGTCCTGCACGCCTCCGCCGAGGTGCGCGATCTGGACGCCTCGTACCGGAAGTTCGAGCGCTGACGGCTCAGGACGCCAGCGCGATCAGCCGGGTGGCCAGATCACCGAACGGGCCGCCGGCCGACTCCTCCTTCAGCATGCCGCGCAGAAGGAGGCTCGTCTCCTCGTCGTAGGCGGCGCTCACGGCCACCAGGGCGGCGAAGTCATGCACGAGCTGCACCTCCAGCTCGGCGCGCGGGATACGCCGGCCGTCCAGCCAGATCAGGGCGGTCGACTCGGCGAGCGAGATCCAGGAGCGGATGACCAGTTCCAGTCGCGCGGGCGGATCGGTGACGCCCAGATGCGAAAGGATCTGGTCATACGCGGCCTGCCGTACGGAGTCGACGAGCGCGTTGGTGGTGGAGGAGCCGACCGCCGGACCGCCGCGCATCAGCGCCGAGAAACCGGGTCCGTGCTCGTCCACGAAGTCGAAGTAGCGGCGCATCACCCGGAGCAGCCGGGCGCCCAGCGGACCGTCGAGCGGCTCCGCGAACCGGCCCGCCAGATCCTGCGAGGCACGCTTCAACGCGGCCTCGTACAGGCTGAGTTTGCCGGGGAAGTAGTGGTAGACCAGCGGGCGCGAGATGCCGGCCGCCGACGCTATCTCGTCGATGGAGACCTCGTCGGGCGAGCGTCGGCTGAACAGGTCGAGGGCGACGCCGATCAGTTGCTGCCGCCGCTCCTCGACGCCCATTCTGCGGCGAACCCCGGTACTCATGCGAACACCTTACCGATCGAATCCGGCCGCGGACGTTCCCATGTCGAGCGACGGACGATCACTCGGTGCCGACGGCACGCGGTGTCTAGTGCAGCCCGCTGACCGCCGTGCCGTCGTCCAGGGTCCCCGTCAGCTCCGCTCGGGAGCCCTGCTTGGTCTCCACGGCGAGCAGCGTGCCCACGGCGGACGCGGTGACCCCGCCGGTCGCGCGGATCGACGCGGTGTCCCGGTCGCCCGCGGCCAGCAGGTACCAGGTCCCGGCGCCGGACTTCCACAACACCCCGGCCAGCACATGCGGATCGCGCGGAGCGCACGCCGTCACGTCCGCGCCCTTGGCCGCGACCGCCCCGTACCGCCCGCCCGGCGTCTGGAACTGGGCCAGCACCGTCGTCCCGGTGCCCCGCCAGGTCTCCGCCCGGGTGCACACCCAGGTGCCGCTCCCGCTCGCGTCGGGCAGCGGCTGGTCGGCGAAGGCCCAGGCGTTGACGCTGCGCACCCCCGCGGCGCGCTCCAGGGTGAGCGAGCAGGCGAACGGGGCCCAGGTGCGCAGCGCCTGCGCCTTGGCCGCCTCACCGGCCTTGCCGGGCCGCCCCTCGGTCAGCCGGGCCGGGACCAGTTCCCCGAGGTCGGTGGCGAGGCGGGTGCCGGAGGCGTCGGTCAGCTGGAGCACGTTCCACGAGGTGCACCTGCCCGACCGCACGGCGGAGCTGGCCATCGGCGCGGTGACCCCGTCGGTGAGGTTCAGGTTCATGGCCCCGGCGCCCGGCTTCAGCAGGTCCCGCTCGGCGGCCTCCTCCACCCAGGGGGCGGTGAGATACCGGACGTTGCCGTCGGACCGGCCCAGCACGATCGCGCTCGCCTCCGCCCCGGTGGCCCCGTCGACCCGGGCGAAGTCGAGCGCGGCGCCCTGCGTGCCCTCCTTCGGCTCCGCGTAGCGGGCGATGCGCAGACCGTCGTACAGGATCACCACACGGGTGTTGTCGACCGGGCCCGCGTACAGCAGTTGGGGCGGTCCGGCCGGGCCGCCGGTCTGGGTGCCGGGGGTCGCCGAGACGCGGACCGTCTCGCCGGGGCGGGCCCAGACGGCGAGGGCGCGGCGCAGCAGGGCGGTGTCGCCGATGAGCGCGCCGCGCGCGGGCCAGACGGAGAAGCCGGTGCGGGCGGCGTTCTGCCAGGCGGTCGGGGTGGCCCGGGTCAGCCGGCCGGGGTCCAGGGCGGCCTCGGCCGCCGGGTTCTTCGCGTACGCGGGTGCGGCGGCGCCGTCGGGGCCCCAGCCGTCGTCGGGCAGGGTGAACAGCGCGCCGCACACCGCGAGCGCGACCGCAGCCGCGAGCGCCGCCTTGCCCTGCTGTCTGCGCCGCATCAGGTCGGTGGGCCGGGCCTGGAGCGAGCAGGGGTCGAACTCGGAGGAGGCGAGCAGCGGGTACTGGGCGGGGACGCCGTCGGCCTCCCGCAGCGCCGCGTCCGGGTCCGGCACGCCCGCCGCCGCCAGCAGGGCGCGGACGTCGGCGTCGGGGAGCGTCTCCAGACCGCGCAGCACGTACGCGGCACGGCCCGGGCCGGACAGGGTGCCCAGCCGCTGGTCCAGGGCGAGTTCGTCGGCGCCGCCGGAGCGCGGGAAGAGGCGCAGGCCCCACACGTGGGGGAGCAGCGGCGGCAGCTGGGAGCGGGTGGGCCACGCCCTGCGCCTGAGCGGCAGGCCCGCCTCCAGGGCCGTACGCACCACCTGGAGGCGGACGAAGGCGTACCCCGGGTCGCCGTCGTGGCTGGTCGCCTGGGCCGGGATCACGGACGACGACCTGCGGCCCCGGGGCAGGGCGCGCTGGGTGAGCGCGTGCGCGGACAGGACGCGCCTGCTCCGGCCGAGGCCCGGCGGCAGCACCAGATAGGCGAGCCGGACCAGCCGCGGGTAGTGCTCGACGAGGGCGGCCTCGGCCTGCTCGACGTCGACGACCGGGCCGGCGGCCGAGGAGGCGGGCGTGTGACGCTGGGCTACATCCTGTGACTGCACGTCCGGAAGAACGAGCGAAACGTTCGATGGTCACCCGCCGTCCGGGTGACTCATGCCTCCGGCTCGACCAGGGCCCGCGCGTAGTTGGCCATCGACCGCTGGTAGCGCGGAAGGTGCGGGGCCAGGGCGCCGAGGACGAGGGACAGGCCCTCGCGGTCCCGGCCGAGGCTGGACAGGCACAGGGCGAGGCAGGCGCGCACGGCGTCGTCCAACTCGTCCGACGGCGCGTCCAGTTCGGGCGTGAGCAGTTCGACGCCCTCCTCCGCCCGGCCGATGTTCCGCAGTGAGCTGGACATCTGGATCTTGGCCCGGCGCCCCTTGTAGCCGCTGACCTCGCTGAGCCCGAGGGACAGCGCCTCCCGGTACAACGGCGCCGCCTTGTCGGAGTGGCCGGTCGAGTCCCAGGCGCAGGCCCGCTCGAAGGGGCCCAGCGGGCTGCCCTCGGGCAGTTCGGCGGCCAGGGCGTCGATCACGGCCCGGAACTTCTCCGCCTCGTCCTCGGGACAGTCGTCGAAGGTGGCCCAGGCGGCGCTCACACGGTCTTCCCAGTCTTGGTTCACCGGCTCACCCTCGCACAGGTGTGCGCACACGACAGCTGATTTGAGTACACCGCGCACGAGGGCCGTATCGAAGGCCGGGGCCCCTCGCCGGGGCTCTCTGCGGCATGCTTTGCCCGACGGGACCGGAGGAACAGATGAGGTTGACGCGACCGATGGCCGCCCTTGTGGGCGCCGCCGTACTGGCGCTGGCGGGCTGCGGATCCGGCGACGACACGAAGTCGGTGCCGGCCACGGCCACCGGCAGCCTGGAGAGCCTGGCCGCCGAGGTGAAGTGCTCGCCGAACATCCAGACGGACGCCGACGAGATCCGGCAGGCCATCTGCAAGAACACCGACGGCAAGTTCATCCTCGCCACCTTCGCCACCGACCGTGGCCAGCGCGAGTGGATCAACGACGCCAAGGACTACGGCGGCTACTACCTCGTGGGCCGCAAGTGGGTCGCCGTCGGCGACGACGGGGTGGTCAAGGCGCTGCGCGGCACGCTGGGCGGCGAGGTGGAGATCGGGACGCACCACAAGGACCACAGCTAGCACCGCGGCTGACGGCGGGTCGGCGGCGGCACGCGCACACACACGGCGAAGGCCGGTGGCGGGAGGGACCCGCCACCGGCCTTCTTCAATGGCCCACCTCAGTGGGTCACTGGCACTTCTGACCGGAGTTGATGCAGTTGGCGATCTTGTTCGCCAGGTTGCCGGTCGTGACGCTGATGAAGTCGTCGTGGTCGGTGGCAGCCTTGTGCAGCTGCTCCGGGAAGCCGTCCACCGCGTACGCGTTCTTCACCACACCGTTCTGGATGGTCGGCGGGGCGATGTTGTACACCAGGCGCATCGTCAGCTGCGGGATCGCCTTGAAGCCGTTGGCGCAGTTGCCGTTGGCGTCGGCGAAGGCGACGTGCGTGCGGTGGTTGGCGCTGTCGGCGTTCTTGCCGTCCCAGCAGCTCTGGAAGGCGAAGGAACGGACCACCTGGCTGCCCTGCGGGCAGATCGGGTACTGCTCGGTGAGCTGGACCTTGTTCTCGAAGCCGGTGCAGCTCCAGTGCGCGTTGGCGTTCGCCAGACCGTTGGTGGTGGTCTTGGCGTCACCGGTGATGATGCGCAGGAACTGCGGCATCGCGACGACCTTGCTGGTCGGGCTGCCGACGTACTTGATCTCGGCCTTGGCCGGGGTCAGGATCTTGCCGACGTTGCCTTCCTTGCCACCGCCGTCCTTGTTCTGGTCGAAGTCCTGCGTACCGTTCTGGATACGCACGACCGGCCAGTAGTACGAGGACAGGTCGTTCTTGTTCGAGCAGCTGGTGCCGCCCTGCAGGAACGTCTGGTTGCTGGAGAACGCGTTGACCTTCTGGTTGCCGACGTAGTCGTGCAGGTGGTGCGCGCCGTTGGTCACGCCGGGCGCCACGATCACGTTGTCGGTGTTGAAGTTCTTGTTCGCGTTCACACCGCAGTTGGTGGTGAACGTGCCCCGCGAGGCGTTGCCGTTCTTCTGCGGCTTCGCCTTGACGTTCGCCTGGACCTTGGTGATGTCGACGAAGTCGGCGGCCGTCGGGCCGTTGCCCGCCTGGCCGTTGTTGCCCTGCTGCTGCCCGGCGTTGCCCTGCTGCTGGCCGCCGTTCTGCTGCTGGCCGCCGTTCTGCTGCTGGCCGCCGTTCTGCTGCTGACCACCGTTCTGCTGCTGACCACCGTTCTGCTGCTGGCCGCCGTTGTTCTGCTGACCACCGGCGGTGGTCTGGTTGGCGGTCTGCGTGGTGCAGGCGGCGAGCTGCGACAGCGCGCTGTTGAAGGTGCCCCCGACGCGCTGGATGTCGATCCTGATCCGGTCGATCGTCGCGGCCCGCTTCTCCTTGAGCGGCCCGACGATCGCGTTCTGGACGAAGCTCGCGTCGTTCGTCTGCGCCTGGCGGGTGGAGGCGAGGCGGGCGTAGGCCTCGGTGATCTGCTTGTCGAGGAGCGCCACCTCCTTCGCCACGCCGGAGCGCGCCGCGTTCGGCACGTTCGTCAGCTTCTGGCCCACGTCCGGGCAGGAGATCGTCGCCACCTGCGCGGCTGCGGCCTTCGTCTGATTCTGCGCGGAGTCGTTCGACTCATGCGCCGAAGCATAGAAATTCGCCCAGATCAGCCCGCCCCCACCGAGCGCTAGGGCCGCCGATGCGGCAATGGCCTTCGTGGCCAACGGCGTACGGCGTTTGCGTGTGTTGCGTCCCATGGAACTCCTCTGACTTCCTTGCGGGGCAGCATCGAGGCGCCCGACAGGAGTGAAGCGGCGCCTTTCCATACGGGCCCGGCCCCAGAGGTGTTCAGCCGTCTCACAAATTCATCAGAGGTTCTCTGCGCCATCTGCTCCCAACCCCCCTCTGAGCAGCAGAAGTTGCAGATAAATCCGGGAAGGTCAGCGATCCCGGTCCAGATAGGCCAGCACCGCCAGGACGCGCCGATTGTCGTCGTCCGACACCTCGAGTCCCAGTTTGGTGAAGATGTTGGAGGTGTGCTTCGCAATGGCCCGTTCCGTGACCACGAGCTGGGCGGCGATAGCCGCGTTCGACCGGCCCTGCGCCATCAGCTCCAGCACCTCCCGCTCGCGGGGCGTCAGCCGGCCCAGCGGCTGGTCGGCGGTGGCCGCCCGCCGGGACAGCAGCTGCTGGATCACCTGCGGGTCCATCGCCGTACCGCCCGCCGCCACCCGTCGTACGGCGTCCACGAACTGCTCCGCGTCGAACACCCGGTCCTTGAGCAGGTATCCCACCCCGCCGCTGCCGTCGGCCAGCAACTCGCGCGCGTAGAGCTGTTCCACGTGCTGGGAGAGGACCAGTACGGGCAGCCCCGGCCGGTCCTGGCGGGCCCGCAGCGCGCACTGCAGCCCCTCGTCGGTGTGGGTGGGCGGCAGCCGGACGTCGACCACGGCGACATCCGGCTTCAACTCGGTGAGCGCCAGGGCCAGCTCGGGCCCGGACTCGACAGCCGCCGCTATCTCGAAGTCGTAGGCTTCCAGCATCCGGACCAGCCCGTCGCGCAGCAGGAACAGGTCTTCGGCTAGGACAACGCGCACGGAATCTCCATGGTGGCCATGGTGGGGCCGCCCGCGGGACTGCTGACGGCCAGTACGCCGTCGAATGTACCCAGTCGCCGCTCGATCCCGGAGAGTCCGGAACCCGCCCCGACCAGCGCGCCGCCCTTGCCGTTGTCGGTCACCGTGATGCGCAGCATGCCCTCGGCGTGGTGGAGGTCGACCCAGATCCGGTCGGCGCCGGAGTGCTTGACCGCGTTGGTGAGCGCCTCGCTGATGGCGAAGTACGCGGCCGACTCCACCGGGGCCTGCGCGCGGCCGGGCAGCTCCACGTTCACCTCGGTGGCGATGGGCAGCCGCAGTGCCAACGCCCGTACGGCGTCGCCGAGTCCGCGCTCGGCCAGCACCGGCGGGTGGATGCCGCGGACCAGGTCGCGCAGCTCGGAGAGGGCGTCGGCGGAGGACTGGCGGGCCTGGGCGAGGAGCTGCTTGGCCTTCGCCGGGTTCTTGTCGACGAGCATCTCGACGGTGCCCAGGTCCATGCCCACGGCGACCAGCCGGGCCTGCGCCCCGTCGTGCAGGTCCCGCTCGATGCGGCGCAGTTCGGCGGCGGAGGTGTCGACGGCGTCGCGGCGCGTCTCGGTCAGCACCCTTACCCGCTCGGCCAGTTCGCCCTGGCCGGCGCCGAGCACGGCCCGGGTGAGCCGGAAGTGGGCGGTCAGCAGGAGCGGGGCGAGGGGGACGGCCGCCGCCAGGATCACCGCGCCCAGCGCGGCGGCGGCGAACGCGGTCACCTGGCTGCCGACCGGTACGAAGCCGTACCAGTACGCCTCGTGCGGGCCGCTCACGGCCCGCCACAGTCCGGCCGCCAGCGTGAACCCCTCCAGCGGGTAGAGGAGGAGCGCGGCCGGCAGCAGCGCGGTGAGGAAGCCGACCGTCATGTCGACCGGCAGCCACCGCAGGTCCCGCAGGACGGCCGGGTCGCGCAGCAGCGCGAAGGTGCGTCCCCAGGGGTTGGCGTCCTCGGGGATCGGCCGGTACGCGGGCGGGATCCGTATGCCGCACCACTCGGCCGCCAGGACGCGCCGCCAGTCGGCGACGGCGCGCACCCCCTTCAGCACCCAGGGAGTGGTGACGAGGCCGATGCCGATGGGGACGAGTGCGATCGAGACGGCGGAGAGGGTGAAGCACAGGACGGCCAGGGGCAGCGACACCACGGCCAGCGCCAGCCCCCGCACCGCGGTGAGCGCCGTCTCCCGCACTCTCGAACTTGCGCTCCGGCTCTTCGTGTTGGTGTCCATGACGCCAGTCTGGCCGAGTCACGGGCGGGGGGCACTGGCCTGAAGCCCCCCGTCAGGGGGTGGTGTCAGATACACCCCCGGCCGCCGCGAGCACCTTCGCCTCCACCTCCGGATCCAGGCCCTTGCGGGTCCGGTCGGGCCGCTGGGGCGCCGTGCCGCCGATGGCGCGAAGCCACGTCCAGGTGTCGGCGACGGTCTCCTCCACGGGCCGGCAGGCCAGCCCGGTCGCCACCGCCCGTGAGACGTCGGCGGCGTGCAGGGCGTCGTGCATGTCGCTGCCCGGCGGCACCCACACCGGCAGCTGCGTCCACGGCTCGATGCCCGCGCCGAGGATCACCTCCGGCTCGGTCCAGCGCAACTCCGCCGCCGCTCCGGTGACCCTCAGGCAGGCCTGGAGCAACTCGCTCATCGTGGCGTGGCCCTGAGGGCTCATCAGGTTGTAGGGGCCGCTCAGCTCGCGCTCCACCGACCCGAGGATCCACTCGGCGAGGTCACGGACGTCGACGTACTGCAGGGGCAGGTCACGCGGTCCGGGCGCCAGGACGGGGCCGCCGCGGGCGATCCGGGTCAGCCACCAGGGCAGCCGGCCGACGTTCTCGTACGGGCCGAGGATCAGCCCCGCCCGCACGAGCACCGAGTTCTCCGCCCCGAAGGCGTCGACGGCGGCCAGCTCGCCACCCCGCTTGTCCTGCGTGTACTCGGTCTGCTCGGCGTCGGCCTCGGCGCCCTCGACCAGGGGCGCGTCCTCGGTGTACCCGGCGGGCGGGGCCCAGGTGTACACCGAGCAGCTCGACACGTACACGTACCGGCGGGCGCGGCCCCGCAGCAGCCGCGCCGCCTCGTGCACCGCGCGGGGCGCCGCCGACCAGGTGTCGACCACGGCGTCCCACGCGCCGTCGGCCAGCGCCCCGAGGCCCCCGGGCGCGGTGCGGTCGCCGACCAGCGAGCGCGTCCCGGGGACGGGCGTGTGCCGCCCCCGGTTGAGGACCGTCACATCCCAGCCGCGCCCGAGGGCCGCCTCGACGACGGCCCGTCCCACGAACTCCGTACCACCCAGCACCAGAAGTCTCATACCGGTGACTGTGCCCGGTCCGCCCGCGGGAGGGAACGGTGCTCTGCCATGGGCAGAAAGGTCAGCGGCCGGTCGGCGGGGTGTACTTGTAGCCGACCCGGCGCACCGTCTGGATCGTCCCGCGGTGCTCGGCGCCGAGCTTGCGGCGCAGCCGGGCGATGTGCACGTCGACCGTGCGGCCGTCGCCCACGTGGCCGTAGCCCCACACCGTGGTGACCAGCTGGTCGCGGGTGTGGACCCGGTTCGGGTGCGCCACGAGGTGCGCGAGCAGCTCGAACTCCAGGTAGGTGAGGTCGAGTTCGCGCCCGCTCACGCTCGCGGTGCGCTGCACGGTGTCGATCCGCACCAGCGGTTCGGCGCCCGTGTGGACGGCCGGCTCGGGCTGGTCGGGCACCGCGACCGGCAGGAACGGCGGCTGCTGGTCGGCCGGGACCAGCACCAGGTAGCCGATCATCGGCGGCTGGCCCGGCAGGGTGGGCAGGGTGTGCTGCGGCGCCGGCAGCCAGGTGGCGCCCGGCGGCAGGAAGTCCGCGACGTCCACCACCTCGTCCCGGTCGACGGCGCGCAACCGGTGCCGGGCGGTGTGGGAGGAGGGGGCGGTGGCGGTGGAGAGGGAACGAGTGGTCGCCATGAGAGGTCAGCTCTTTCGCGCGAGGAGGTCGTCGGGGAGGACGTACGTCGTGTCGCGCTGGCCGAAGGCCGGGGTGTACGGCTTTAGAGGGCCCGCGCGTTCGTCGCGCGGCAACACACCCGGTCGAAGTCGTGGTGCTGACGAGAAGGCCAGAAGGGCTCGAGGTCATGGCGACCTGTCGCGGGGTACTTCTGGAAGCCGGCCATGTGCTTATTCAAGCAGACATGCGCTTGTGACAGGAGCCTTCTCTCACTCCTCGGACAACAAGCGGCAGGGGCGCCCGCCATGACGGCGGGCGCCCCTGAAGGCAACATACGGCGGATCAGGCCTGGCCGGCCTTCTCCAGGGCGGTGCAGCAGGTGTCGACGATCAGACGGGTCACCACGTACGGGTCGACGTTGGCGTTGGGACGGCGGTCCTCGATGTAGCCCTTGCCGTCCTTCTCGACCTGCCAGGGGATGCGGACCGAGGCGCCGCGGTTGGAGACTCCGTAGGAGTACTCGTTCCACGGGGCGGTCTCGTGCAGACCGGTGAGGCGGTCGTCGATGCCGGCGCCGTAGTTCTTGACGTGGTCGAGCGGCTTGGAGCCCTCGCCGAGCGACTCGCACGCGGTGATGATCGCGTCGTAGCCCTCGCGCATCGCCTTGGTGGAGAAGTTGGTGTGCGCGCCGGCGCCGTTCCAGTCGCCCTTGACCGGCTTGGGGTCGAGGGTGGCGGAGATGCCGAAGTCCTCGGCGGTGCGGTAGAGCAGCCAGCGGGCCACCCACAGCTGGTCGGCGACCTCCAGCGGGGCGAGCGGGCCGACCTGGAACTCCCACTGGCCGGGCATGACCTCGGCGTTGATGCCGGAGATGCCCAGACCCGCCTTCAGGCAGTTGTCCAGGTGGGCCTCGACGATCTCGCGGCCGAAGATCTCGTCGGCGCCGACACCGCAGTAGTAGCCGCCCTGGGGGGCCGGGAAGCCGCCCTCGGGGAAGCCCAGGGGGCGGGAGCCGTCGAAGAAGGTGTACTCCTGCTCGATGCCGAAGATCGGCTCCTGCGCGGCGAACCGCTCGGCGACCTCGGCCAGCGCGGCGCGCGTGTTGGACGCGTGCGGGGTGAAGTCGATGTTCTGGACCTCGCACAGCACGAGGATGTCGTCGCCGCCGCGGATCGGGTCGGGGCAGGAGAAGACCGGCTTGAGCACGCAGTCGGAGGCGTGACCCTCGGCCTGGTTGGTGGAGGACCCGTCGAAGCCCCAGATCGGAAGCTCCGCGCCCTTGGCGTCGTCCGCGATGATCTTCGTCTTGGAACGCAGCTTGGCCGTCGGCTCGGTGCCGTCGATCCAGATGTACTCAGCCTTGAAGCTCACGGGCCACATCCTTCGGGGGTGGGTCTAGGCGCACTTGCGGGTGCTGCGGCGCTGCGGCACTGGGGCGCCGCCGTTGTTGCCCGGCAGCCTGTCAACAGGCGATTTCCCGATCATTGCTCGAGTGTGAACCCCGTGTTACCTGGTGGTTCTGTGCCCGGGCTCACGTTGTGAGGAGGGGCGGGACGGGGTAGAGGGGGTCACTCGCCGCCGGTGGCCGCGTCCCGCACCCCGCCGAGGAAGTCCCGGATCGCGGCCAGCTGGCGCTCGTCGTAGCCGCGCAGCAGCTCCACCGACCGGTCGATCAGCGGGCCGAAGAAGGCCCAGCCCAGCTCGACCGCCCGCTCGTCGACCTCGATGACGACCTTCCGCCGGTCCCGCTCGCCGCGCACCCGCCGCACGTGCCCCGCCCGCTCCAGCCGGTCCAGCAGCGCCGTGGTCCCGGCCGAGTTGAGGCCGAGCGCGGCGCCCAGCCGTCCGGCGGTCGTCTCGTCCCCGGCCCGGCGGGCGTCCATCAGGGCGATCAGGGCGCGTACGTCCGTGGGGTGCATGCCGTTGCGGTGGGCGAACCGCGCGCTGTGCAGCCCCAGTTCGACCGCCACCGCGCGCAGCAGGTGGACGATCTCCATCTCGGGGCCCGGTTCGGCGGCTGTCATACGGCTCCTCCGACTATCATCTCGGCAAACGAGTATCTCGCTCAACGAGATAATAGGGGTGGTTCGCATGGCCGGGTACGACAGTGACGCCTTCCGGATCGCGTACGACAAGGTCATGGCGAAATGGCCGGGCGAGCGGGAGGAGCTGACGGTCGCCACGCCGTTCGGGGAGACCCACGTCAACGCCTGCGGCCCGCGCGAGGCGCCCCCGCTGCTCCTGCTGCCGGGCGGCGGCGGGGCGACCTCCGCGTCCTGGCACGCGCAGGTGGGCGACCTCGCCCGCACCCGCCGTGTCCTCGCCGCCGACCTGATCGGCGCGCCCGGCCGCAGCACCCCCGCCGCCGGCCGTCACCCCCGTACGGTCGCCGACCTGGCGGTGTGGCTGGACACGCTGCTCGACGGCCTCGGGGTGACGGAGGCGGACCTCGGCGGGCACTCCTACGGCGCCTGGATCGCGCTGCACTACGCCCTGCGCGCCCCCGCCCGGACACGCCGCCTGTTCCTCCTGGACCCGACCCAGTGCTTCGCCGGGTACAAGGCGGCCTATCTGCTGCACGCCCTGCCGATGCTGCTACGTCCCACGCCGGCCCGTGTGCGGGCCTTCCTGGAGTGGGAGACCGGTGGTGCCCCGCTGGACCCCGACTGGCTCCGCCTCCAGCAGGCGGCGGCCGGCTTCCCTGCCGTGAAGCCGGTGACCGGGCCGCGCCCGGGGCGGGACGCGCTGCGCGGTCTGGACATGCCGGTCCTGCTGCTCTTGGGCGGGAGCAGCAGGACACATGACACGTACGAGGTGGCGGACCGGGCCGGTGCGGTGCTGCCGCACGCGGAGACGGTGGTGCTTCCGGAGGTTTCCCACCACGCGCTGCCGCAAGCGGCACCGGACGGCCTCGCCGGTCACCTCAGCTCATTCCTGTCGGACTGAGTCTCACCCCACCTTCTCGATCACCGCACGGCGGATCAGGAACTTGCCGGGCTCCCGTACCTGTTCGAAGGCCGCGTTGTTGAGCAGCACGCAGCTACCGGAGACCGAGGTGACCTTCACCGTCGTGGACTTGTTGTTGTCCAGGTTGGTGACCTTCAGCGTGGTCCCCGCCGGGAACTGGTTGCTGGAGGCCGCCGGGGCACCACCCTCGCCGGAGAGCGTGACGGTGGAGCCCTTGCAGACCTGCTGGCCGGAGGCGGCAGCGCCATCGCCGGTGCCGGCGTTTCCCTCGGCGGCGGTCTCGGAGGGCTGCGCGGTCTGCTGCCCGGCCTGCTGGCCGCCTTCCTCGCCGCCCTGCGCCGGCTGCGTCGCCTGGGAGCCCTGAGCCGACTCCCCAACGACGCAACCGGACGCCTTCTGCTGCACCTTGATCTGTTCGATGACCGCCTGGCGGTTGGCGATCCTGGCCTCCGACTGGGCGTCCGGGGCGGCCTTCTGACCGTCGATGAACTTCTGGTTGTTGCCGAGGGCCGTGGCCAGCCCCTGGCAGACGGTCGAGTCCGCGGCGGACAGGGTGTTCGCCTTCTGCGGGCTCTGTGCGGCGTTCGAGGTGGACGCCATGGCGAAGGCTCCGCCTCCCGCCACCGCCGCGGCGCTGACCAGCAGCGCGATCTTCTTCTTCGTACCGAGCTTTCTCCTGCGGGACATGCGCGCCTCCTGAAGAGGTAGGGGAGCGTACGCCGCTATGTACGAGATACCGAACGAGGTTACTCATCAGTTACACGAGTCCACTGAAGTGGCCTGCGTCACACCGGAGTTCACTTGCGGGAAAGGGCGTCCTGCACGGCCTCGTCCGTACGGGCCACCACCGCCGTGCCGTCGTCCGCCGTGATGATCGGACGCTGGATGAGCTTGGGATGCCCGGCGAGAGCCGTGATCCAGCGCTCGCGCGAGGACCCGTCCCGCGGCCACTCCTTGAGGCCGAGCTCCTTGGCGGCGGCCTCCTGGGTGCGGGTGATGTCCCACGGTTCGAGCCCGAGCCGCTCCAGTACGTCCCTGATCTCGTCCTCGGTGGGTACGTCCTCCAGGTAGCGGCGGACGGTGTAGTCGGCGCCCTCGGCGTCGAGCAGGCTGATGGCGCTGCGGCACTTGGAGCAGGCGGGGTTGATCCAGATTTCCATGCGGCCAACGGTACGCGAGAGGCCTGCGAAAGCCCCTTTGGCCAGGGGCTTTTGTCAGTGGCGGGTCGTAGAATAGAAGCAGTGTTCGAGGGTGTCGCCGGGTCCCCGGTGCGCGCCCTGACCGCGACAGGAGGATGCCTGTGCCCGCTGCCGCCCCGTCCGTCATGAAGCGCCCGCTCCCGCCCGGGCGCCCGCGCGAGTGGTACGTCACCCACAACCGCCGCCTCAAGGCCATGCGCCTCGCCATCGCCCTGCTCGACTCCGGTGTCTACGTGCCCAACCAGGCCCGCGACGAGACGATCCGGAACACCGCGGAGCGCATCGGCATCCACCCGCCGTCGGCCACGACCTGCCACATGGTGCGGGCGCTGATGCGGTACAGCCGCTAGCCGGTGAGACAGACCCACCCGCCGTCCGCTCCCACGAGGTGGGGGCGGACGGCGGGTGGATCACAGGACGGAGAGATCGGGGCCGGAGCACGCATCCGGCAGAGCCGGGTACTCGGCCGGTGGGCTCACGGATTCTGGCTCAGAAAGCCAGAGTTCGTCGACGACGGCCATCCTGGCCATGTTCTCTCTCAGGCTGTCGGCGTTCGCGTCACGGACGGCCTCGCCCGACATCCCGGTGACGTCGTTCGCCAGCTTCAGCGGGGACAGCATGGCGTAGGAGGCTATGTCGAAGAACAAGGACACCATCCGCTCACCCCGCAGGGACTGTTCCTCGGGCAGACCCCGGTCCACCACGCCGGCCGCCGCCCGGAGGGCCTTGTCGGTGAACTCCCCCGAGAGAAGGGCCGTGGCCACCTTCCGGGCCGTGCACACCAGCACCGCCACCTCGTCGACCTCCGCCAGGGACACGGGGGTGTCGTCGGGGACGGGGGCGCAGGGCGTCGGGCGTTCCCCGCCCGCCGGCTCCCCCACGATGAAGTCCGTCAGATCCCGGAAGGACCGCAACAGCTCACGCACCTGCTCGGCGAGAACGGCCCGGTCGGCGTCCAGCCTCACTTCCCAGGCGGCGCGGTGGAGCCTGCGGGCGTGCTTCCTCAGCTCGGTCCTGGAGATGGGGGCCGGCGGGCTGCCCGGCCCTCGGTCTGCGCTCATGGACGTACTCCTCGAAGGGCGCGACGGCCGTGTCCCTCTCGACGGTACGTTCCCGAGGCCGCCGCCGAGGGACTGGAGAGGCGCGCGGTGATCAGCGGGCGGGACAGGCGGACGAGGTGAACGAGATCTGCCTCAGCCGGCTGACAGCTCCTTCTCCAGCGGCGTCCGGAAACGCGGAGTGATCCGCGTCGCCCCCACCCATTCCCGCAACCGGGCGGCCTCCGCGGCGATCGCCGCCTCCGCCTCGCGGCCCGTGGCGCCGGTGTCCAGAAGCCGCCAGCCGACCTCCCCGTCGGCCCGCTGCGCCCAGCCGCCCACCACCCGCCCGTTCCACCACACCGTCGGCCCCACGTTGCCGCTTCCGTCGAACAGGGCGGCCCGCAGGTCCGGCGCCAGGTACCAGTCCCGTCCCTGCCACCCCATGGCCGTGGGATCGAGGCCGGGCAGCAGGGCCGCCCACGGCTCCTCGGGCTCGGCAACCGGATCGGCGTCCCCCTCGACGACGTATCCGGCCCCCTCGTCCAGCGACACCGTCTGCGCCCCGATCGCCCGCAGCGCGGCCCGTACGTCCGTCACCCGCCAGCCCGTCCACCACTTGAGGTCGGCCTCGGTCGCCGGGCCGCAGGCGGTGAGCCAGCGGCGGAGCAGGGCGGCGCGGGCCCCGGCGGCGTCCAGTTCGGGGTGTTCGGGGGCCACCGCCCAGCGGAACTGGCTGGAGGTCCAGGAGCCGAGCGGCCGGCCGCGGACCACCTTGCCCTCCACGCCGAGGACGCGCAGAAGGCGGCCGGAGACGGTGTGCATCGCCTCGTAGCTCTTGCCCGCCGCGTACACGAACTGCTCCCGCAGCCGCGGCTCGTCGCGGGCCAGCTCCGCCGCCGTCGCCTGCCCGCGCCGGGCGAGCGCGGCCAGCGCCGACGCCTCCACCTCCGCCAGCCAGGCCGCGTCCGGCGCCCCGCCCTTCGCCATGTCCTTCAGGAGCGTGGCCCGGGCGCGGGCGGCCACGTCCAGGGCCGTCGAGGCGTGCACCACGGCCGTCAGGTCCGTGGGGAACACGAACACGGTGTGCCGCATGCCGTGCATCCGCACCAGCGTGCGGTCCTCGTACAGCGCCCGCTCCGTCTCCGGCACGGTCTTCGCCGGCTCCGCCAGCCGCGCGCCCACCGCCAGATACACCGTCGCCGGGTCCGTGCCGTGCAGCGCCACCAGGGAGGCCGCGACCTCCTCGGGGCCCGCCACCCGTGCCGTACCGGCCAGCCGGTGGCGCAGGGCAAGGCGGGCCCGCCGCTCCGCCGCGCCGATGTGCCGTTGCCGTCCGCCGCTCATGCCGACCTCCACCCGTCGCCCGGTACCCGGCTCCATCCTCGCCGACGCCACTGACAGGCGACGGCTCAGCCGTACCGCTCCAGCAGTCCGGAGACGTACGCCTCCAGCCGGCCGGCCAGCACCTCCGGTGTCAGGTCGGTCCGGCCCAGTTCGCGCCAGGGGCCGGCCAGCTTCGCCGCGTCGGGGGAGTAGGCCAGGGCGTCGAGCAGGCGCCAGTACAGGTGGTCCGCGCCGGACGCCCGACGCCGGCCGCCGTGCGCCTCGTACCGGTCCCCGAAGGCCAGGCCGTGCTCCGGACCGTGCAGCAGCGCCAGGGCGGTCGAGCAGTGCGCGACATCGAGGTCGGCGGGGCCCCAGGAGGTCTCCACCCAGTCCACCACCCCGCTCACGCGCAGGTCCTCGCCCGCGCCGGAGAACAGCACGTTCCCGGGGTGGAAGTCCCGGTGCAGGAAGCAGCCGTCGTACGGCGGCGGACCGCGCCGGATGACGTCCACCGCCCGCTCCCACGGGGCGCCCGAGGGAGTGCGCACCCGTTCCGGTGAGGTCCAGGCCTGGTACGGGCGCGGACGCTCGCCGGGGACCACGCGGTGGATCCGGACCAGCTGCGCGGCGAGCAGGTCCAGGCGCCGCTCCAGCTCCGCCCCGCCCGGCTCGTCCACCCTCACCTCGCCGGGCAGCCGGGTCATCAGCAGGGAGGGGTGGTCGCAGTGCTCGGCGGTGGCGTCCACCGCGACCAGGGCCGGTGCCGGGACGCCGTCCTCACCGGCGAGCAGCGTGAGCACCTCGGCCTCGCGGGCCAGCAGACCGGGCCCGTGGCGGCGGAAGAACGGCTTCACGAACGTACGCAGCACCAGGGCGGTGCCGTCGTCGAGGGTGAGCCCGCGCATCTGGGAGCTCCAGCCGCCGTACAGGAAACGGGAGCCGGCGATCGTACGGCCCTCGGGCAGCTGCTTCGCCGCCCAGCCCAGGGTCGCCGTCCAGCCCCTCTCGCCCAGGCCGGTCAGCACGGCGTCCGCGAAGTCCCGCCGGGCGTCCGCGTGCTCGCGGAACCACAGCCCCAACCGGTGCTCGGCGTCCGGGAGTTCAAAGCGGGTGAACTGGGCGTGCGCGGCCAGCGCGTCCTGGACGGCCTCCGTCACCTCCGGCGGGATGACCGCGTCCGTGCCCGGCACCGCGAGCACCGCCCGGCCCGGGTAGGCCCGCAGCGCCTCCAGCGCGGGCGAACGGCGCCAGCCGCCGGGCGTGCGGATGATCTCGCTGAACCGCCCGTTCCCCTCCCCGAAGGGCACGTCCCAGGCCTGCGGCGCGTACACCGCGGGAGCGCACAGGCCCACGGCGGCCACCCGCTCCCCGTAGTGCCGGACGAGGTCCGCCACCGTCTGGCCGCTCATGCTGAACCCGACCAGCACCAGCGGCTCGGCCGCGGGCACCTGCGCGTCGATCACCGCGACGGCCTGCTCGAAGCGCCGCCGCAGGCTCAACTCCCGCAGCGCGCCCGTGCTGTTGCCGTGCCCCGAGAAGTCGAGGGCGAGCCCGCGGCAGCCCCGGGCGACGAACTCCCCGAGCAGTGGCCGTAACCGCTCCTCGCTGCCGGTGCCCGCGCCGTGCAGCAGCACCGCGGCGGCCCGCCCGGGACCGCCGCCGTGGACACCGGCGAGCCGTTCACCGTCGAACGCGAACGTGAAGGGCGCCAAGGAGGTGACGGAGGAGAGCTCACTCATGGCCCGCATTCACTCATGGAAAACGGGGTGCACTCCGCGTGATCGTCTCCCTACGCTGGATGCGAACCCACGGAAACGGAGGCCCGAGATGGGCACCATCGTCCTGTCCGGGGCGGTCGTCCTGGTCGTCCTGGGATTCGGAAACCACAGCTGGTGGCTCGCGGCGGTCGCCGTGCTCTTTCTGTACGTGCAGTACGGGCGGGCCGGATCCCCGTCCACCAAGGAAGGCACGGCGGGCACGCCCGCGACGTACCAGGCCTACCGCGAGGGCCGTGACCGCCAGGCCAAGTGGGAGCGCCGCTACCGTCGCGAGCGCCCCTTCGAGGCCCGGCGCCAGGAGCGCGAGAAGAAGCGCGCGTAAGTCCCGTGGGAGCCCCCGGTCACAGGCCGGGGGCTCCCCACACCGGGAACCAGCGGCCGAGGTCCGGCTCGATGCGCAGATCGCTCCCGAGGGTTGCCTTGACCCGCAGCTCCAGTGCGTTGTCACGGCGCTGCGGCGCACCGGGCAGCGGGGCGAAGGGGTAGAAGGTACCCCTCTTGTAGAGGTACACCAGCGCGAGGCGGCGCCCGGCGTCGTCGTGGAAGCCCGCCAGGGAGCACAGCAGCTGCGGGCCGAAGCCGTTGACCTCCATGGAGCTGTTCACCGCGTGCAGGTCGTTGACCAGCTGGGGCAGTTGGTCGGGGGTGCGCTCGGAGACCAGCCAGGAGTAGCCGAAGTCGTCCTGCCGGAGTTCCACCGGCGGCCCGGTGCGGTCCGCGTCCGCGTCGAGGAGTGCCTGGACCTCCCGGTGCGTCTGCTCGAAGGCCGCGCCCTCGACCGTGGCGAAGCACACCGCGCCGCCTCCGGTCGGTGTGAACCCGGCCGCCGCCTGAAGGGTCACGGCCGCCGAGGGCAGCGCGAACAACTGGTCCAGGTCGGGCGCGACGGGCTTCGTGCGGCCGAGGAGGATGTCCAGGAACCCCATGCTCAGCCCGCCCTGCCCGGCTGCGCCGCCTCACCCAGCTCGCCGGAGATCCGGCCCAGCTGCTCCAGCCGCTGCTCCAGACTGGGGTGGGTGGAGAAGAGGCGGGAGAGACCGGGCTCGGCGCCCAGCGCGGGAGTGAAGTAGAAGGCGTTGAAGGCCTGGGCCGTGCGCAGGTCGGCGGTCGGGATCCGGGCGATGTCGCCGGAGACCTTGGTGAGCGCGGAGGCCAGCGCCGAGGGACGGCCGGTCAGCAGCGCCGCCGCACGGTCCGCGGCCAGCTCCCGGTAGCGGGACAAGGCCCGGATGAGCAGGAAGCTGATGGCGTAGACGGCCGCCGAGACCGCCATCACGACGGCCAGCACGGCGGCGGTGTTCTGGTCCCTGCGGCCCCCGCCGAACAGCCCGGAGTAGAAGGCGAACCGCACGATGAGTCCGGCGATCACGCCGAGGAAGGACGCGACCGTGATCACGGCCACGTCCTTGTGCGCCACGTGCGACAGCTCGTGCGCGAGCACGCCCTCCAGCTCGGCCGGCTCCAGCCGCCTGAGCAGCCCGGTGGTCACGCATACCACGGCGTTGTCGGCATTGCGTCCGGTGGCGAACGCGTTCGGCATGTCCATGCTGGAGACGGCGACCACCGGTTTGGGCATGTCGGCGATCGCGCACAGCCGGTCGATCACCGCGTGCAGCTCGGGATACTCCTCCCGCTCCACCACCCGGCCGTGCATCGCGAACAGCGCGATCCGGTCGGAGAACCAGTACTGGGCGCCGAGCAGTGCCACCGCGATGACCACGACCAGCACCCAGGACTTCAGCAACACGATCAACGCGGCGACGAACCCCACGTACAACAACCCGAGCAGGAACAGCGTGGTCCCCATCCGTACGGTCAACCGCCGGTCGCTCCGGAAGCGGCTCTGCATCTCGCATCACCCCGCAGTAAGGCACTCGTCCCGCTGTCCAGTGTGCACCTGAGGACCGCCATGAAGCGGTTCCGATCAGCCCTAGGACCAGCAAAAAGCCCAGGACGGGCAGAAGATCCCTAAGGGTAGGCCCGCAGCTGGGCGTACCCCAGCAGCACGATCACCGCGGCCACGCAGCCCAGCACCACGGCCGTCGATATCCAGGAGGAGCGGCGCGGTGCCGGGTCCGGGTCGGCGCGGAAGGGGGCCGGGTTCGGCGGGTTCTCCTTCCAGCGGGCGGCGAGCATCCGGGCCCGGGCGGAGGGCTCCTTGTGCTCGGCCGAACTCGCCCATCTGTGGTCGAACTCCCGCTCCCAGTCGTCCTGTTCAGTCATCCCCGTCAAACCTCTCTCGTCCGTCACGGTCAGGAGGGATGATCCCCCGACTGTAGGAAGCCTGGGAAGGGCGGACGGTTTCGTCCGGATGCTGAGTGGTCGAGGGGCGGCTAGCATTTAGACGAGAGCCGCGATGCGGGCTACGCAGCCCTGCTTCTTCTTAGGCGGCAACACCTACGACCGCGCCGGACTTTTCGCCCTGCGGCCGCGGCCATCCGTCTCGTGCCCGAAAACCGCACGAGGGGATGGGAGGAGGTTTACTCATGAAAGCACAACGCGCGAGGCGTCTCTTCGCGGTGTCTGCGATCGGCGTTCTGATGGCCAGTGGTGCCACGATCGGTGCGGCAGGTACGGCCTCGGCAGCCGCCCCGTCCCAGGCCCCCACCAACTTCGGCTGCTTCGATCGCGGCGGCCATCGCTGGTGGAACGACAACTGCGGTTTCGGCTTCAACAACGGCTTCGGCAACCGCAGCGGCTTCAACGACTTCAACAACGGTGCCGTCGTGGTGATCGTGGTCGGCTGAGGACGGCAGCGAGGAGGGCCGCCACCCGGGAACCCGGTGGCGGCCCTCACTACGACCGGCTCAGGCGCCGATCATGCCGATCACACGTCGAAGTAGAGCTCGAACTCGTGCGGGTGCGGACGCAGCTGCAGCGGGGCGATCTCGTTCGCGCGCTTGAAGTCGATCCACGTCTCGATCAGGTCGGACGTGAAGACGTCACCGGCGAGCAGGAACTCGTGGTCGGCCTCGAGCGAGTCGAGGACGGCCGGGAGCGAGGTCGGGACCTGCGCCACGCTCGCGTGCTCCTCGGGAGCCAGCTCGTACAGGTCCTTGTCGATCGGCTCGGCCGGCTCGATCTTGTTCTTGATGCCGTCCAGGCCCGCGAGGAGCAGAGCCGAGAAGGCCAGGTACGGGTTGCCGGAGGAGTCGGGCGCGCGGAACTCCACGCGCTTGGCCTTCGGGTTGGAGCCCGTGATCGGGATACGCATCGCGGCGGAGCGGTTGCGCTGCGAGTACACCAGGTTGATCGGCGCCTCGAAGCCCGGCACCAGACGGTGGTAGGAGTTCACCGTCGGGTTGGTGAAGGCCAGCAGCGACGGGGCGTGCTTGAGGATGCCGCCGATGTAGTAGCGGGCGGTGTCCGACAGGCCGGCGTAGCCCTGCTCGTCGTAGAACAGCGGGTCGCCGCCCGCCCACAGCGACTGGTGGACGTGCATGCCCGAGCCGTTGTCACCGAAGATCGGCTTCGGCATGAAGGTCGCGGTCTTGCCGTTGCGCCAGGCCACGTTCTTCACGATGTACTTGAAGAGCTGGAGGTCGTCGGCGGCGGCGAGCAGCGTGTTGAACTTGTAGTTGATCTCCGCCTGGCCGGCGGTGCCCACCTCGTGGTGCTGGCGCTCGACCTGGAGACCGGCCTTGCCCAGCTCCAGGGAGATCTCGGCGCGCAGGTCGGCGAAGTGGTCGACCGGCGGGACCGGGAAGTAGCCGCCCTTGTAGCGGACCTTGTACCCACGGTTGTCCTCGAGGGCGCCGGTGTTCCAGGCGCCCGCCTCGGAGTCGATGTGGTAGAAGGACTCGTTCGCGCTGGTCGCGAAGCGGACGGAGTCGAAGACGTAGAACTCGGCCTCGGGGCCGAAGTACGCGGTGTCCGCGATCCCGGTGGAGGCGAGGTACGCCTCGGCCTTCTTCGCCACGTTGCGCGGGTCACGGGAGTACTGCTCGCCCGTGATCGGGTCGTGGATGAAGAAGTTGATGTTGACCGTCTTGTCGCGGCGGAACGGGTCGACCCGGGCGGTCGACAGGTCGGCACGCAGGGCCATGTCGGACTCGTGGATGGCCTGGAAGCCGCGGATCGACGAACCGTCGAAGGCGAGCTCCTCGTCCGGGTCGAACGCCTCGACGGGCAGCGTGAAGTGCTGCATGACGCCCGGCAGGTCGCAGAAGCGGACGTCGATGAACTTGACGTCCTCGTCCGCGATGAACTTCTTGGCCTCGTCGGCGTTCTGGAACATCCAGCTCCTCCTACTCCCGGCCGTTCCCGTGCCGGGGTGGTAGTTCGTTCGTGCGGCCAGTGCGGTGGCACACGCTGTCCTCGACCCTAGGGACGGGTGATTTCTCGGGCGTGACCCATTTGTTTCGCAGAAGTTAACCGGTCCTGGTTCCACCGTAGCTCCGCCGCTCCGGGGCGACACCCCGCCGTCCGGCGGGCATATGCGGGCGCAGTACCGTGGACGGGTGGACAACAGGCGAGCAATCGGATCGTGGCTTTCCGGGCCGCGCGCGGCCATGGAGGACGCCGGTGCCGACTTCGGATACCGGGGCGAGCAACTCGGTCTGCCCGAGGAGGGGCCGGGCTCGATCGCCCGCCCGGGACGGCGACTGGGCGCGCTGGTCGTGGACTGGGGCCTGTGCGTCCTGATCGCATACGGCCTGATCACCCACGGCTACAGCCCCGCCACCAGCAACTGGGCGCTGCTTATCTTCTTCGTCCTCGGCGTCCTGACCGTCGGCACCGTCGGCTTCACGCCCGGTAAGCGGCTCTTCGGCATCCGCGTCGTCGCCCTCGACACCGGCCGCGTCCAGCCGCTGCGCTCCCTGCTCCGCACCGCCCTGCTGTGCCTGGCGATCCCGGCCCTGATCTGGGACCGCGACGGACGCGGGCTGCACGACCGCGTGGCCAGGACGGTCGAGGTCCGCATCTAGAACGCCTCTACGAGCTGCGAAAGGGGGCGCCCGGAGTGATCCGGGCGCCCCCTTTCTCGTACGGGTGATGTCAGCGGGCCTTCGGTCCGCCGCGCGGCATGCGCATGCCCCGGGGCATCGGGCCCTTCGGCAGCGGCATGTTGCTCATCAGGTCGCCGAGCGCGCGCAGCCGGTCGTTGGTGGCGGTCACCTGGGGGCCGGTCAGGACGCGCGGGAACTTCAGCAGGGTGGTGCGCAGCTTCTTCAGCTCGACCTGGCCCTCGCCCGTGCCGACGATCACGTCGTGCACCGGCACGTCCGCGACGATGCGGGCCATCTTCTTCTTCTCGGCGGCCAGCAGGGTCTTCACCCGGTTCGGGTTGCCCTCGGCGACCAGCACGATGCCGGCCTTGCCGACCGCGCGGTGCACCACGTCCTGGTTGCGGTTCATCGCCACCGCGGGGGTCGTCGTCCAGCCCCGGCCGATGTTGTCGAGCACGGCCGCGGCTGCGCCCGGCTGACCCTCCATCTGGCCGAAGGCGGCCCGCTCGGCCCGGCGGCCGAACACGATCGCCGTCGCGAGGAAGGCGAGCAGCAGGCCCAGGATGCCGAGATAGATGGGGTGCCCGATCAAGAAACCGATCGCGAGGAGGACACCGAGGGTGCCGATGCCGACGGCCGCGAGTACAAGGCCGATCTTCTTGTCGGCCTTGCGGGTCATCTTGTAGGTAAGGGCGATCTGCTTCAGTCGCCCGGGGTTCGCAGCATCCGCTGCGGTTTCCTTCCTCGCCATGCCCACGAGTCTACGTGGCCCCGGGAGTGCCTATGACGGCAGTGTCCCGGAAGGTGCGGTTCAGGAGCGGGAGGAGAGCGCCTGGTCGAGGACGCGCTCGGCCTCGACCCGGTCCTTGGCGCGGCGGCGGTCCTCCAGGACCGAGGTCCACGCGTTGCGGCGGGCCGTGCGCTGGCCACTGCTCATGAGCAGGGACTCGACGGCACGGAGTGCGTCGGTGAAGGACGGGATGGCGGTGGCGCGAACGGGCGCGGCCTGCATGGTGGAGGTCCCCCCTCGATATACGGCTGCGGGTACGGGGTGTACGCGGTGTGAGTCCAGCGTCACTGTTTGGTGTTACCAGGGTGTGACCGACCGGTCAAACGCCAATGAAGCCTTGTTGGAGTGGGCAGAAACGGCGACGCGGCCCTGACGGGCGTCCTCATCTGCGAGAACTGTCAGGACCGCGTCGAATCGGTCATTACTGGCCGGTAGTTTCTTGTGCGTGAATTCACACGCTTGCCCCGCGCCCGTTCGGCGCAACGCCGGTGACGACGTGTCAGACGGCCTGTGGGGCGACGTACGCCCCGTCCTGCCGCGGAGCGGCCGACCGGCGCTGCTCGATCGCCATCCCGTACAGCCGCCCGGCGCGGTACGAGGAGCGGACCAGCGGGCCGGACATCACCCCGGAGAAGCCGATCTGCTCGGCCTCCTCCTGCAGCTCCACGAACTCCTGCGGCTTGACCCAGCGCTCCACGGGGTGGTGGCGCACGCTCGGGCGCAGGTACTGGGTGATGGTGACCAGCTCGCAGCCGGCGTCGTGCAGCTGCTTCAGCGCCTCGCTGACCTCCTCGCGGGTCTCGCCCATGCCGAGGATCAGGTTGGACTTGGTGACCAGGCCGTAGTCGCGGGCCTCGGTGATGACCTTCAGCGAGCGCTCGTAGCGGAAGCCGGGGCGGATCCGCTTGAAGATCCGGGGGACCGTCTCGACGTTGTGCGCGAAGACCTCGGGGCGGGAGGAGAAGACCTCGGCGAGCTGCTCGGGGACCGCGTTGAAGTCGGGGGCCAGAAGCTCGACCTTGGTCCGGCCGCCCTCGCGGCCGGCGGTCTGCGCGTGGATCTGGCGGACCGTCTCCGCGTACAGCCAGGCGCCGCCGTCCTCCAGGTCGTCGCGGGCGACGCCGGTGATGGTGGCGTAGTTCAGGTCCATGGTGACCACGGACTCGCCCACCCGGCGCGGCTCGTCGCGGTCCAGGGCCTCGGGCTTGCCGGTGTCGATCTGGCAGAAGTCGCAGCGCCGGGTGCACTGGTCGCCGCCGATGAGGAAGGTCGCCTCGCGGTCCTCCCAGCACTCGTAGATGTTCGGGCAGCCGGCTTCCTGGCAGACCGTGTGCAGGCCCTCGCTCTTCACGAGGTTCTGCATCTTCGTGTACTCGGGACCCATTTTCGCCCGCGTCTTGATCCACTCGGGCTTGCGCTCGATGGGGGTCTGGCTGTTGCGGACCTCCAGGCGCAGCATCTTGCGTCCGTCGGGTGCGACTGCGGACACGACCGGCTCCCTAGCGATTGATTCTTCGGCGTGCTCAAGGGTACGCCCGTTGATTTGAATGCCCGGCGCGGGCGCCGGCCTGGTCCTCAGACGGCCGAGGGGCTGGGTTCCGCCTTCTCGACGACCCGCGGCTTGAGGTCCGCGTTCTCCAGGACCTCCCTGAGGTGCCGCTCCGCCACCGGCAGCACCTCCTCGATCGTCACGTCCCGGCCCAGCTCGCCCGCGAGCGAGGCGACGCCCGCGTCCCGGATCCCGCACGGGATGATCTTGTCGAACCACTTGTTGTCCGGGCTCACGTTCAGGGCGAAGCCGTGCATCGTCACGCCCTTCGCCACCCGGATCCCGATCGCCGCGATCTTGCGGTCCTCACGGCGCTGGCCGGCGTTGGAGGGGGCGTACTCCGGGCCGTTCAGCCGCGGATCGAACTCCTCGTCCTGCAGCCTGGGGTCGAAGTCCAGCGACAGACCGCCGATCGCGGGCCGTTGCTCCACCGGGTCGCCGAGCACCCAGACCCCGCTGCGGCCCTCCACGCGGGTCGTCTCCAGGCCGAACTCCGCGCAGGTGCGGATCAGCGCCTCCTCCAGGCGGCGCACGTGCGCGACCACGTCCACCGGACGCGGGAGCTTCTGGATCGGGTAGCCCACCAGCTGGCCGGGGCCGTGCCAGGTGATCTTGCCGCCGCGGTCCACGTCGATGACCGGGGTGCCGTCGAGGGGGCGCTCGCTGGGCTCGGTGCGGCGGCCCGCCGTGTAGACCGGGGGGTGTTCGAGGAGCAGTACGGTGTCGGGGACCTCGTCGGCGAACCGCGCCGCGTGCACCCGGCGCTGCTCGTCCCAGGCCACTTGGTAGTCCACGGCCTCGGCACCGAATCCCATGCGGACGAACCGCAACTCACTCACGGCAAGCGCCTCCCTCGAAGCTCGTAAGGCACGAAACGCGCCCACGCCACTGTACGTCCGGCCGTCGCGCGTCAGCCGTGCGGGCAATCCTCACACGATCGGATGAATGCCTGCCGAAGGGTGCGATCGGGTGCTCACTCTCCGCTACATTCACGCCGTTCAGGAGGCCATAAGGGCTGCTCACAGGCGATCCGGGCACAAGCGGCCAGGCTGCTTGGGTCCGAAAGGCAGGAGACCGCACCGCAGATGACGGACCGACCCGCGCAGCGCACCCCCAACCGCCAGCTCGCCGCGCTCATCGCAGAAGCGGGGTTCTCCAACGCGGGGCTGGCCCGTCGCGTGGACCAGCTCGGCCTCGAACACGGGCTGGATCTCAGATACGACAAGACCTCGGTCACCCGGTGGCTGCGCGGCCAGCAGCCGCGGGGCACCACCCCCGCGCTGATCGCCGAGGTCTTCACCCGGCGCCTCGGCCGCCGCCTCACCGCCCAGGACCTGGGCCTGGACGCCTGTGCGCCCGTCTACGCGGGCCTGGAGTTCGCGGCCGGCCCGGAGGAGGCCGTCGACATCGTCAGCGGGCTGTGGCGCAAGGACTCCGGCAGCCACGCCGAGCTGCGCAAGATCGCCTTCACCCCGGCGGGCCTCGTGGTCCCCAGCCGGGACTGGCTGATCGGCCGGGCCGACGACAAGGTGGCCCGCGGCGAGCCGCCCGCCCGGCTGCCCGCGCAGGGCCGCCCGACGGTGCCCCGCCAGCGCGGCCAGGCCGAGCGCGGCCCGGGCCAGAAGGTCACCGCCGGGGACATCGCCGCGCTCCGCTCGGTCGGCGAGCTCTTCCGCACCCTCGACGACGCCTACGGCGGCGGCCACGCCCGCCAGGCCCTGGTGCGCTACCTGGAGCACGAGTGCGAGCCGATGCTGCGCGGCACCTACGGGGAGCAGACCGGCCGCCGCCTGTTCGCCGCCGCCGCCGACCTCACCCGGCTCGCGGGCTGGACCTCGTACGACATCGCCGCGCACGGACTCGCGCAGCGCTACTTCGTGCAGGCGCTGCGGCTCGCCCAGGCGGCCGGGGACCGGTCCTACGGCGCCTTCGTCCTGGTCACCATGAGCCGCCAGGCCGTCTACCTCGGGCACGGCCGGGAGGCCGTCCAGCTGGCCCGGGTGGCACAGCAGGGGGTCGGCACCAGCGCACCGCCCGTCGTGCAGGCGCTGCTGCACGCGGCCGAGGCGCGGGCGCACGGCGTGCTCGGCGAGGTCCGCGCGTGCACCGGCGCGCTCGTACGGGCCGAACGCGCCCTGGAGGCGGCCCGGCCCGGGGACGAGGTGCCGTACTGGGCCCGCTTCTTCGACGAGGCGCAGCTCGCCGACGAGTTCGGGCACTGCCACCGGGACCTGCAGCAGTTCCGCGCCGCCGCCCAGCACGCGGAGCGCGCCCTGCAACTGCGCGCCCCCTCGTACGCCCGCAGTCGGCTGTTCTGCCGGGTCGTCCTCGCCACCGCCCGCCTCGGCCTCGGCGAGCTCGACCAGGCCTGCGTGCTGGGCGCGGAGGCGGCCGGGCAGGCGTCGGAGATGCGCTCGGTCCGTGCGGTGGAGTACGTCAGGGACTTCGAACGCCGGCTGGAGCCCTACAAGGACGCGGCACCGGTCCGGGGCTACCGCGACAAGGTCGCGGCTCTCGGATGAGCCCCGGACCCGTCCGGGTCTCCCGGCTCAGGCCGCCCTCGGCAACGTCGCCGGCGGGTCCGCCCGGTGCATCGAGCCCGCCGCCCCGAGGTCCGCGAGGATCGCGGCGGCGGCCCGGTGCGCCGAGTGCAGCGCGCCCTGGACGGTGCTGGTGTCGCGGTGGTCGCCGCACACGTACAGGCCCGCCAGCAGCCGTACCGGCCGCCGTATGTCGTGCGGCGGGCGCATCGCGGGGACGGCCTCGGCGGTGTGGTGCACGGCGAGGGTCTCCCAGCGGCGGGTCGAGGTGCCGTACAGCCGGGACAGATGCATGCGTACGGCGGTGTCGACGCCCTCGGGGGGAGCGCCGAGGACGGTCGAGGAGACCAGGGCCCGGCCCGCGGGCGCGCGGCTCGGGTCGACGTCGCTGATCACCGCGGTGTGCGCGACCGGGCCGCCGCGGTCGGCGTCGAGCAGCAGTGAGGCACCCGTGGCCGGTGGTTCGTCCGTCGTGTGGTGGACCACCGTCACCGGATGGAAGTCCGGCACGCGCAGCCCCGGCAGCAGTGCGGCCGCGGCGCGCGCGTCGGTCGCCAGCAGGACCGCGCGGCAGCGGAACTCGCCGTGCTCGGCGGTGGTCACGGTGGTGGTGCAGACGGAGGTGGCCCGGACTCCGGTGTGCACCGTGCCGGGGGGCAGGGAGCGCGCCAGCAGTTCCGGCAGCGCCTCGGCGCCGCCCTCCGGCACGCACAGCCGGCCGCCGGCGAAGGCGCGCAGCGCGAGGTCGGCGCACCGGCTGGACGTCGTCAGCTCCGGGTCGCACAGCAGGGCGGCGAGCAGCGGGCGCAGGAAGCCGTCGACGGTGCGGGCGGGCACCCCGCGTGCCGCGAGGGCCTGGGCCGCGGGCAGTTCGGGGCGGCCCAGGACGCGTTCGACGGGCGTACCGGCGATCCGGGCGAGGGCGGCTCCCAGACGGGCCTGGTCGACGGCGGCGCCCAGCGGCGCACCCGCCCGTACGGGGGAGACGGCCGCGTGCCGGGGGGCGCTTGCCAGGGCACGTACGGCATGGAGTGCGCCCCTTGTGCCCCCCCTTGTGCTCCCTCCGCCCGCCGGTGTGCCCGCACGGTGCCGGCGGCCGTCGCGGTGCAGCAGGACGCCGGGTGCGAAGGGGCGCAGGACGAGGGCGCCGAGCCCCGGTGTCAGGCGTAGCTCCGGATACGACGTGGACAGGAGCTGGCCGATCCGGTCGAGCCGGAAGCCGTCGACCTTCTCCGTCGACATACGGCCGCCCACGTAAGGGGCGGCCTCCAGGACTGCGGTCGTTACTCCTGCGCTGCTCAGCCGATGCGCCGCCGACAGACCGGCGATCCCGGCTCCCACGATGACGACGTCCACCTGGTACACGGGCTCAAGCACGAGGCCCCTCCTCGAGGTTGTGCGGCCGGTGGAGACGTCATGCCCCCAACAGGCTCCAGGGATACCCGAGTTCGGATCGAGGGTAGGGCCGTGATCGGTCAGGAACAGTCGCGCATCGACAGGGCACGGTCGCACGGCGGTCGCATATGGTCACAGGAGTTCATCAGGCCGCTCGGATCGCATCCTCGATCCCCGGGAACGCGAACGTGAACCCCGACTCCAGCAGCCGCTTGGGCACCACCCGTTGGCTGCCCAGCACATCCCCCGCCAGCTCGCCGAGCGCGGCCTTGAGCACCGGCGCCGGGACCGCGAACGCCGTCGGCCGGCGCAGCACGCGCCCCATCGCCTCCGTGACCTCCCGGTTGGTCAGCGGCTGCGGGGCGGTCAGGTTGAACGGCCCCGACAGCCCGTCGGTGGCGAGGAGATGGCGCAGCGCGGCCACCTCGTCGTGCAGCGCGATGTACGACCAGTACTGCCGCCCGTCGCCCAGCCGCCCGCCGAGCCCGGCCCGGAACAGCGGGAACAGCCGTCCCCAGGCGCCGCCGCCCCGGGCCACCACCAGCCCGGTCCGCGCGAACACCGTCCGCACGCCCGCCTCCCGCGCGGGCGCGGCGGCCTCCTCCCACGCCACGCACAACGAGGGCAGGAACCCCTCCCCGGGCGGGGCGCTCTCGTCGACCACCCGGTCCCCGGTGTCGCCGTAGATACCGATCGCGCTGCCGTTGACCAGGACGCGCGGCGGCTCGTCGAGGGTGGCGAGGGCCTGCGCGAGTGCCGCCGTGCCCAGCACCCGGCTCTCCCGGATCCGCCGCTTGTACTCCTGCGTCCAGCGCCGGTCACCGATGCCCGCCCCCGCCAGGTTGACCACCGCGTCGCAGCCGGCGAGCCCGGCGGCGTCCACGTACCGCCCCTCCGGGTCCCAGCAGACCTCGTCCGCGCTCCGGGCCGCACGGCGGACCAGGCGCACCACCTCGTGTCCGTCCGCGGTCAGGGACCGCACCAGAGCGCTGCCGATCAGACCGGACGCGCCGGTCACCGCGATGCGTGAACGTTGCATGCGTCCATCCTGCCGGGTCCCCCCGGGAAATGACGGGCCGCCACCGCATCCCCCGCCGTACAGTGACCGCCATGCCGGACGCTTCCCTACGCACCGCCAGGCCCGAGGACGGCGAGTCGCTGACCCTCCTCGACGTGGCCACCTGGTCCTATCTGCACGCGGTGACGCCCGAGCCGCAGCCGCCGTACCCGCCCTTCTTCAGCGAGCCCCACACCGTCGAGGACCACTTGGTCGCCGAGCTCGACGGCCGCGTCGTGGGCTACGTCCGCCTCGGCTTCCCCACCCCGCTCGCAGCCAACGCGCACGTGCGGCAGATCCAGGGGCTGGTCGTCGCCGAGGAGGCCCGCGGCCGGGGCGTCGCCCGCGCCCTGATCCGCGCCGCCGCCGACGAGGCCCGCCGGCGCGGCGCCCGCCGCATCACCCTGCGCGTCCTCGGGCACAACACCCCCGCGCGGGGGCTGTACGAGTCCGAGGGCTTCGTCGTCGAGGGCGTGCTCCCGGAGGAGTTCCTGCTGGGCGGGGAGTACGTGGACGACGTGTTCATGGGCCGTTCCCTCTGACGCCCGCTCCGGCACCGGCGCCGCTCAGGAGGTGACGAGGTCCCCGGTGTCCACCGGCGCCGTCGCCTCCGCCGCGCGTTCGGCGTCGTCGGCCACCTCGTCCGCCGTCAGCACGTACCCCGTCTCGTCGTCCGAGGTGGAGCGGGCGAACACCACGCCGTACACCCGGCCGTCGGTGGTCAGCAGCGGGCCGCCCGAGTTGCCGGGCCGGACGGTCGACCGTATGGAGTAGATCTCGCGGGTGACGCCGGCGTCGCTGTAGATGTTCTGGCCGTTGGCGTGCACCCGGTTCGCCACCGTGGCCGCCTGCAGATTGAGGTCGCCGTCCTGCGGATAGCCCGCGACGACCGCCGAATCGCCGCGCGCGGCCTTGTCGTCGAAGCGGAGCACGGGGGCGTTCAGACCGGGCACGTACAGCACCGCCACGTCCCGGTTCGGGTCGAAGAGCACCACCCGCGCCTCGTACGACTGCCCGACGCCCCCGATCCGCACGGTCGGGTTGTCGATGCCCGCCACCACGTGGGCGTTGGTCATGACGTGCTCCCACGCGTACACGAACCCGCTGCCCTCGCGTCCCTGGGTGCCGGAGACGCCCTCGATCTTCACCGTGCTCCTCTTGGCGGCCCGCGTGGCCCTGGCCGTGACACTGTCGCCCGAGGGCTTGGCGACCTCGGCCGTCGACTCGTTCTCGAACGGGTTGAAGACCTGCGGGAAGCCCGCCTCCGTGAGGGCCGAGGTGGCCCGCGAGAACCAGGAGGGCGTGGTGTCCGGCATCGCGTTCTGCACCGCGCCCAGCAGCGTGGAGTCACGGATCCCCGTCGTCACCGCCTGGGACGAGGAGGCGCCCAGCACGCTCGCCGCCACCCACGCCACGATCAGCACGGCGACCGAGTTGGCCGCCGCCCCGCCGATCCCGTCGGCCACCCGCAGCGGCCCCTCGTCCAGCTCGTGCCGCAGCCGCAGCGCCAGCCGCCCCGCCAGCTCGTGCCCCAGCATGCCCGGGACCAGCACCGTCAGCACCGCGGTGACGGTCGCCGCCGGCGTCCCGCGCGCGACGAGGTCCATCACCCACGGCAGCGCCCACACACCCACGACCGCGCCGCCCACGAACCCGGCCAGCGACACACATCCGGCCACCAACCCGCGCCGGTAACCGGACACCGCGTAGGCCAGGATCACCAGCACAAGCACCAGGTCAAGCAAGTCCACGGAGCCGCCTTTCTCTCGGACCCCCTAGTACGGGGGGGACGGGCCCAGTGATCAGTTACGCGCGCGTGCCGCCCCTGGATCCGGCCACGTGTGCGTGTACCCCCAGAAACGTCCTCGACCGGGACGATGGTTCCGCCAGGTGGCAGAGCACACATCGCGGGCCGCGCGGACCGTGCCGACAGTGGGGGCCATGCGGATCGGCCGAGGAACCCGGGGCAGAGCGCGCGCGAACGGGGCGCGCGGTGGGCGTGCCCGGCGTGCCCGCGCCGCCGTGCTCACGTTGCTCGGCTGTCTGCCCGGCATCGCGGCCGTCCTCGCGCTGGGACTGTGTGCCCGGGGCGTTGAGCACACGGTCGCCACGGCACGGCAGGCGTCGCCCGCCGCAGGCCGCTCCACCTCCGACCAGACCCCGACGGCCCGTCACCGCGCCGCCCGGCCGCGCATCCTGCCGCGCTCGGCCTGGCTGGACGCCACCGTCCGGCACGCCCAGCCACCCCCGCGCTACGACGACAGGGTCCTCGCCGTCTTCGTCCACCACACCGACTCGCCCAACCACTACGCGTGCGCGCAGACGCCCCGCATCATCCGCGACCTCTACTCCGGCCAGACCGGCGCCCGCAGCTGGGACGACATCGGCTACAACTTCCTCGTCGACCGCTGCGGAACCATCTACGAGGGCCGCGCGGGCGGCGCCGACCGCCCGGTCACCGGTGCCCACACCCAGGGCTTCAACCACCGCACCACCGGCATCGCCGCCCTCGGCACCTTCACCGCCGGGGTCACCGTCCCGAAGGCCATGACCGACGCGATCGCCGCGCTGGCCGCGTGGAAGCTGGGACTTGCCGACATCGACCCACGCGCGCGCGTGCCCCTGGTCTCCAGCAACGGCCTCAGCCGCTACCGGGCCGGCGCCACGGCCACCCTCCCCACCGTCGCGGGCCACGGCGACGGCTACGCGACGAGCTGTCCCGGCAAGGCCCTGACCGCGCGGCTCCCGGCCATTCGGGAGGCGGCGGCGCGGCTTCAGGGCCGGCGAAAGTAGAACTACTCGTTCCGTAACCGCGGATGAATTATTTCTGTCGGTCAGGTGTACAACCTTTCACCCCCTGCTCATGTCGAACTGGCCAACAAGGCGAACAGACCGTCGCCGCCGTCGCTGCCGCACACAATTCCGGGGGAATTCTTGTCCATGGCGATCCGTTGGTTGTGTGCTGCCCTGCGCGTGCGCGGGAAGACCGATCTTTTCCTGGTGCTGCTGTTCGCCGCCGGTTTCGCGGCGCTGCCCGTGTGCGCGCTGCTGCCGTCCCTGTGGGGTTTCGCCGCCGCGTCGGCCGTGACCTACCTCGCGGACGAGGCGCTGCACGCCCGGGCCCCCGGCTTCGTCCGCCGCCTGGCGACGCTGCAACTGAACCGCCCCATGCGGTTCGCCGTCAGGGCGGTGATGCTGCTCGCGCTGGCCGACCGGATGGACGCGCCGGGCGTGGTGCTGGTGGCCGGACTGGCCGTCTTCAGCGCGCACTTCGCCATGGTGATGCTGTACTCCGCGCTGCACCGCGCCATCAGCATCCGGCGGGGACTGCCGGTGGTGGTGCGCAACCTCGACATGAGCGGGGCGGGCATCCCGCAGAGCCCGCCCGGCTACCTCTACCGGCGCTTCCTGCGCAAGCTGCTCCACCTCGACCTGCCGGCCCACGCGGGGCTGCTGGTCGCGCTGGCGGCGGGCACCTGGTCCCCGGCGGGCATCGGCTACGCGCTGACGACCGGAGTGTCCGCGGCGGCGGTGCTGGCGCTGCTCCGGCACTTCCGCAGAGCCCGCCGCACGCCGGACCGTGACGAGGTGATCGCCGAGGTCAACCGCCAACTGGCCGGATACCGGCCCGAGGTGGCGCTGTACTTCAGCTTCGCCGCCGTGTCCCGGGACTTCATGTACCAGGTCAACATGTGGATCGAGACACTGGAGCAGCTCGACCGGCGCCCGGTGATCATCCTTCGGGAGCGGGCCTCGTTCCGTCACCTGAGCCGCACCTGGATCCCGGTCGTCTGCGTACCGAAGGCCGACGACCTGGCCGAACTGGACCTGCCCGACGTCCGGGTCGTCCTCTACCCCGGCAACGCCGGCAAGAACGTGCACATGCTGCGCGTCGCCGAGGCCAAGCACGTCTTCATCGGCCACGGCGACAGCGACAAGCTCGCCAGCAGCAACCGCGTCAGCAAGGTGTACGACGAGATCTGGGTCGCCGGGCGGGCCGGCCGCGACCGCTACCAGCGCGTGCGGCACGCCATCAGCGACGAGGCCATCGTCGAGGTGGGCCGCCCCCAGCTGTCCCCGATCCGGCTGCACGCCGACCACACGCCGGGTCCGCTGCCCGTCGTCCTGTACGCCCCCACCTGGGAGGGCTGGAGCGACGACGACTGCCACACGTCCCTCATCCCGATGGGCGTACCCCTCATCGAGAAACTCCTGGCCGAGAACGTACGCGTCATCTACAAGCCCCACCCGCTCACCGGCAAGCGCTCGGCGGAGGCGTCCGCCGCCGACCAGGCCATCCGGGCACTGCTGCGCGCCGACAACGAGCAGCGGGACGCCGATCAGGCGGAGGCCGCGGTCGCCGCCGCCCGGCCCCGCCTCCAGGAGATCCAGGCCCGCCTGGACGAACTGGCCGGCCGGCTCGACGGCGACTTCACCCAGCAGACCCGTGACGCACGCGTCCCCGACCGCGACGGCGCCGCCGAGTGGCAGGCGCTGCGCGCCGAGTGGCACCGCGTCTTCTGGGAGAGCCGCGGCCCCGTCCGCCACAACGTGATCCTCAAGCAGCTGCCCACCCTGTACGACTGCTTCAACCAGGCGGACATCCTCATCAGCGACGTCTCGTCCGTGGTCGCCGACTTCGTCGCCAGCCTCAAGCCGTACGTCCTGACCAACGCCCGCGACCTGCCCGACGAGGAGTTCCGGGCCGCCTACACCACCGCGGGCGGCGCCTACCTCCTCGACCGCGACTGCACCCGCCTCCCGGACATCCTCCGCTCGGTGCGCGATCCGCGCCACGACCCGATGGCCGCGCAGCGCCGCACGCTGAAGGAGTATGTCCTGGGCCCCGATCACCCCACTTCCATGGAACGCTTCAACGCGGCGGTCAACGTCCTGGCGGACAAGGGCATGATGGAACTGACCGAACGTCATGTGTTTCCGCAGCAGCGGACCGACTCGACCGAGTCGGCGAGGAATTTCCAGCCGGGATTTCTCCAGGGCTGAGCGCGTCAATGTTGGTGGTGTACTTCGATTATGTACATCGGATATATGAAAGCTCGAACACCGTGTCCATAACGCAGATCGATCTGGACGACGAGGTGCTGGCCGAGGCGATGAGGCTCATGGGCACCAGGACGAAGAAGGAGACCGTCAACGCGGCCTTGCGGGACTACGTGGCACGGATAAAGCGCCTCGAAGCGGCCGAGCGACTGGCCGAACGAGGAGCGCGGGGCGAGTTCGGGTGATCACGTATCTGCTGGACGCGTCGGCGTTGCGGCACTTGTTCCGCACCCCGGGAGCACTGCGGCCGTGGGAGAGCCACATCGCCGCCGGGGTGTTCCACATCTGCGAGCCGACGCGCGCCGAGTTCCTCCGCCCGGCCACCGACCCGTCACACCGGGACCAGCTGGCCGAGGAGCTGGACACCCTGTGCCGCCTCTCTCCCGTGCCGAAGGACGCCTGGCGCTGGGTGGACACCGCCCAGTACAGACTGACCCAGCAGGACCGGCACCGCGCGGCCGGAGCGATCGACCTGCTCGTCGGCGCCACCGCGATCCACCACGGGCACACGGTCCTCCACGCGGACGACGGCCTCGCCGCCGTGGCCGGTGTGCTCAAGGAACTCCGGGAGCGGGACGCGCGCGAGGCCGGGCTCACAGGTTCCTCGTAGCCGGCTCACCGATCCCCCCGAGGCGAGCGCCCTAACGTCAGGGGCACGTACTCACTGGAGGTGGGATCAAGATGAACACCGAAGCCGTCCGCGGCCCGTGGACCGTCGTCTGCGCCGTCGCCACGGTCATCCTCGGCCCGGCCGCCGTCACCGCGTCCGCGCTGGACCAGGCCAACCGGGCGCCGATGCACCACGCGGTGAAGGCCGAGCACACGCAGGCGTACATCCCCTCGGACAGCACCACCCGCCGCCGCGCCGCCTGACGCTCACTCCTTGAAGCGGGCCCACAGACGGGGGTACCGCTCGGCCAGCGCCCCCTCGTTCTCGAAGTCGACCGGCGTCCCCTCCGGCTCAGCCGGGGCGGGGGCGATGCCCAGGTCCGGGGCGACCGTACCGGTGAGCTGCTCATAGGCCTCGTCCGCCGCGTAGCCCAGCTCCTCGCCGTCGCCGTCGATCTCCTCGTCGAAGTCGTCCAGGAGCTCGGCCAGGGAGTCCGGGGCGTGCACCGCGCCCTCGTACACCTCGCGGCCCTGGCCGATCAGCCAGCAGCGGAAGAAGTCGAACGCGTCGTCGCTCGCGCCGTCGAGCAGCACCGAAGCGGCACCCCACAGGTCCCAGGTGTACGCGCGGTTGTAGCGGGCCTCGAAGTGACGGGCGAAATCGAGGACCATCTCCGGGTCCAGCGCGAGGAGCCGCTCCACGAGCAGCTCCGCCTGGTCCTCGGGATCGCCCTCGGCGGCATCGCGGGTGGCGTCCACCAGCTCCCAGAACTCCATCTCGTCCATCACGGGTCCAGCATCGGCCCTCCGGCACAAGGGCGCACGCGGAGTGCGGCGGATTGTTATGAGGAGGCGTAGAGCGCGGCCAGCCGGCCCGCGTCCCCGGCGAAACGCGCCCGCAGCTCCTCGGGCGCCAGCACCTCGGCCTCCGGCCCGAGCGCCGTGAGCTGCGAATGGGCCACCTCCGGCGACTCCACCCGCAGCGTGAGGGTCACCCGGCCCTGCTCGTCCGGGTCTCCGGCCGCCTCCAGGGCGTCCCGCGCGGACACCGGATCCACCGCGTACGGCAGCCTCCGCACGCCCTGGGCCGACAGCCGTACGACGACCTCCGCCCGCAGGATCGACCGGGCGAACCGCTCCGCCTGCTCCGCCCAGAAGCCGGGCAGGTCGAACGCGTCGTCCCGCTGGAAACGGGTCTCGCAAGCCTCGGCGGCGGTGAAGCGGCCGATGCGGTACGTCCGGAAGACGTCCGCGTCCGGAACCCGCGCGCACAGATACCAGACCCCCGCCTTCAGCACCAGCCCGTACGGCTCCAGCGTCCGCTCCGTTTCCGTACCGTCCCGCCGGTAGCGGGCCGTCACACACCGGTCGTCCCACACCGCCTCGGCGATCACGGGCAGCGGCTCCGGCGTCTCCGGCTCCCGGAACCAGGCCGGCGCGTCCAGGTGGAAGCGCTGCGCCGCCGTGTGCTGGGCGTCCCGCAGGGAGGGCAGCAGGGCCGCGGACACCTTCAGACGGGCCGCCGACGCCACGTCCTGAAGGCCCATCTCCCTGAGCGCCCCCGGCACGCCCGACAGGAACAGCGCCTCCGCCTCGGTCCTGGCCAGGCCCGTCAGCCGCGTCCGGTACCCGCCGACCAGCCGGTACCCGCCCGCCCGGCCCCGGTCCGCGTACACCGGCACCCCCGCCTCCGACAGCGCCTGCGCGTCCCGCGTGACCGTCCGCTCCGACACCTCCAGCTCACGCGCCAGCTCGGCGGCGGTCATGGCGGGACGGGACTGGAGCAGAAGCACCATCTTGATCAGGCGGGCTGCGCGCATACGTTCATCATGCCGGGGGCCACCGACGACGAAGGGGCACGGCGAGAACGCCGTGCCCCTTCATCCGGCCTGACCTACAGGCCGTACTTCTCCCGCGCTTCCTTCACCGCCGTCGCCTGCACCTCGCCGCGCCTGGCGAGCTGGGCCAGGGCCGCGACGACGACCGACTCCGCGTCGACGCCGAAGTGGCGGCGGGCCGCCTCACGGGTGTCGGAGAGGCCGAAGCCGTCCGCGCCCAGCGAGGAGTAGTCCTGCTCGACCCACTGCGCGATCTGGTCGGGGACCTGGCGCATGTAGTCGGAGACCGCGAGCACCGGGCCCTCGGCGCCCTGCAGCGCCTGGCGGACGTACGGCACCCGCTCCTCGCCGCGCAGCAGGGCCGCGTCGGCCTCCAGCGCGTCACGGCGGAGCTCCGTCCAGGAGGTGGCCGACCAGACGTCGGCCGCCACCCCCCAGTCCTCGGCGAGCAGCTGCTGCGCCTTCAGCGCCCAGTGGATCGCCGTGCCCGAGCCCAGCAGCTGGACGCGCGGGGCGTTGGCGGCCGGGGTGATGCCCGCCGACTCCGCCGTGTTGAAGCGGTACAGGCCCTTGACGATGCCCTCGTCGATGCCGAGGCCGCCCGGCTTGGCGGGCTGCGGCATGGGCTCGTTGTAGACGGTGAGGTAGTAGAAGACGTTCTGGTCCTCGCCGGGGGCCGCCTCGCCGTACATGCGGCGCAGACCGTCCTTGACGATGACCGCGATCTCGTAGGCGAAAGCCGGGTCGTACGTGAGCGCCGCCGGGTTGGTCGCCGCGATCACCGGGGAGTGGCCGTCCGCGTGCTGGAGGCCCTCGCCCGTCAGGGTCGTACGGCCGGCCGTCGCGCCGACGAGGAAGCCGCGGCCGAGCTGGTCGCCGAGCTGCCACATCTGGTCGGCCGTGCGCTGCCAGCCGAACATCGAGTAGAAGATGTAGAACGGGATCATCGCCTCGCCGTGCGTGGCGTACGCGGTGGACGCGGCGATGAAGTCGGCCATCGAACCGGCCTCGGTGATCCCCTCGTTGAGGATCTGGCCGTTCTTGGCCTCCTTGTAGTACATCAGCTGGTCGCGGTCGACCGGCTCGTACGTCTGGCCCTTCGGCGAGTAGATGCCGAGGGACGGGAAGAGGCTCTCCATGCCGAAGGTGCGCGCCTCGTCGGGGACGATCGGCACCCAGCGCCTGCCCGTCTCCTTGTCGCGGACCAGGTCCTTTACCAGACGGACGAAGGCCATGGTGGTGGCGACGTTCTGGGAGCCGGAGCCCTTGTCGAAGGAGGCGAAGGCCTTCTCGGCGGGGGCGGGCAGCGGGGCGAGGGGGTGGACGCGGCGGGCCGGGGCCGGGCCGCCGAGGGCCGCGCGGCGCTCCTGGAGGTAGCGGACCTCGGGGGAGTCGGCGCCGGGGTGGCCGTAGGGGACCACGCCGTCGGTGAAGTCGCTGTCCTTGATCGGCAGGTCGAGCAGGTCGCGCATCGCCTTGAACTCGTCCACCGAGAGCTTCTTCATCTGGTGGTTGGCGTTCTTCGACGCGAAGCCCTCGCCGAGGGTGTGGCCCTTGACCGTCTGGGCCAGGATCACGGTCGGCGCGCCCTTGTGCTCGACGGCCGCCTTGTACGCCGCGTAGACCTTGCGGGCCTCGTGACCGCCGCGCGAGAGGTGGAAGCACTCCAGGATCTTGTCGTCGCCGATCAGCTTCGCCATCTCGGCGAGGGCCGGGTCGGCGCCGAAGAAGTCCTGGCGGATGTAGGCGGCGTCGCGGGTCTGGTACGTCTGGATCTGGGCGTCCGGCACCTGGCGCAGACGGCGTACCAGCGCGCCCATGGTGTCCAGCTGGAACAGCTCGTCCCACGCCGAGCCCCACAGCGTCTTGATGACGTTCCAGCCCGCGCCGCGGAACTGGGCCTCCAGCTCCTGCACGATCTTGAAGTTGGCGCGGACCGGGCCGTCGAGGCGCTGCAGGTTGCAGTTGATGACGAAGGTGAGGTTGTCCAGCTCCTCGCGGGCGGCGAGCGCGAGGGCCGCCGTCGACTCGGGCTCGTCCATCTCGCCGTCGCCCAGGAAGGCCCAGACGTGCGAGGCGGAGACGTCCTTGATACCGCGGTTGGTGAGGTAGCGGTTGAACCGCGCCTGGTAGATCGCGGAGAGCGGGCCGAGGCCCATCGACACCGTCGGGAACTCCCACAGCCAGGGCAGGCGGCGCGGGTGCGGGTAGGAGGGCAGGCCGTTGCCGCCGGACTCCTGGCGGAAGTTGTCGAGGTGCGTCTCGTCCAGGCGGCCGTCGAGGAAGGCGCGGGCGTAGATGCCGGGGGAGGCGTGGCCCTGGATGTAGAGCTGGTCGCCGGACCCGGCGGCCTCCTGGGACTCCTTGCCCTTGAAGAAGTGGTTGAAGCCGGTCTCGTACAGCCAGGCCGCAGAGGCGAAGGTGGCGATGTGGCCGCCGACGCCGTGCTTGCTGCCCCGGGTGACCATCGCCGCCGCGTTCCAGCGGTTCCACGCGGTGATCCGGGCCTCCATCGCCTCGTCACCGGGGACGGCGGGCTCGGCGGCGGTCGGGATGGTGTTGACGTAGTCGGTCTCGAGGAGCTTCGGCAGCGCGATGCCGCCCGCCTCGGCGCGCTCCAGCGTGCGCCGCATCAGGTACGCGGCGCGGTGCGGCCCTGCCTCCCTGGCGACGGCGTCCAGGGAGGCCTGCCACTCGGCGGTCTCCTCCGGGTCGCGGTCCGGGAGCTGGTCGAGCGCGCTCGGCTGGATGGCGTTGGGGTCGGTCATGTCGCCGCCTTCCTCAGTCGAAGGGGGTTCCCTCACGGGTAAGGGTTCGGGGGTGCCCTTGGTCTTTGGCAGGACAGGGCGATAGACCTCGGTGGAAGTCCGTCGGCGACTGTAACCCCCTGATCGATGATCGATCAAAGGGTTGAGGGGCAAAACCTCTCGATTTCGAGAAAGTCGGCACGGGGTGCCTCCGGCGAGGGCACGGAGTGTCGGCCTTTGGCGGGATTTCCGCAGGTGAGCGCGGGGATGCTCGCCTGAATCAGGCGCGCGGAGCGCAACCCAGCACGTGGGCCTTCACCAGCTCCGCGATCCGCGGGTCCCGGCGCTTGAAGGCCTGCACCAGCTCCTCGTGCTCCTCCGCGTACGACTGCTGGACCGTGCCCAGCCAGCGGATGGAGAGGGCGGTGAACACCTCGATGCCCAGGCCTTCCCAGGTGTGCAGCAGCACCGAGTTGGCCGCCGCGCGGACCAGCTCGCGGTGGAAGCCCACCGTGTGGCGGACCTGGGCGGTGCCGTCGGCGTTGCGGTCGGCCTCGTAGAGGGCCAGGACGTGCGGCTCCAGGGCCGAGCAGTCCTCCGCGAGGCGCTGAGCCGCCAGTTCCGCCGCGATGGCCTCCAGACCGGCCCGCACGGGGTAGCTCTCCTCCAGGTCGGCCGCGGTCAGGTTGCGTACCCGTACGCCCTTGTTGGGCGCCGACTCGATCAGACGGAGGGATTCCAGCTCCCGCAGCGCCTCCCTGACCGGGGTCTGGCTGACCTCCAGTTCGGTCGCGATCCGCCGTTCCACGATCCGCTCGCCCGGCTGCCAGCGCCCGCTGACGATTCCCTCCACGATGTGCTCGCGGATCTGCTCGCGCAGCGAGTGGACGACGGGCGCGGTCATGAGGGCTCCTTAGGGAGGGCTTTGACGTTTAGACAATACGGCCGGTTCGCTCCGCGGGTAGGGCGTGTGGGTGGGCTTTCGCCCAGGTGAGACGAGGCGCACATGGGGTTTTCGGCGCCTGAGAGCTCGGTGCGGTCTGTCGTCGGGCGGCTGCGGGGTGTCGGTGGCTTGTCGCGCAGTTCCCCGCGCCCCCACACATCGGTGCCCTTGCCCGGAACTTCCGGGCAAGGGCACCGATGTGTCGCGGCTGATCAGCGATTACAGGCCGAGCTCGACCTCGAACTCGCCCGCCTCCAGGATCGCCTTGACCGCCGTCAGGTAGCGGGCGGCGTCGGCGCCGTCCACCAGGCGGTGGTCGTAGGAGAGGGTCAGGTAGGTCATGTCGCGGACGCCGATGACCGTGCCCTCCTCGGTCTCGATGACGGCCGGACGCTTGACCGTGGCACCGATGCCGAGGATCGCGACCTGGCCCGGCGGCACGATGATCGTGTCGAACAGCGCGCCGCGGGAGCCGGTGTTGGAGATGGTGAAGGTCGCGCCGGACAGCTCGTCCGGGGTGATCTTGTTCGCCCGGACCTTGCCCGCGAGCTCGGCGGTGGCCTTGGCGATACCGGCGATGTTGAGGTCGCCCGCGTGCTTGATGACCGGGGTCATCAGGCCCTTCTCGGAGTCCACCGCGATACCGACGTTCTCGGTGTCGAAGTAGGTGATGGTCCCCTCGGCCTCGTTGATCTTGGCGTTGATGACCGGGTGGGCCTTCAGCGCCTGGGCCGCGGCCTTGACGAAGAACGGCATCGGGGAGAGCTTGACGCCCTCACGGGCCGCGAACGCGTCCTTGGCCCGGCCGCGCAGCTTCATCAGACGGGTGACGTCGACCTCGACGACCGAGGAGAGCTGGGCCTGCTCGTGCAGGGCCTTGACCATGTTGTCGCCGATGACCTTGCGGATGCGGGGCATCTTGACGGTCTGGCCACGCAGCGGGGAGACCTCGAGCGCCGGGGCCTTCTTGGCGGCGGCCGGAGCGGCGGCGGCCGGAGCCGGAGCGGCGGCGGCGGCCTTCGCGGCCTCGGCGGCGGCGAGCACGTCCTGCTTGCGGATGCGGCCGCCGACGCCGGTGCCCTTGACGGTGGCCAGGTCGACGCCGTTCTCGGCGGCGAGCTTGCGCACCAGCGGGGTCACGTACGCGCCCTCGTCGGTCGCCTGGGTGGCGGTCGGCGCGGTGGGCGCGGAGGCCGGGGTCACCGGAGCCGGGGCGGGCGCCGGAGCGGACGGCACCGGCTCGGGGGCCGGGGTGGTCACCTGCTGCGGGGCGGGAGCCGTGGGCGCCTGCGGGGTGGGCGCCGGGGCGGCGGGAGCGGGAGCCGGGGCCTCGGCGGCGGGCGCCGGAGCCGGGGCGGCCGGAGCCGGAGCGGCGGCCGGAGCGGCACCCGGGGCGCCGATGACGGCCAGCTTGGCGCCGACCTCGGCGGTCTCGTCCTCGCCGACCACGATCTCCAGGAGCACGCCGGAGGCGGGCGCCGGGATCTCGGTGTCGACCTTGTCCGTGGAGACCTCGAGCAGCGGCTCGTCGGCCTCGACGGACTCGCCGACCGACTTCAGCCAGCGGGTGACGGTGCCCTCGGTGACGGACTCACCGAGCGCGGGCAGCACCACGTCCGTGCCCTGGGCGCCGGAAGCACCGGCGGTGGCCTCGGCGGTCGGGGCCGGGGCCGGGGCGGCCTGCTCCGTGGAGGGGGCGACCGGGGTCTGGGCGGCCGGAGCGGCCGTGGGGGTGGGCGCCGGCTCGGGGGCCGGGGCGGCCTCGGCGGCCGGGGCCGGAGCGGCGGCGGGCGCGCCGCTGCCGTCGTCGATCACGGCCAGCTCGGCACCGACCTCGACGGTCTCGTCCTCGGCGACCTTGATGGAGGCCAGCACACCGGCGGCGGGGGAGGGGATCTCGGTGTCGACCTTGTCGGTCGAGACCTCGAGCAGCGGCTCGTCGGCCTCGACGCGTTCGCCCTCGGCCTTCAGCCAGCGGGTGACAGTGCCCTCGGTGACGCTCTCGCCGAGCGCCGGAAGGGTTACGGAAACCGCCATGGTTTCGGTTGCTCCTTACGAGTTGCGGAAGTCTGTGTCGTCGCTTCGTCGACCGAGGGTCAGTCGTGCGAGTGCAGCGGCTTGCCCGCGAGGGCCAGGTGGGCCTCGCCGAGCGCCTCGTTCTGCGTCGGGTGGGCGTGGATGAGCTGGGCGACCTCGGCCGGCAGCGCCTCCCAGTTGTAGATCAGCTGGGCCTCGCCGACCTGCTCGCCCATGCGGTCGCCGACCATGTGGACGCCGACCACGGCACCGTCCTTCACCTGGACGAGCTTGATCTCGCCCGCGGTGTTCAGGATCTTGCTCTTGCCGTTGCCCGCCAGGTTGTACTTCAGAGCGACGACCTTGTCCGCGCCGTAGATCTCCTTGGCCTTGGCCTCGGTGATGCCGACGGAGGCGACCTCCGGGTGGCAGTAGGTCACCCGCGGGACACCGTCGTAGTCGATCGGGACGGTCTTCAGACCGGCCAGACGCTCCGCCACCAGGATGCCCTCGGCGAAGCCGACGTGCGCGAGCTGGAGCGTCGGGACCAGGTCGCCGACGGCGGAGATGGTCGGGACGTTCGTCCGCATGTACTCGTCGACCAGGACGTAGCCGCGGTCCATCGCGACGCCCTGCTCCTCGTAGCCCAGGCCCTGCGAGACCGGGCCGCGGCCGACGGCGACGAGGAGGACCTCGGCCTCGAACTCCTTGCCATCGGCGAGGGAGACCTTGACACCGTCCTGGGTGTACTCGGCCTTCTGGAAGAAGGTGCCCAGGTTGAACTTGATCCCGCGCTTGCGGAACGCGCGCTCGAGAAGCTTGGAGGAGTTCTCGTCCTCGACCGGGACGAGGTGCTTCAGACCCTCGATCACCGTGACGTCGGAGCCGAAGGACTTCCACGCCGAGGCGAACTCGACGCCGATGACACCGCCGCCCAGGATGATCGCGGACTTCGGCACGCGGTCCAGGACGAGGGCGTGGTCGGAGGAGATGATCCGGTCGCCGTCGATCTCCAGGCCCGGCAGCGACTTCGGCACGGAGCCGGTCGCCAGCAGGACATGGCGGCCCTGCACGCGCCGGCCGCCCACGTCGACGGAGGTCGGGGAGGACAGACGGCCCTCGCCCTCGATGTAGGTCACCTTGCGGGAGGCGATCAGGCCCTGCAGACCCTTGTACAGACCGGCGATGACGCCGTCCTTGTACTTGTGGACGGCCGGTACGTCGATGCCCTCGAAGGTGGCCTTGACGCCGAACTGCTCGCTCTCGCGGGCCTGGTCGGCGATCTCGCCCGCGTGCAGCAGGGCCTTGGTGGGGATGCAACCCCGGTGCAGGCAGGTGCCGCCGACCTTGTCCTTCTCGATCAGGGCGACGTCCAGGCCCAGCTGCGCCCCGCGCAGGGCCGCGGCGTACCCACCGCTACCACCGCCGAGGATCACTAGGTCGAAAACGGTGCTGGCGTCGTTCGCCACGTCACGTCCTCCATGCATGTGCGCCACGCCGGTCGTCGGTGACCGGTCGGCGGCTGGTGTCCGGCCGCTCTTCTTCGGCCCTGTGGTGGGGGCCCTGTCCTGCCGTGCCCCATCTTCGCACTTGTCGGCGCGCAGGGAGACGCCGGGCCGGGGTGTGAGACGTCTGATCCATCACGTCTCGAGCTCCCGGCAAGGGACGAACCCACGGATTTCGCACCCGTGGGTGACGCGGCCCCCAGGGGCGCGGGGAACTGTGCGACCAGCCCCCGCGCCCCCGCGGTCGCCGTACCGCGGACTCAGCCCAGGTCGCCCGTGGCCGTCAGCTCCGCCAGCCGGACCAGCGTGCGCACACCCGAGCCGGTGCCGCCCTTGGGGGTGTAGCCGAAGGGGCCCTGCTCGTTGAAGGCGGGGCCGGCGATGTCGAGGTGGGCCCAGGTGATGCCCTCGCCGACGAACTCGCGCAGGAAGAGGCCGGCGACCAGGCCGCCGCCCATCCGCTCACCCATGTTGGCGATGTCGGCCGTGGGGGAGTCCATGCCCTTGCGCAGGTGCTCGGGCAGCGGCATCGGCCAGGACGCCTCGCCGACCTCCCCGGAGGCCTCGACGATCGCCGTGCGGAACGCCTCGTCGTTGGCCATGACACCGAAGGTGCGGTTGCCCAGCGCCAGCACCATCGCGCCGGTCAGCGTCGCCACGTCGACGATCGCGTCCGGCTTCTCCAGCGAGGCCGCCCACAGCGCGTCACCGAGGACCAGGCGGCCCTCGGCGTCGGTGTTGAGGACCTCGACGGTCTTGCCGCTGAACATGCGCAGCACGTCGCCCGGGCGGACCGCGGTGCCCGACGGCATGTTCTCGGCCAGCGCCAGCCAGCCGGTGACGTTGACCTCCAGGCCCAGCCGGGCGGCGGCGACGACGGCGGCGAACACGGCGGCGGCGCCGCTCATGTCGCACTTCATCGTCTCGTTGTGACCGGCGGGCTTCAGGGAGATGCCGCCCGAGTCGTAGGTGATGCCCTTGCCGACGAAGGCCAGGTGCTTCTTCGCCTTCGAGTTCGTGTACGACAGCTTCACCAGGCGCGGCCCGGCCGCGGAGCCGCCGCCGACGCCCAGGATGCCCCCGTAGCCGCCCTTGGCCAGGGCCTTCTCGTCGAGCACCTGCACCTTGATGCCGTGCTCCTTGGCCGCCGCCTGCGCCACCGCGGCGAACGCCTCCGGGGTGAGGTCGTTCGGCGGGGTGTTGATCAGGTCGCGGGCCCGGTTGAGCTCCTCGGAGACGGCGACGGCACGGGCGACGGCCCCCTTGTGGGCCGCGTCCCGGGGCTTGCCGCCGAGCAGCGTGGCCTCGGCGAGCGGGCCCTTGCCGTTCTTCTTGTGGTCCTTGCCGTTGTCCTTGTACGCGTTGAAGGAGTAGGCGCCCAGCAGCACGCCCTCCGCGACCGCGCCGATGTCACCGGAGTCGGCGACCGGCAGGGCGAACGCGGCCTTCCGGGAGCCGGTGAGGGCGCGGGCGGCCACGCCGGCGGCCCGGCGCAGCGTCTCGGCGTCGTACCAGTCGTCCTTCTCCGGCTCAGCCCCCAGGCCGACCGCGAGGACGAGCGGCGTCTTGAAGCCGGCCGGGGCGGGCAGCTTCGTCAGTTCGCCCTCGGCACCCGAGGCACCGAGGGTCTCCAGGACGCCGGCGAGCCTGCCGTCGTACGCCTTGTCCACGGCCTCGGCGCCCGGCGCGACGGTGAGGTCCCCGGACTTGGACGCAGCGCCCTTGGCGACACCGATGACGATCGCGTCGGCCCGGAGGCCGGGCGCCGCGGCGGTGCTGAGAGTGAGAGCAGTCACGGTGGTGAAATCTCGCTTCCGATGTGAAGTTCCTGTGGCCGATATGGGTGGGTCGACCGGGCCCGGAGAGCGACCACCCTAGAACCGGCCTGGGGGTGTGTTGCGACCGGGGCCTTCACCCTGTCGGCGAACACCCGGGACGAGCCTACGCGCGTGACCGCACCGGCTCATTCCCGTGCGGCTCATCCCTGGGACACCTTGCCCCACACCCTGGCGCCCATCTCCTGGAACGCCCCGGTGACGGAGGTGCCCGCCAGCCGGTCGGCGAGGGAGCGGCGGCCGGGGAAGAGCACCGGCAGCGCGTTGACCAGGAACAGCACCACCGCCAGCGCCCAGACCAGCACCGACAGCACGAAGCGGCCCTCGATCAGCAGGACGCAGGCCACGGCGTACACGGCCACGTCGGCGGCCGTGGTGACGGCGGCCCGGCGGGCGGCGTGCCGGGACAGGCGCGGGGTGACGCGCAGTCCGAGGAGCCCCTTGCCGACGGTGCGGCCGACGAGGGCCAGGCACGCCCACTGGTAGAGGAAGGTGACCAGGACGAGCGCCCCGAAGGCCTCCTCCACGTACAGCACGGCCTTGTCCCACAGCGTCAGCCCCAGGTCCTCGGAGGCGTCCAGGACGTCGCCGCGCGAGGTCAGCAGGTCGAGACCGCCGCGGGTGGCCAGCTCCGGCACGTCGGTGACGAGCCCGGATATCCGGTGGAAGGTGAGCACGGCGAGCACCGAGGCCGCCGTGAGCACCAGCGCGAAGTCGATGAACCAGGCCAGGGTGCGGCGCAGTTTCGGCACGGATCTCCCCCGATCACACTCATGTGTCCGTGTACGGCGGAGAGATTAGTGGAGAGATCAGCGGCCCAGGCAGAGGACCACGAGCGCCGTCGTCGCCGCGGTCTCCGCGAGCCCCCCGAACACATCGCCGGTGACGCCGCCGAAGCGTCGCACGCAGTGGCGCAGCAGGAGTTCGGCGACCGCGACGGCGGCGACCACGGCGAGGGCGGTACGGGCGAGGTCGTACGCGCCGAAGAAGGCGCCCCCCGCCCCGGCCGCCGCCGCGACCCCGGCCGCGACGGCCAGCGCGCCGCCCGTCGGCACCACCCCGGCGACCGCCGCGCCCAGCCCTTCCGGCCGGGCGGCCGGTACCCCGCGGCGGGCGGCGAGGGTCAGCGCCAGCCGGGCCGCCGTGGCCGAGACGACGGCGGCGAGCGCGCCCCGGGCCCAGGAGCCGCCGTAGGCCTGTGCCAGCGCGGCCACCTGGGCGAGGAGCACGAAGACCAGCGTGAGCACCCCGAAGGGGCCGATGTCCGACTGCTTCATGATCCGCAGCGCGTCCTCGGCGGGCTTGCCGCTGCCCAGCCCGTCGGCGGTGTCGGCCAGTCCGTCCAGGTGCAGGCCCCGGGTGAGCGCGGCCGGTACGGCGGTGGTGGCGACGGCGGCGAGCAGCGGGCCGGCGCCGAGGAGCAGCAGCAGTCCGCCGAGTGCCGCCGCGCACACGCCGACCGCGAGGCCGGCCAGCGGGGCGCACAGCATGCCGCCGCGCGCGGCCTCCCGGTCCCAGCGGGTGACCCGGACCGGCAGCACGGTGAGGGTGCCGAAGGCGAAGCGCAGGCCGTCCGGCCAGGGGGTCTTGAGCACCGGCGCAGGTTACCCGGCGGTCGGAAAGGCCGGTACGGCCCCTGAGGCTAAAGTGCGCATATGGGACATTGGTGGGAGCGGAACATCATCGAACCGGGCAAGCTCCCGCTGCTCCTCGCCCTCAGCGCCTTCGTCCTCACCTTCGTGATCACCCGCGTGGTCACCCGCATGATCCGGGCGGGCAAGGGACCGTTCGGCAACGTCACGGGGGCGGGCGGGCTGCACATCCACCATGTCGTGCCCGGTGTCGTCCTCACCGTCGCCGGCGGCTTCGGAGTCGTCGCCAGCGACCGGCACGGATTCGGCGGGGGCCTGTTCGCGGTCGTCTTCGGCATCGGCGCGGGCCTGGTCCTCGACGAGTTCGCGCTGATCCTGCACCTGCACGACGTGTACTGGACCGAGGACGGCCGCAAGAGCGTGGAGGTCGTGGTCCTCACCGCCGCCCTAGTCTGCCTGGTCCTCGCCGGCTTCTCGCCGTTCGGCGTCAACGACCTCTCGCAGGACGAACTCCAGGACCGCGGCACCGTCATCTCCACCGTCGCCGGGAACTTCCTCTTTTCCTTGGTCGCCCTGACCAAGGGCAAGCTGCGCACCGCCGTCTTCGGCGTGATCGTCCCGGTCGTCGCGGTGGTCGGCGCCGTACGCCTGGCCCGCCCCGGCTCCTACTGGTCCCGCCGCTTCTACCGCGGCCGCCCGCGCGCCCGCGCCCGCGCCAGCCTCCGCGCCTACCGTCACGACCGCCGCTGGGCCGGCCCCCGCCGCGCCGTCCAGGACTGGATCGGCGGCAAACCGGACGAGCCGGCACCGGCCCGTCTGCCCGGCCGGCGCTGACGCCCGCGCAGCTTCTCGGCCGCGCACAGCAGCGCCACGCCCGCCAGGGCCGCCAGATGCTCCTTGCCCGCGAGGTTCTCCTTCACCAGGACCTCGACCAGCATCGCGGCGGCCACGCCGGCCGCCGTGACGTAGGCGCCGTACCGCCGGCCCAGGTACACGGCGAGTCCCACCACCGCCGCCGACGGACCGGTGTCCACGACCTGCGCGTCCGCCGCGGGCAGGCCCAGGGGGTGGTGCGGGCCGAGGGCGATGCCGGCGCGCGCGTACAGGGTCCCGGCGAGCGTGGCGACGTACGCGATGGCCAGGGTCCGCCACCGGCCCAGGCAGATCTCGGCGATCCCGAACACGAACAGGATCTGCGCCAGCGCGCCCCACACCGGCAGGTCCAGCGCCGGGACCCACAGGGAGAGGGGGGTGCGCAGCAGGGCCGCCCACAACGGGTCCTGGGCCCGTACGGTCCCGATGTCCTGCACGAACCCGTAGCCCCAGGACCGGTTCTGCACGAACTGCAGCACCGCCGTCAGGCACACCGCCCCGACCGTCATCGGCAGCGCCCGCCGGCGCCGCTTCAGCAGCGGCTCGCGCACGGTGACGTACAGCAGTCCCCATTCGGCGCGGGCCCAGCGGGCGAGCGAGTTCATCTGTGGGTCTCCAAATGCTTGCGATGCAGCCACTTGGGCAGCCCCGGAGCCTCCAGGAACCCCTCCGCGCGGGCCGAGGCGAGGCCGATGCGGGGCAGGTCCGCGCTCTTCTCGAAGAGCAGGAACCGCGGTTCCCAGATGGGCCGGTACTTGGCGTTGGCGCGGTACAGCGACTCGATCTGCCACCAGCGCGAGAAGAAGCTGAGCAGCGACCGCCACAGCCTCAGCACCGGCCCGGCGCCGAGGCGTGCGCCACGTTCGAAGACGGAACGGAACATGGCGAAGTTGAGCGAGACCTGGGTGATCTTGATCTCGCCGGCCCGGCGCAGCAGCTCGATGACCATGAACTCCATCAGCCCGTTGTCGGAGTCCCGGTCCCGCCGCATGAGGTCCAGGGACAGCCCGTGCGGCCCCCAGGGCACGAAGGACAGCAGTGCCCTGAGCCCGCCCTCCGCGTCCGCGCACTCCAGCATCACGCACCGCCCGTCCCCCGGGTCCCCGAGCCGGCCCAGCGCCATGCTGAACCCGCGCTCGGTGGCCCCGTCGCGCCAGTCGTCCGCCCGCTGGACGAGGTGGGCCATCTCGTCGTCGGGGATGTCCGCGTGCCGCCGGATGCGCACCGTGTACCCGGCCCGCTTCACCCGGTTGTACGCCTGCCGGACGGTCCGCATGGCCCGCCCCTCCAGCGTGAACTCGGCCACCTCCACGATCGCCTCGTCACCGAGCTCCAGCGCGTCCAGACCGTGCCGCGCGTACACCGTGCCCGCCTCCTCGCTCGCGCCCATCACGGCCGGGATCCAGCCGTGCTCCCGCGCCTCGGCCAGCCACGGCGCGATCGCCCCCGGCCATGCCTCCGGGTCGCCGATCGGATCCCCGGAGGCCAGCGACACCCCGCCCACCACCCGGTACGCCACCGCCGCCTTCCCGGTCGGCGACCACACCGCGCTCTTCTCGCGGCGCAGCGCGAAGTACCCGAGCGAGTCCCGCTCGCCGTGCCGGTCCAGCAGCGCCCGCAGCCGCTTCTCGTCGTCCTCGGTGAGCGGGTCGACGGCGCGCCGGGAGCGGAAGGCGGCGTAGAAGACGGCCAGCACCAGGAGCGTGCTCATCACGTTGATGGCGACGTTGACCCAGTTGGGGGAGGTGATCCCGGGGAACCGGGTCTCGTCGGCGGCGACCGAGACCAGCCGCAGCGTGCCGTAGTGCCAGCGCTGCGGGAAGGTCGAACGCGCCGCGTCCGGGGCCTGGTTGGTGACCGTCACCAGCAGCGCGGCGAGCAGCGAGGCGGCGAGCCCGCCCACCACCGCGACGATGACGGCGAGCTTGGGGTTGGACCGGTCGCCCTTGGCGTAGAACTCCCGGCGCCCGGCCAGCAGCGCGCCGACGAAGGCGGCCGTCAGGACCAGGGAGATCCAGTTCTGCGCGTGCCGCCGGATCTCAGGGAACGCCATGGCGACCGCGAACAGGGCCAGGAACAGGCCGCTGAGCACCAGGTTCAGGATCCACGCGGCCCGCTTGCGGCGCCGCATGGTGATCGCCAGGAACGTCGTGAACACGCCCGAGGCGAAGCCGGCCGTCAGCAGGTACGGCGTGAAGAAGTTCTCCTGGTTGTGGCGCCGCACGTCCTGGCCCAGGGAGACCCACACGGCGCTGAGGAAGTTGATGAAGGCGACGGCGCGCAGATACCAGACGGCGAAGGCGGCGGCCCGCCGGGAGGCCCCGGTGGACCGCCGCCCGTGGTCACCCGGCCGGCCGGGGGTGGCTTCCTGATCCGTGGCAATTCGGGCATCTCCCATGAGGGGGGATCATATGGGCGCCGCTCCGGCGAACCGCGTTTTTCAGGCGGACTCCTGCTCCTCGGAATCCCGCTCCTGATCCTTCTCCGGGTCCTGCTTCTCCGGCTCCCGCTCGGGAAGCTCCGCGGCCAGCGCGGCGGCGGACTGCACCAACGGCAGCGCGAGCAGCGCCCCCGCCCCCTCGCCGACGGTCAGCCCCTGGTCGAGCAGCGGCTCCAGCGCCATCCGGTCCAGCGCCTTCGCCTGCCCCGGCTCCCCGCTGTCGTGCCCGGCCAGCCACCAGTCCGGCGCCCGGAACGCGATCCGCTGCCCGACCAGCGCGCAGGCGGCCACCACGACCCCGTCCAGGATCACCGGCAGCTTGCGCACCGCGGCCTGCAGCAGGAAGCCGGTCATCGCCGCGAGGTCGGCCCCGCCGACGGTCGCCAGCAGCTGCAACTGGTCGCCGAGCACCGGCCGGGCCCGCCGCAGCGCGTCCCGGATCGCGGCGCACTTGCGCATCCACGCCAGATCGTCGATCGCCTCACCACCCCGCCCGGTCACCACCGAGGCGTCGGTCCCGCACAGCGCCGCCACCAGCACGGAGGCCGCCGTGGTCCCGCCGACGCTCACATCGCCGAGCACCACCAGATCCGTACCGGAGTCGGCCTCCTCGTCGGCCACGGCGACGCCCGCCCGGAAAGCCGCCTCGGCCTCCTCCAGGGTCAGCGCGTCCTCGACGTCGATGCGTCCGCTGCCGCGCCGCACCCGGTGCCGTACGACCTCCGCCGGCAGCGACTCCGGCTCGCAGTCCAGCGCCATGTCCACCACCCGCACCGGCACCCCGAGCCGCCGGGCGAGCACCGACGCCGGACTGGCGCCCTCCAGGAGCGCCCGGACCAACTGGCCGGCGGTGCCCGCGGGCCGGGCCGAGACGCCGAGTCCGGCGATGCCGTGGTCACCGGCGAAGAGCACCATCCGCGGCCGTTCGACCGGCCGTACCGGCACGGCCCCCTGCGCGGCGGCCAGCCACTCACCCAGGCCGTCGAGGCGACCCAGCGACCCGGGCGGCACGATCTGGCGTTCCCGGCGGGCCTCGGCGTCCCGGCGCACGCCCCCGTCCGGGCGCTCGATCAGATCGGTGAAGTCGTCGAGATTAAGCGAGCTCATTCGCCGAACAGTACCGGCAGCGATCGAACGGTTCCGCGCCACATCGCCACCACACCCCCCCGATGTCTTTGCACCCAAGATCGGCATCCCATACGTTCCGTTTCGCAGCGGAATGTCGCACAGGGAGCCGTCCATGCCGCCCTCGCCCTCCACGCCGGCCGCCCTCGACCGGCGCCGTGCCATGTACGCCGCCGAACTCGCCCTGGGCACCGACCGGTTCCATGAGCCGCGCCGCGCCGACTGTCCCTGGTGCCGCTCGACGCGGCTGCGCACCCGCCTGCGCACCCCCGACCTCCGGCAGCGCAAGCCGGGCACCTTCGTCGTCGACGAGTGCCGCGACTGCGGGCACGCCTTCCAGAACCCCCGGCTCACGGCGGAGGGCCTCGCCTTCTACCACCGGGACTTCCACGAGCGGCACCCCGAGGACTTCGCGGAACGCGTCCTCGCCGCCCGCGCCGGCACCCGGCGCCACCGCCACGCGGCCCGCGCGATCCTGGAACTGCTCCCCGAGCCGGAGAGCTGGCTGGACGTCGGCACGGGCCACGCCCACTTCCCGTGGGCGGCGAGGGAACTCTTCCCGTACACGTCCTTCGACGGACTGGACCCCACCCTCCGGGTGGAGGAGGCCCGCCTGGCCGACCGCGTCGAGGAGGCCCACTGGGGCTACCTCGCCAGCCCCGGCGTCCTCGCCCGCCTGCGCTCCCGCTACGACGTGGTCAGCATGTTCCGCCACCTGGAGCACACCCCCGACCCCCGGGCCGAACTGCACGCCGCGCTCGCCGCCCTCCGCCCCGGCGGCCACCTGCTGGTCGAGGCCCCCGACCCGCGCAGCGCCTTCGCCGCCCTCCTCGGCAAGTGGTGGCTGCCCCACGGCCAGCCCCGCCATCTCCACCTGATGCCCCTGGACAACCTGCGCTCGGAACTGGAGTCCCGCGGCTGCACGATCCTGCGGGCCGACCGCCGCAACCCCCACGTCCCGTACGACCTCTCGGCCGCCGTCTCCCTGGCCGTCGGCCACGTCCTCCCGGCCCCGGACGCCCCCTGGAGACCGGCCCCGCCGAACGCGCTCCAACGCGCCCTGCGCGCGACGTTCCTCAGGGCGTCCGCGCCTCTCATCGCCACAGCGGGGGCCCTGGACCACACCCTGGCCCCCGTGCTCCGCCGCACCGGGTTCTCGAACGCCTACCGCGTCATCGCCCGCAAGGGCTCCGCCTGACCCGCCGCGCGCCCTCAGCCGCGCAGCACCACGGCCTGCCCCGCCACCACCAGCAACACCTGCTCGCACTCGGCCGCGAACGCCGAGTTCAGCCGGCCCAGCTCGTCCCGGTACCGCCGCCCGGAGGAGGTCGCCGGCACGATTCCCGACCCCACCTCGTTCGACACCGCGACCACGGTCCGCCGAGCGCCCCGCACCGCCGCGGTCAACTCCCGTACCCGCTCCCGCAGCGCCCGCTCCCCGCCGGACGCCCACACCGCGTCGTCCCACGCCCCGACGGAGTCCATCGCGTCCGTCAGCCACAGCGACAGACAGTCGATCAGCACCGGCGGCCCGTCCTCGGCCAGCAGCGGCACCAGGTCGCAGGTCTCTGCCGTACGCCACGAACCCGGCCGCCGGTCCCGGTGCGCCGCCACCCGCGCGGCCCACTCGGTGTCCCCGTTGCGCGACCCGCCGGTCGCCACGTACAGCACGTCGGGAAAGGCCTCCAGCCGCCGCTCGGCCTCCACCGACTTCCCCGACCGCGCACCCCCGAGCACCAGCGTCCGCCGCGGCACGTCCGGCACGTCCTCGTACACGCCCACCACCAGCGTCGTCCCGTCCGGCACCGCCCGCGCCCCCGCCGCCGCCAGCCGCCGCCGCAACTCCGGCCCCGGCGGCACGTCGTGGTCGAGGTGGACGGCGACGACGTCCGTGGTCGGCCCCACCGCCCCCACCGCCCGCAGCCTGGCCAGCGCGTCCGGCCGCCCCACGACGTCCGTGAGCACCATGTCGTACACCTCGCCGTGCGCCGCCCCGTTCTCCAGCCCGGCCGGCGCGCTGCCCGGCGGCAGATACAGCAGACGCTGCCCGTCCGGCCCGGTCACCGCGTACCCGGTGCCGCCCGCGTCCATCGCCAGCGCCCGCACCCGATGTCCCGTCAGCAGCGCCAGCTCCCGCCCGTCCGGCACCCGCCCCGGCTGCGGCAGCCCGGCCGGCACCTCGACCGCCGGTCCGTCGTGCGGATGCGACAGCAGCACCTGCCGTACCCCGCCCAGCGAATGCCCGGCGCGCGCCGCCGCGAACGCCGCTCCGGGCGTCAGGTCGAGCAGCAGCGCCCCGTCCACGAGTACCGCGGTGGCCGCCCGCGCGTCCGGCCCGAGCGCGGCGGCGCACGCGGCGCAGGGACAGTCGGGGCGGGGCAGGCCCGCGGGGGCACCGGTGCCGAGCAGAGTCAGTTCCACGGACCTGATTTTCGCTTGTCGCCGCGGCTCTTGCGCGTCCGGCTAGGCTCGTGGCACGAGCCGGACCAAGATCCGGCTTTCGCTCTGCATGTGCTCACACCAGGGAGGCGTACATGGTGGCTTGGACGTGGCGGTTCGAGAAGACCGACGGGACGGAGGTTCAGCCCGCGGTGCAGCCCGAGGAGTTCACCACGCAGGGGGACGCCGAGTCCTGGATCGGTGAGCACTTCAAGGCGCTGCTGGAAGGCGGCGCGGACCAGGTGCGGCTGTTCGAGGACACCACGGAGATCTACGGCCCGATGAGCCTGCACGCCGACGAGTCCTGAACCCCCGGCGCGGCGGGGGCCGTCGCAGGCCCTCGCCGGCCCCCTTCTCACTGCTCGCCCAGCGTCACCTCCGCCGTCCGCTCCACGCCGTCGCGGTTGAACGTCACCGTCGTCCGCTCGCCGGGCCTGTCCGCCGCCAGCGCCTCGGCCAGCGAGGTGATCGTGGTGATGTCGGTGCCGCCCAGCCCGGTGATGAGGTCGTTGGGCCGGATGCCCGCCTTGTCGGCCGGGCCGCCGCTGTGGACGTCGACCACGCCGACCCCGATGGGCCGGTACGCGTCGTCGACGACCGTCCGCCCGGTGATGCCGAGCGCGGCCCGGCCCGAGTCGGTGACCGCGCCGTTCTTGATGATCTGGTCGGCGATCGTCGTCACCGTCGAGGACGGGATCGCGAACCCGATGCCGGGCGCCGCGCTGCCCCCGAGGCCGGGGTCGGTGGCGGCGAGCGTCGGGATGCCGATGACCTGCCCGTCGAGGTCGACCAGCGCGCCGCCGCTGTTGCCGGGGTTGATGGCCGCCGACGTCTGCACCATGTTCCCGATGGTGGCGCCGGTACCCCCGCCCTCCCGGCTCTCGCTGACGGTCCGTCCGGTCGCCGACACGATGCCCTGCGTCACGCTGGACGACAGCCCGAGCGGGGAGCCCATGGCGAGGACGATCTGCCCGACCGCCACCTTCGCGGAGTCCCCGAACCGCGCCGACTTCAGCCCGCCGGGGATCCTGTCCAGCTTGACCACGGCGAGGTCCTGCTCCGGGTACGAGTACACCAGGCGCGCGGTGAGCGGCTCCTCGTTGTTGGCGGTGGTCACCTGGAAGGTCTTCTCCTCGCCGACCACGTGCGCGTTGGTGACGATGTGCCCCGCGCCGTCGTACACCACCCCCGAGCCCAGGTCCGTGCGCGCCTGGATCTGCACCACCGACGGCAGGACGTCCTTGATCACCCTCTGGTAGTCGTTCTGCAGGTCGTTGCCCGACATCACGGCGGCGGCCCGCGTGCCCGGGACGTCCCCCTTCGACACCGTCTCACCACCGGTGCATCCGGCGGCGAGCGGAAGGCAACAGACGAGCGCGGTGACGGCGCCGACGGTCCGCGGGCCACGCATACGGCGGGAAACGTCCATGCCCCGAGTCTCACGTCGGCCCGACACCCCGGCGCGCGGGCTTCACCCGAACGAGCCCGGCACCCCGCACCCCGTGTCCGTCAGCCGCGTACGCCGCACAGGTGGAGCAGTGCCGCGATCCCGCGGTACGGGTCCGTTCGGCCGGCCCGTTCCTCGGTGGCCAGCAGGGTGTCGAGGTCGGCCGGGATCTGCGCACCGTCTACGGCCGTGTCCGTGAAGACCCGTACTCCGTACCAGGCGTGCAGCGGCGCCCCGATGCCGGCGAGGGTGGCCGTCAGCGTGGCGAGCCGGTCGGCGCGTACGTCGAGGCCGAGGCGGTTGCGGTAGGCGGTGGTGTCGAAGGAGGCCAGCGCGCCCGCCCAGTCCCCGGACAGCCCCGGCCGCATGGCCAGCGCGTCGCCGTTGCGCACCAGCAGCGACAGCAGCCCGCCCGGGGCGAGCATCCGGGCCAGCCCGGCCAGCAGGGGATCGGGCTCCTCGACGTACATCAGCACCCCGTGGCACAGCACCACGTCGAAGCTGCCCGGCAGGAAGTGCACGCCGGTGTCCCGCCCGTCGCCCTGCACGATCCGCATCCGCTCGCGAATGCCCTCGGGCTGACCGGACAGCGCCTCGCGCGCCGCCGCGATCATCGTCGCGTCCTGCTCGACCCCGGTCACCTGATGCCCGGCCCGGGCCAGCCGCAGCGACTGCGTGCCCTGGCCCATCCCCACGTCGAGCACCCGCAGCCGCTGCCCGACCGGGAATCGCCCGACTATCTGCTCATCGAGCTGCCGGGTCACCAGCTCCTGTCGTACGACATCCCGCAGCCCGCCCAGCTTGCTCAGCCAGGCATCGGCCGCACCCCCCTGGAAAGCGTCCGTGCTCAGGGCCGCTCTCCGCGCTTGACCTGCGGCTTCGGCAACCGGAGCCGGCGCATCTGGAGGGAGCGCATCAGGGCGTAGGCGACCGCGCCCTTACGGTTCTGGTCCGCGAAGCGCTCGGCCAGCCGCTTCTTGAGCCGGACACCGCTGACGATCGAGTCCAGCACGATCAGGACGATCACCACGAGCCACAGCAGCAGCGCGACGCTCTGCAGCGCGGGCACCCGCACCACGCTCAGCACCAGGATGACCACGGCCAGTGGCAGGAAGAACTCCGCCACGTTGAACCGCGAGTCGACCCAGTCGCGCGCGAACCGGCGGACCGGACCCTTGTCGCGGGCCGGCAGGAACCGCTCGTCACCACCGGCCAGCGCCTGGCGCTGCCGCTCCAGCTGGGAGCGGCGCTCCTCACGCTGCCGCTTGGCGGCCTCCTTGCGGTTCGTCGGAGTGCTGGCGACGCTGCGGCGCTGGGACTGGGCCTCACTGCGCTTGGGCGTGGGCCTGCCCTTCGGGGCCTGCGGGTCACGGGGCTGCTTGGAGTCGGTCACGACCGCCTTGTCGGCGGGGGCCTTCTCTTCCTTGGCACGGCTACGGAACACAAAACCCAAGGGTACGGGGTGGCAGCGCATGGACCCCAGCCCCGCGGGGAACGATCCGGCAACACCAGTCGTCATGTAGGGGACAGAGGGGACGTCGCGGACGGTTCACCCCAGGGCGGCCATCCGGCCACCCCGGGGGCCACCTACTCCCTACGCCGGAGCGGAGCCGCTCGCAGTCGTCCTTGGGGATGAGCGCATCCGTCCCCGAACAGTGCGGTAATGGATGCAGGGCCCGTACTGTGGGTTCTGTCGCAGGATCTGTGAGCTGGAGTCCGTCAGAAGGGGGCGCGCGAAGCCCATGAGCGGTGTCATGAAGCGTATGGGGATGATCTTCCGCGCGAAGGCGAACAAGGCCCTTGACCGGGCCGAGGACCCGCGCGAGACCCTCGATTACTCGTACCAGAAGCAGCTGGAACTCCTGCAGAAGGTCCGCCGCGGCGTCGCCGACGTGGCCACCTCGCGCAAGCGCCTGGAACTCCAGCTCAACCAGCTCCAGTCGCAGTCCACCAAGCTGGAGGACCAGGGCCGCAAGGCGCTCGCGCTGGGCCGGGAGGACCTGGCCCGCGAGGCGCTCTCCCGCCGCGCCGCGCTCCAGCAGCAGGTGACGGACCTGGAGACGCAGCACACCACGCTCCAGGGCGAGGAGGAGAAGCTCACCCTGGCGGCCCAGCGGCTGCAGGCCAAGGTCGACGCCTTCCGTACGAAGAAGGAGACCATCAAGGCCACCTACACCGCCGCCCAGGCCCAGACCCGCATCGGCGAGGCCTTCTCCGGCATCTCCGAGGAGATGGGCGACGTCGGCCTGGCCATCCAGCGCGCCGAGGACAAGACCGCCCAGCTCCAGGCCCGGGCCGGCGCCATCGACGAGCTCCTCGCCTCCGGTGCCCTCGACGACCCCTCCGGCATGGCCAAGGACGACATCCAGGCCGAGCTGGACCGGCTCTCCGGTGGTACGGATGTAGAGCTGGAACTGCAGCGCATGAAGGCCGAGCTGGCCGGAGGCTCGCCCCAGCAGGCGATCGAGGGCGGCACCGGCCAGTCGCAGTCCCAGCAGCAGCCGCAGGACACCCCGCGCTTCGACAAGCAGTAGCCCGGGCGCCGAGAGCCACAGCTGGAGGGCGACATGGCCGACATGATCGTACGGATCATGGGGGAGGGGCAGGTGAGGCTGGCGGACAGCCACCTCACCGAACTGAACAAGCTGGACGACGAACTCCTGGCCGAGATGGAGAACGGCGACGGCCCCGGCTTCCGCCGCACCCTCCAGGCCCTCCTCACCAAGGTCCGCGACCTGGGCGAGCCCCTGCCGGACGAGTCCCTGGAGCCCTCCGACCTCATCCTGCCGTCGCCCGACGCGACGCTGGAGGAGGTCCGGGAACTGCTGAGCGACGACGGCCTGATTCCGGGTTGACCGTACTGTCCGTACTGTTCACCGTGTGAGCACCCTCGACCGCACCCGATGCCGTCTGCAGGCACATCCCCTCGCACTGGACGCGGCGCTGGCGGCGGGCGTGCTGGTGTGCATGGTCGTGGGCTCCTTCGTGACCCCGCAGAGCGAGAACGGCGTCGCCTGGGGCGTGCACAGCCCCGATCCGCTCAGCCTGCTGCTCATCACCGTCGCTGCCGCGGCCCTCGTCTTCCGCCGCAGCGCCCCCAAGACGGTCCTCGCCGTCACCGGCACCGTCTCCCTGATCGAGTGCGTCACCGGCGACCCCCGCGCCCCCGTCGCCATGTCCGCCGTGGTCGCCCTCTACACCGTCGCCTCGGCCACCGACCGCCGCACCACCCTGCGCGCCGCCCTGCTCACCATGGCCCTGCTGACCGGTGCCGCCATGCTCGCCGGCCCCCTGCCCTGGTACGCGCAGGAGAACCTCGCCATCTTCGCCTGGACCGGCATCGGCGCCACCGCCGGAGACGCCGTCCGCAGCCGCCGCGCGGTCGTGCAGGCCATCCGGGAGCGCGCCGAGCGGGCCGAGCGCACCCGCGAGGAGGAGGCCCGCCGCCGGGTCGCCGAGGAACGCCTGCGTATCGCCCGCGACCTGCACGACGTGGTCGCCCACCACATCGCCCTGGTCAACGTCCAGGCCGGGGTCGCCGCCCACGTCATGGACAAGCGTCCCGACCAGGCCAAGGAAGCCCTGTCGCACGTACGCGAGGCCAGCCGCTCCGCGCTCAACGAACTCCGCGCCACCGTCGGCCTGCTCCGCCAGTCCGGCGACCCGGAGGCCCCCACCGAGCCCGCCCCCGGCCTCAGCTGCCTGGAAGACCTCGCCGACACCTTCCGCAACGCCGGCCTCCCGGTCGAGGTCGCCCGCGCCGACCAGGGCACCGAACTGCCCGCCGCCGTCGACCTGGCCGCGTACCGCATCATCCAGGAGGCCCTCACCAACGTGCAGAAACACGCGGGCGCCGAGGCCAAGGCCGAGGTCAGCGTCGTCCGCGTGGGCCCGAACATCGAGGTCACGGTGTTGGACGACGGCCACCCCGGCCAGGAGGAACCCCCTCAGCCGGGCGGCGGCCACGGTCTCCTCGGCATGCGCGAACGCGTCACCGCCCTGCGCGGCACCCTCACCACCGGCCCCCGCTACGGCGGCGGTTTCCGCGTCCATGCCATCCTGCCGATCAAGACCCGCACCGCCCCGGAGGAGCCCGCATGACCATCCGCGTCCTGCTAGCCGACGACCAGGCACTGCTGCGCAGCGCCTTCCGGGTGCTCGTCGACTCCGAGCCGGACATGGAGGTGGTGGGCGAGGCGTCGGACGGCGCGGAGGCCGTCCGGCTGGCCGCCGAGCAGCGGGCCGACGTGGTGCTGATGGACATCCGCATGCCGGGCACGGACGGCCTGGCGGCCACCCGCCTGATCAGCGCGGACCCCGGGCTCGCTGCCGTCCGGGTGGTCATCCTGACGACCTTCGAGGTCGACGACTACGTGGTGCAGGCGCTGCGGGCCGGTGCCTCCGGCTTTCTGGGCAAGGGCAGCGAACCGGAGGAACTCCTGAACGCCATCCGGGTCGCCGCCGGGGGAGAGGCCCTGCTCTCCCCGACGGCCACCAAGGGCCTGATCGCCCGCTTTCTCGCCCAGGGCGATACGGGAGACGACGACGGCGACCCCGCCCGAGCGGAACGCCTCGCGACGCTGACCGGCCGGGAGCGCGAGGTGCTCGTCCTGGTGGCCGGCGGCCATTCCAACGACGAGATCGCGGAGCGGCTGGAGGTCAGTCCGCTGACGGTCAAGACCCACGTCAACCGGGCCATGGCCAAGCTGGGGGCTCGGGATCGGGCGCAGCTCGTGGTGATCGCCTATGAGTCAGGGTTGGTGCGGCCGAGGGCGGACTGACGGCTCTTTATCGCTTGAGGGAGCTGACGAACGCGTCCCAGGCAAGGGCTGGGACGACCAGTACGGGGCCATGGGGTTTCTTGCTGTCGCGGACGGGGACGACGCCGGGGAAGTCCTCGGTGATCTCGACGCATTCGCCCCCGTTGGCGTTGCTGTAACTGCTCCTGCGCCAACGGGCGGAGCTCAGCTCGGGGGTGTGTCGCATGGCTTGTAGTCCTCCATCGCCTGTCGAATGAGCTCCGCCGAGGCGGCCGGGGGGAGGGCGTTGGCTCGGAGCACTTCGTACCGCCGTCGCCATTTCTTCACCGAGTCCCGGTCCTCGTAGAGGTGCCCGAGCTCGATTCCCTCTTCGTACGCCGTGGTGGAGCCGTTGGGAAAGGTCAGCAGGGTCAGGGCGCCGCCCGTCAAGTAGTGCGCGCCTGCGCTGAAGGGCATTACCTGGACCTTGCTGCCCGGAGTATCCACCTGCGTGAGCAGCGAGGCCAGTTGTTTGTACATGCATTCGCTGTCGCCAACCGGCCGCCGCAGGGCCGCCTCGTCGATGATCGCCCAGCGCAGAGGGAGTTGTGCCGAACGCAGGCGGTCCTTGCGGGACATGCGGGCGTTGACCAGTTCCTCCACCTTCTCCCGCGTCAGCTCTTCCTGAAGGCTGAGTTGGGCCTCGGCGTACTCCTTGGTCTGAAGCAGCCCCGGAAGGGCCTGCGCGCCGAAGTTCTCGATGACTTCCGCCTGTGCCTCGAAGTCCATGAACCGGCGGTACTGGTCCGGATGCGCCTCACGCTTGGCCAGTTCGTACAGCCCGTGGAAGTGCCGGTCCGAGCCGAACGCGGCGTCCAGGCGGTCCGGCAGGTCCGGGGGCGGCATCAACTCCGCCGTCTCGATCCGGGCGAGCGTGCTCTTGCTGGAGTTCACGATGCCCGCGAGCTGGACGAGCGACAGGCCCGCGCTCTCGCGGTGGCGGCGTTGTTCGGCGCCGAAGTAGTGGCGGGCGGACAGGTACGGGGTCAGGGCCTGGGGCCGGAACGTCATGGATCGCGCCTTTCCTGCTGCGGTTCGTCCCGTTCTCAACGCTGGGACAACGAGCCCCTGTTGAGCCGCAGCGCCACAGAGTGACCATGGTGCGGCACACGGTAATCATGGAGGAATCGACGCGATGATGCGCGACGGATACGGCAAACCACTGCGGTTGCTGCCCTGGACCACACCAGAAGGCGCGCCCTGCTACCTCAGCACCGACGACCCCGGCAGCCGGCTCTCGGTGATGGCGGACGAACTGGAGGCCCGGTTGCTCGCCTCGGCCGAGTCCGTGCTCCGGGAGGCCAGGCCGCTGCTCGGCGAAGCGAACGTCGGGGTGCGGGAGTTGCGCTTCGCGGGAGTGCGGCTTGCTGAGGCGTTGCAGGATGCCTTGCGGATCGCGGAATGCCGGGGGGCTCGGCTGCCGGAGGGTTGACGGTCAGGGCGCGGCTTGGGTGAGGGCCTGGATGAGCTGCAGCCAGTGGGGCATGTGCTGGTGGCCGTGGCGCGTGCTGAGGGTGGCCAGTTCGGAGACGAGCCGGTTGCGGGTCTCGGGGTCCGCTTCGGCTGCTGCCGTGGCGAGGGCGTCGGGGTCGAGGGCATCGGTCTTGTCGGACAGGAGGAGGGCGGCTTGGGCGTGGGCTGCGGACGACGGTTCGTCGTTGAAGGCCGCGCTTTCTAGAGCCGAGGCGTAGGCAAGGGCCTGCGCATCGCCGTCGTTCAGGGTGCGCAGCACGTACTGCTGGAGGGCGGCGCGGTCCTGGACGCGGTGGAACGCGGTGTCGATGCCTTCGGTCCGGGCGAAGTGGAGGAGAGCCACGTGCGCTGCGATGACGGGGGTGGGATCAGTGTCCATGAGGGCCTGTTCGGCGGCGTTGTCAAGCAGGCGGTCGGCGTTCTCCTGGAAGAAGCGCTTCGAATCATCCCAGTTCTCGCAGTCCAGCCAGGCGGCGAGCAGGTCGCGGAGTATGAGTCTTCGGAAAACGAGGTCGGCGCCTTCGGAGAGGATGAGCCGCCGGAGGTGTCGGTGCTGTTCGGCGACGGGTGTGACCGGCGAGAGCTCCTCCAGAGCGGTGGAAGTGCCACGGGAGCCCAGGGCGTCGGCGTGCCGGGACCAGAACTCGTGGCTCTCTGCCCAGGTGGCTGCGGACATCCACGTCAAGACCAGGTGCAGAGTCTCGTCCGTCAGGGACAACCACGCTGGGGCGGGGGTATCGGTCTCCTGGCGCCAGGTTTGTTCCACTAGGTGGCGGTTCCGGGGGGCTTTGCGGGCGAAGGAGCGCAGGGTTCTGCGGGCGCGCAGGCCCGTGTGGTCGGGCTTCTCGCCTGCTCCCGTTTTGAGGAGGCGGACGAGGTCTCGGAGACCGGCCTCGGACGCGGGGCTCGGGCGCGTGAGTCGGAAGGCTTCGCGCTCGTACGTGAGGGCACGTTCGGCGGCTCGATGTTCGTGAGCGAGTGCGGCCGCTGCATCTGTGTAGGCCTGGATCGCCTCTGCTTCCTTGCCTGTGTTGGTCAGGTGGTTGGCGAAGTTGTTGAGCGCCTTGGCGAGGTTGGGGAGGTGGGCCGTGGGGTTGGTCTGGACGAGGCCGGTGTAGATGCGGGTTGCTTCGTGGGCGGGTTCGAGTGCGGCTTGGCGTTCTCCGGTCCCGGCCAGGTGGTTGGCCAGGTTGTTGAGGGAGGCAGCGAGGTCGGGGAGGTGGGCGGCGGGGTTGGTGCGGGCGAGTGTGCGGCGGATGCGGACGGCTTCGTGGGCGGGTTCGAGCGCGGCTTGGCGGTCTCCGGTCTCGGCCAGGCGGATGGCGAGGTTGTTGAGCGCCATCGCGAGGGCGGGGCGGTAGACGGCGGGGTTGGTGTGGGCGAGGCCGGTGTAGATGCGGACGGCTTCGTGGGCGGGTTCGAGTGCGGCTTGGCGGTCTCCGGTTTCGGCCAGGTGGGTGGCGAGGTTGTTGAGGGAGGTGGCGAGGGCGGGGAGGTGGGCGGCGGGGTTGGTGCGGGCGAGTGTGCGGTGGATGCGGACGGCTTCGTGGGCGGGTTCGAGTGCGGCTTGGCGGTCTCCGGTTTCGGCCAGGTGGGTGGCGAGGTTGTTGAGGGAGGTAGCGAGGGCGGGGAGGTGGGCGGCGGGGTTGGTGCGGGCGAGTGTGCGGTGGATGCGGACGGCTTCGTGGGCGGGTTCGAGTGCGGCTTGGCGTTCTC
>NZ_JBVKAI010000003.1:195039-195971 GCF_055639495.1 Streptomyces sp. NPDC039424
GGGGAGGTGGGCGGCGGGGTTGGTGCGGGCGAGTGTGCGGTGGATGCGGACGGCTTCGTGGGCGGGTTCGAGTGCGGCTTGGCGTTCTCCGGTCTCAGCCAGGCGGTTGGCGAGGTTGTTGAGGGAGGTGGCGAGGGCGGGGAGGTAGGCGGCGGGGTTGGTGCGGGCGAGTGTGCGGCGGATGCGGACGGCTTCGTGGGCGGGTTCGAGTGCGGCTTGGCGTTCTCCGGTCTCCGCCAGGTGGTTGGCGAGGTTGTTGAGCGTCTTGGCGAGGTTGGGGAGGTGGGCGGCGGGGTTGGTGTGGGCGAGGCCGGTGTAGATGCGGACGGCTTCGTGGGCGGGTTCGAGTGCGGCTTGGCGGTCTCCGGTCTCGGCCAGGCGGATGGCGAGGTTGTTGAGGGAGGTGGCGAGGGCGGGGAGGTGGGCGGCGGGGTTGGTGTGGGCGAGGTCGGTGTAGATGCGGGCTGCTTCGTGGGCGGGTTCGAGTGCGGCTTGGCGTTCTCCGGTTTCGGCCAGGTGGGTGGCGAGGTTGTTGAGCGCCTTGGCGAGGTCGGGGAGGTGGGCGGCGGGGTTGTTTTGGACGAGTGTGCGGTGGATGCGGGCTGCTTCGTGGGCGGGTTCGAGTGCGGCTTGGCGTTCTCCGGTCTCGGCCAGGCGGTTGGCGAGGTTGTTGAGCGCCTTGGCGAGGTCGGAGAGGTAGGCGGCGGGGTTGTTTTGGACGAGTGAGCGGTGGATGCGGGCTGCTTCGTGGGCGGGTTCGAGTGCGGCTTGGCGTTCTCCGGTCTCGGCCAGGCGGTTGGCGAGGTTGTTGAGGGAGGTGGCGAGGGCGGGGAGGTGGGCGGCGGGGTTGTTTTGGACGAGTGAGCGGTGGATGCGGGCTGCTTCGTGGGCGGGTTCGAGTGCGGCTTGGCGTTCTCCGGTCTCGGCCAGGC
>NZ_JBVKAI010000003.1:196070-487713 GCF_055639495.1 Streptomyces sp. NPDC039424
GGGTTGGCGAGGTTGTTGAGGGAGGTGGCGAGGGCGGGCAGGTAGGCGGCGGGGTTGGTGTGGGCGAGGTCGGTGTAGATGCGGACGGCTTCGTGGGCGGGTTCGAGTGCGGCTTGGCGTTCTCCGGTCTCAGCCAGGCGGACGGCGAGGTTGTTGAGCGCCATAGCGAGGTTGGGGAGGTATGCATCGGGCATGGCATCGGCCAGCCCGGAGTAGATCTCCATTGCCTCGCGTGAAGGTTCGACGGCAGCCTCCCGCTCCCCCCGCTCGGCCAGAGCGACTGCGAAGCCATAGAGCGCCTTCGCAAGATGCGGCAGAGCACTGTCCCGGTCCCAAGCCACAAGTTCACGCAGGGTGTCGATACCCGGCCCCGGCCCCCCGGTCCACACCGCATGAGTCGCCAGCCACTTCCGCACGTACGGATCGACCGCCCCCCAATCCCCGACCCGTGCCTGCCTCCTGAGCAGCCCCACGACCGCCCGCAGCACCGCCTCCCCGGCAGCGGCACCCCCGGGCCCCTCGCGCCCCCTCAGGTACGACACGAACTCCCGGTGATACAGCCGGTACACGGCCTGCGAGTTCTCGCTGTCCTCGACGATGTACCTCCCGTATGCGGACAGCACCCAGTCCACATCCCCCTCGTCATAGGTGACGCTGCCCTCGCCGGACCCGAGCGCCGAAGCCACCGCCTCCCACACCCCACCCGCAGGCATGCCCCGTCCCGCCGCCCACGCCAGGGCGGTCAGCAAATCGCGAGCCGCCCCCGGGAGTTCGGTGCCGTCCTCTCGTACGCGCGTCGGCCCCGACCGCAGATCCTCCTCGAAAGCGGCCTCCACCGAGTCCGGCAGCCGGGCGAGCAGGTCATCGCTCTCCACGACAACGTCCTCACCCTGGCTGCGAATCTCCGCGATCAGGAACCCCGTAACCAGCCGCGCGAAGAGAAACCCCCCGCCCTCCTCCCGCGCCCGGCCCGCCAGGGCCCCGGCGATCTCCGCGACCGCGTCCTCCGCTCCCAGCCCCGCCGCCTCGCACCGCCTGCGCACGTACCCGGTGATGTCCGCCCGCGTGTCCGGCTCACGCTCCAGGTCCACGGCGGTGACGCCCGCTCCGACGTGGCGAACCAGAGCGGCTGACAATGTCTCGCCCTCCGCCAGCTTGCTCCGGAAGGGCCGCTCCCGTGAGCCGACCAGCACGGGAACCATGCGACTCAGAGGGAAGACGAGCTCCTCCACCACGCCCTGCGTGTGCTCGGCCGGCACCTCGTCCAGCCCGTCCAGAACGATCACCGGAGGCGCGGTCAGCTCACGCAGCTCGGCTCGGAAGGCGTCGGCGTTCCTCGGCTCCCGCAGGCCCAGTTGCTCCGCCAGTTCGACCGCCGCCTGCGTGGCGTTGAGCCCCCGAAGATGCACGGCGGCGAACGAACGAGGCTCCCGTACCCCCGGATCCGGGTCGCCCTCCCGCAGCGAGCCCTGCCGTACGGCCTCCTCCCGCTGCACCGGGTCCGCGAGCGTCGCGATACGGCCCAGCACAGCCGACTTCCCGCAGCCGGCCGGTCCGGTCACGAGGAACAGCCCGGGGCTCCCCGCGTCCATCCACTCCACGATCCGTCCGAGCACACGCCGCCGCCCGGTGAAGAACCAGCCCTCCTCCCGGTGCCCGACCCCGCGCGCCGCGAGCACCAGGTGCTCCACGAGGGCGGGCGGGGCGCCGGGTACGGCCCTGGGATTGGGGTAGGCAGGGCGTTCGCCGCCCACTGTGACCTGCTCCGGCTGCTGACCCGGCTCGTCCCACCGCGTGCGTACGGCGGCCAGCAGGTCGACCCCGGTGACGAGTTCGTTGTGCGTGCTCCACGCCGAGAGGTACTCGCCTGTCAGCGGGCCGTCGGCCAGGACGTCGGCCACCGCCTTGAGGAGAGGGCCATAGCCCTCCGAGAGCTCCTTCTTCCGGCAACTCGCCATCGCACCGAGCCACTTCGAGCGGCCGGGCGGCAACGAGGTGCCCTCCAGGTGTTCCAGCGCGACCCGGACGCTCTGGCTCATCCCGGCGCCGGAATGGCAGGCGTCCACGAAGAGCAGGATCTGGTCGGCACCGGACGCCATGGCCGTCGTGACGAGTTGCTCGGCCGTGACGCCGTGCTCACGGAGCCGCATCGTCCGCTCGAACTGGTCTCCGGTGAGCTTCAGATCGCTCAGGACCAGACGGAGGTCCTCCCCGTCGAGCACGCCATGCCCGGACCAGAGGATCAGCGCCGGCCCGTTCCCGCCCTCACGGCGCCAGTGCTCCCGCCACTCCTCCTTCTCCCTCCTGAAGGTTGCGAGGTCGGGAGGATTGTCGGCGTCGGCCCCGATCACCCGTACCGCGAAGCCCAGTTCCCGCAGTCGCCCGGCGATCTCCGCCATCTGGGCCCGCGCTCCCTCCAGCCGGGGGAACTCGTGCTCGTCGGCGTACGACTCGCAGACCACGCACAACGCCGTCGCTCTCGGTGCGGGGCCTTCCGCCGAGCCCTCCTCGGCAGCCCCCGCAGTACCCCCAGTACCCCCAGCCACTTCAGGAGTCCCTCTCCACCACCAGGACCAGCGCTGTCACCGTCGTAGCGTCCGCGCTTCGCGTACCCACCCGCACCCGGTGCGCACCCGCCGCCAGCCCGGTCAGCACCGCCGCGTACCGTCCGCCGCCCAGGTTCCGCATGGCCCGCGTCGTACCGCCCTCCACGCACACGGTGACCGCCAGTTCCTCGTGCCCGGGCACGTCCCCCGGCACCGTGACCGCGACCTCGCACGCCTCGCCCTCGACGACCATGTCCGGAATGCTGACGCCCAGCGGGGCCGCACCGGCCGCCTCGTCCGGGCCCCGGTGCACCGGCGGCGCACCCGCGAGCCAGCCCCACAGCGCCCAGCGCACGGCTTCGTTGTTCTGCAGGGAGCCGTGCTGCTCCCACGGTGTGTACGCGGCCCCGCCCGGCCCCACATGGGCGCTGGACAGCCGGGGCACCCGCCCGTCGCCGCCCTCGTCGGCGCCGCCGATGGTGAGGAGTCCCGTCAGCACGCCCTCGCCGTCGAGGCGCGCGGTGGTCGGGGTCGGCTGCAGCACTCCGCTCACCGGCCGGAACTCCACCCCGTACGCGGCCCCGGTGAGCGACTCCCGCAGCACCGCGTGGAACAGTCCGGCATCCTTCAGCAGCGCCTCGTCGACCCCGGGAAGGCCGGTCACCTCGCGGGCGTAGCGAAGGTCGCCGTGCCCGGGGACGCCCTCCAGACAGGCGTAGTCCGGCGTCAGCTGATGCAGGGACGGCAGACTGCGCGCGAACCGGGTGAGATCGAGCCGGAACGGACCGAGACCTGGCCGCAAGCCGTTGACCAGGCACAGGAGCGCGTCGAGCGAGCCTCGGTAGGGCGTTCCCAGCGTGATGACCCGGCGCGTGACCTCCGCGCCGCCGCACCACTCGACGTAGTGCCGGGTGACGAGCCCGCCCATGGAGTGGCACACGAACACGACCTTGGCCCCCGCACGCTCCGGCGCCGAGGCGCGCCAGCGGCCCAGCTCCTCGTCCACCCGCCGGGCCAGCCGCTCGGCGTTGTAACGGCAGGACAGCCGCCAGTCGTACGCGAAGTCGACCAGGTTCACCGGAGTGGCCGGGTCCTCGCCCGGCAGTCGCCGCCGCAGCGTGAAGTTCCGCTCCAGCCAGTCCAGCAGCCCGCTGTAGCCGTCGACCAGGGATGCCACACCGGGCAGGGCGTGCAGGTCGGACATCAGCCCGACGGGACGCACCCCGTCACCCGGGTGCCCGTCGCCCACGTGCGGGGGAAGGGCGAGACGCGTGAGGGATTTCCCGAGTGTCCTGATACCGCGTAACAGGGCCCGGCCCGAGAGCCCCCACACCTCGTTCCCGTCGGCGTCCGCCAAGCGGCTCCCCATGATCCCCGGAACCACGACCACCAGGTCGCCGACCGGGCCACGCTGTGTTGCCATTCCGCCCCCGTGCGTGCGCGTGCCGTAAGGAGACCAGGCTAGTGACGCACGGTACGAAAAGATGCCCCTTCCGTACAGAAAGGGGCATCCGAGCGGCGCCGGTGCCTACGGCAGCGCCAGCATCCGCTCCAGGGCCAGCTTCGCGAAGGCTTCCGTCTCCTTGTCGACCTCGATGCGGTTGACCAGGTTGCCCTCGGCCAGGGACTCCAGGGTCCAGACCAGGTGGGGGAGGTCGATGCGGTTCATGGTCGAGCAGAAGCAGACCGTCTTGTCGAGGAAGACGATCTCCTTGCCCTCCGGCGCGAAACGGTTCGCCAGGCGGCGGACCAGGTTCAGCTCCGTGCCGATGGCCCACTTGGAGCCGGCCGGTGCGGCCTCCAGGGCCTTGATGATGTACTCCGTCGAGCCGACGTAGTCGGCCGCGGCCACCACCTCGTGCTTGCACTCGGGGTGGACCAGGACGTTCACGCCGGGGATGCGGGCGCGGACGTCGTTCACCGAGTCGAGGCTGAAGCGGCCGTGGACGGAGCAGTGGCCGCGCCACAGGATCATCTTGGCGGCGCGCAGCTCGTCCGCAGTCAGGCCGCCGTTGGGCTTGTGCGGGTTGTAGACCACGCAGTCGTCCAGGGACATGCCCATGTCGCGGACGGCGGTGTTGCGGCCGAGGTGCTGGTCGGGCAGGAACAGGACCTTGTCGCCCTGCTCGAAGGCCCAGTCCAGGGCGCGCTTGGCGTTCGACGACGTGCAGATGGTGCCGCCGTGCTTGCCGGTGAACGCCTTGATGTCCGCGGAGGAGTTCATGTACGAGACGGGGACCACCTGCTCGGCTATCCCGGCCTCGGTCAGCACGTCCCAGCACTCGGCGACCTGCTCGGCGGTGGCCATGTCGGCCATGGAGCAGCCGGCGGCGAGGTCCGGCAGGACGACCTTCTGGTCGTCGGACGTCAGGATGTCCGCCGACTCGGCCATGAAGTGCACACCGCAGAAGACGATGTACTCGGCCTCCGGGCGCGCGGCCGCGTCCCGGGCCAGCTTGAAGGAGTCGCCCGTGACGTCGGCGAACTGGATGACCTCGTCGCGCTGGTAGTGGTGGCCGAGCACGAAGACCTTGCCGCCGAGCTTCTCCTTGGCCGCGCGGGCGCGCTCGACCAGGTCGGGGTCGGAGGGCGAGGGCAGGTCGCCGGGGCACTCGACGCCGCGCTCGCTCTTCGGGTCGGCCTCACGGCCGAGGAGCAGCAGGGCGAGGGGAGTCGGCTGTACGTCGAGCTCCGGGGTCTGGGCGGTGGTCACGACACGCACCCTTTCTACTTTTCGTCGAACTGACGCTATCTATCATAGCTTGCTTCACGTCACTTTGACGATGGTCATTGCGTCGATGTGACGTGAATCCCGATGGGGCCGTCCACAGGCTGCTGTCCGCTCCGCCGGGCGTGTGCGAGCATGAAGGAAGAGGAAGAAAACGCGAAAACGCGAATGCCCGGCCCGGAATGAATCCGCGGACCCGCCGGTTGCACTCGTCGGCAAGCAGTCTCCGTACAACCCGGGAGAGATGTAGATGTCCGTATCGGACGAGACCAGCACCGTCACCGACGGCATCGTTCTGACCGACGCCGCCGCGTCGAAGGTCAGGGCACTGCTCGACCAGGAAGGCCGCGACGACCTCGCGCTGCGTGTCGCCGTCCAGCCCGGCGGCTGCTCCGGCCTGCGTTACCAGCTCTTCTTCGACGAGCGCTCGCTCGACGGCGACGTCGAGAAGGACTTCGACGGGGTCAAGGTCGTCACCGACCGCATGAGCGCCCCGTACCTGGGCGGCGCCACCATCGACTTCGTGGACACGATCGAGAAGCAGGGCTTCACGATCGACAACCCGAACGCGACGGGTTCCTGCGCCTGCGGCGACTCCTTCAGCTGACTCCGGCTGAATTCCGGCCGAGCGCCACGAAGGCGGCGGCCCCCTCCGACGGGGGCCGCCGCCTTCGCTCGTTCCCGGGCCTCGGACGGGCCTCGGACGGACCTCGGGCTCCTAGCGCGTCTGCGTGGACGACTTCGGCAGACGGGCGCCCGGGCGCTCCTTCGCGATCCTCTGGCCGTCCGAGCCGACCACCTTGCGGTCGCCGAGCGGCTCGTCGAGGTGGACGGTCCGGTGGTAGACCTTGGCGATCAGCACGCAGATCTTGTTCGTCCAGGGCGTCTCGGTCACCGTGACCGTCACCTTGCCGGAGTCCTCGGTCGCCGACGCCTTGTAGTCGGCGCACACCCCGCCCTCGAAGGCGACGGTCAGGCTGTTGCCCGCCGTGCTGTAGCCCGTCACCTCCACGGACTGCTCGGCCGGTGACGCCGACGGCGAGCTCGACGACGCCAGGTACTTCGGGTCGACGGCCGGATAGGTCACCGTGAAGTCGTCGGAGCCCGCCTCCCGCACCTGGAACAGCCAGGACGGCACCAGCGCCTGCCGGCCCCCGACGGAGTGCGCGGCCAGCCCGAACACCGCCTTCTCGATGGTGAGCGTCTCGCGCGTCGGCGCGGTGGACGCGGACGTCGACGCCGACGTGCCGCACGGCTGTTCGAGCCGGTCCTTCTTCGGTACGGGACTCGCGCAGCCGCCGATACCCATGCGGTGGTCGGTCGCGGGCGTCGCGTTCAGCAGGCCGAGCGTCTTCTGCGCGCTCAGGACGGGATACGTGTCGCCCTTCACCGGCGCCTTCAGCTCACCGTGCCCGCCGACCACCTCGCCCTGCTTGCCGACGGTGAGGCCCGTCGTCCAGCCGTACGTGGGCAGCCCGCCCACCACCGGGTCGGCGTTCACCACCCGCTGGGCACCCATGATCTGGCTCGCGTCCACCTTGGCGCCGTCCTGGCCCAGCGCCTTCAGCACCGGCGCCGCCGCCTTCTTCGCGGCGGCCTCGCTCACCCGCTCGGTGACCGGGGCGCCGGGGTCCTGCGTGCAGACGGTGATCTTCTGGCAGTTGTCGGTGCCGGGCGCGTACCGGCTGTAGCTCCAGGTCCCCGGTGCCTCCTTGTTCACCTGCAGAGTCGGCCCCGACCCGTCCTTCCCGGACCCGACCCGCCAGCTCCGCCCCTCGGCCACCGGCGTCCCGTCGATGCCGAGCGCCTTGGCCAGGCGGGCCACCTCGTCCTTGGTGACCTCACCGTCCGCCCGGTACACCGGCGCCGAGCCGGGACCGCCGGGCAGGCTGCCCTCGGCCTTGTAGGTGACGCCGTACGGGTTGGGCTCACCGGGCGCGATCCCGCCGGTGTTCGCATAACCGTCCAGCGCGAGCGGCGGGGGAGTGCCGCCACCGGACGCCGCGGGGCCCGCGCCCTCGCTCGAACCGCTGTTCGTGCTCGCCGCGAGGTACGCCCCACCGCCACCGACCAGCAGCACGGCGGCGGCCACGGACGCGATGACCGCGGGGGAGCGGCGGCGCGCCGGCCCTTCGTCCTCCGCCTCGCCACTCCGGGGGACCTCGGTGTCCTCGACGTCCGGGGTCTCGCCGGCGGCGGCGTCCGCCCGGGGAGCGTCGGCCTCGGCTTCAGCCTTGGCATCGGCTTCAGCCTCGGCCTCGGGTTCGACCTCGGGGGCCTCACCGCCGTCACCGGCGGGCTCGCTCTCGGCCGCGGTGGCCTCCACGGGCGCCGCCGCTTCGGGCGTGCTGTCCGGCTCCGCAGCGGCCTCGGGCGCGCCCTCCGGCTCCGTAGCCGCCTCGGGCGCGACCTCGGGCTCCGGAACCTCCTTCTCCGCCGAGGCTCCCCCGGCGGTGCCCGCGTCCGCGTCGTCGTTCTCGGGTCGCTCGGTGTTCACCGCATCGCTCCTTGCTGGGTCGTATCCCGCATCCCCTCCGCGGGGGACGGCGATGGGACGCGGCAGGTGAGCGAGCGGTTCCCTCGGCCGGACCGGACTCGAACGGACCGGATGAATCAGTCGCCGTAGTCGGACATCGCGTCCAGCAGCCGCGCCGAGGTCGCGGGGACGCTCACGCCGTGGATGAGCGACGGGGGCACCGGAAGGGAGGAGTCCCGGTCCGGCACCGCCCAGTGCGGAGCCATCCGGGCGCAGTCACCGCGCAGGGACGCAAGGTCGCCGTCGGTGTCGGCCGGGAGAGGGGCGTGCACCTTGAGGTTCGTCATACCGAAACCGTAAGCACGCCGACGTCGGCCGATAAAGATCTACTATCGGGTAGTTTTGCCGCTCCTGAGACCGGCACGGACCAGGTAGCGTGAACTGTCAAGCCGCCTCCCCCAGGAGAACACTCGCCGTGCGCATCGCAGTCACCGGCTCCATCGCCACCGACCACCTCATGACCTTCCCCGGCCGCTTCGCCGACCAGCTGGTCGCGGACCAGCTGCACACGGTCTCCCTGTCCTTCCTGGTCGACAACCTCGACGTACGCCGCGGCGGCGTCGGCGCGAACATCGCCTTCGGCATGGGCCAGCTCGGCACCCGGCCCGTCCTCGTCGGCGCCGCGGGCTTCGACTTCGACGAGTACCGCGCCTGGCTGGAGCGGCACGGCGTGGACACCGAGTCGGTGCGCATCTCCGAGACCCTGCACACCGCCCGCTTCGTGTGCACCACCGACACCGACCACAACCAGATCGGCTCCTTCTACACCGGCGCGATGAGCGAGGCCCGGCAGATCGAGCTGAAGACCGTCGCCGACCGCGTCGGCGGCCTCGACCTGGTGCTGATCGGCGCCGACGACCCGGAGGCGATGCTCCGCCACACCGAGGAGTGCCGCACGCGGAACATCCCGTTCGCCGCCGACTTCTCCCAGCAGATCGCCCGGATGGGGGGCGAGGAGATCCGGATACTGCTGGACGGGGCGACGTACCTCTTCTCCAACGAGTACGAGAAGGGCCTCATCGAGTCCAAGACGGGCTGGAGCGACGAGGAGATCCTCGGCAAGGTCGGCCACCGGGTCACCACCCTCGGCTCGCGCGGGGTGCGCATCGAGCGGGCCGGTGAGGACCCGATCGAGGTCGGCTGCCCGCAGGAGGAGCGCAAGGCCGAGCCCACCGGCGTCGGCGACGCCTTCCGGGCCGGCTTCCTCTCCGGCCTTGCCTGGGGCGTCTCCCTGGAGCGCGCCGCCCAGGTCGGCTGCATGCTCGCCACCCTGGTCATCGAGACGGTCGGCACCCAGGAGTACCAGCTGCGCCGCGCCCACTTCATGGACCGCTTCACCAAGGCCTACGGCGAGGAGGCCGCCGCCGAGGTCAAGCAGCACCTCGCCTGAGCCACGGAGCTACGAAACCCGGCGGACCACATACGCCGAGCCGTGGTCCGCCGGTTCCTCGCCCACGTACTCCTGACCCCGCATCTCGCACCACGCCGGGATGTCCAGGCGCGCCGCCTCGTCGTCCGCCAGGACCCGGACCGTGCCGCCCACCGGTACGTTCCCGATGACCTTCGCCAGCTCGATGACCGGGATCGGGCAGCGCTTGCCGAGCGAGTCGACGACCACCTCGTCCGGCCGCACCACCGCCGCCGCGGGCACCGGTGCGCCCAGCTTCTCCCGCACTCCCGCCACCACGTCCGGCAGCACCGACAGGAACCGCTCGACGTCCTCCTCGGCCGTCCCCGGCGGCAGCGACACCCGCACGTTGCCCTCGCTCAGCACCCCCATTGCCTTCAGCACATGGCTGGGCGTCAGTGTGCTGCTCGTGCAGGACGACCCGGACGAGACGGAGAAACCGGCCCGGTCCAGCTCGTGCAGGAGGGTCTCTCCGTCGACGTAGAGACAGGAGAAGGTGACGATCCCGGGCAGTCGCCGCTCCGGATCGCCGACCACCTCCACGTCCGGCACCGACCGCGCCACCCGCGCCCGGATCCGCTCCGTCAGCTCCCGCAGCCGTAGCGCCTCCCGGTCCGCCTCGGCCCGTACCGCCCGCAGCGAGGCCGCCGCGGCCACCATCGCCGGGATGTTCTCGAAGCCGGGCGACCGCCCCGACTCCCGCTCGTCCACCGGCCCCCGCGCCGCGAACCGCACGCCCTTGCGGACGACGAGCAGCCCGGCACCCGCCGGCCCGCCCCACTTGTGGGCGCTCGCCGTCAGCAGCGACCAGTCGCCCTCGACCCGGCCCCAGCCCAGCGACTGCGCCGCGTCCACCAGCAGCGGCACACCGGCCTCCCGGCAGACCGCGGCCACCTCCGCCACCGGCTGCTCGGTCCCCACCTCGTGGTTGGCCGACTGGAGGCAGGCCAGCGCGGTCTCGGGCCGCAGCGCCTCCTCGTACGACCCCGCCGCCACCCGGCCCGCCCGGTCCACGGCGACCTGTGTGACCGTGCCGCCGTCCGCCTCGTGCGCGTCGGCGGAATGGAGTACCGAAGAGTGTTCGACCGCGGACACGATCAGGTGGCGTCCGACCCGCCGGCGCCCCGCCAGCGCCCCCGCGATCCCCGCATGCACCGCCCGCGTACCGGAGGAGGTGAACACCAGCTCGTCCGCCCGGCACCCCACCGCCTCGGCCATCGCCTCCCGCGCCGCGTCCAACAGCAGCCGGGCCCGCCGCCCTTCTCTGTACAGACGCGCGGGATCGGCCCACCCCTCGTCGAGGGAGGCCTGCAGGGCCTGCCGGGCAACGGGATGGAGAGGAGCGGAGGAAGCGGCATCGAAGTAGGACACACGGCAACGCTAAGCGCCCTGAAGGGGCGCGGGGAACCGCCCGAGAAACCACGACGGATCCGCGATCGCACACAACCGAACTCCCCGAGCCACCAGGCGCCCCCCACCTCCCAACCCCCCTTCGGAGTGACCCGCCGCGCGAATGGCACCCTCCCCGCGAGCCGCCGGTAGGCGTCCAGTAGGGTTTGGTCCGCATAAACATCAAACCCCTGCCCGACGCAGGGCGGCGACCGACCAGCGAGAAGGCCGCAGCCAACCAGCGCGGGCGAGACTCTCGGGAAGGCGCTACGTGAGTCCCAACGGCTCCGACCGCTCGCCGCGGCGCCCGATGCGGCGGAAGCTGCTGCAGGCAATGACCGCGGGCCTGGTCCTGGCGACCGCAACCGGTTGCACATACAAGGACTTCCCCCGCCTTGGTATGCCCACCCCGACCACGGAAGAGGCTCCGCGGATCCTCTCCCTGTGGCAGGGCTCCTGGGCTGCCGCGCTCGCCGTCGGCGTGCTGGTGTGGGGCCTGATCCTGTGGAGCGCCATGTTCCACCGGCGCAGCCGCACCAAGGTCGAGGTACCTCCGCAGACCCGGTACAACATGCCCATCGAGGCGCTGTACACGGTGGTCCCGATCATCATCATCTCGGTGCTGTTCTACTTCACGGCACGGGACGAGTCGAAGCTCCTGGACCTCTCCAAGAAGCCCGATGTCACGGTCAACGTGGTCGGCTTCCAGTGGAGCTGGGGCTTCAACTACATCGAGAACGTCCCCGGTTCCACCGGTGACGCCAAGACGAACGCGAACCTGGACGCCATTCCGAACCGGTTCAAGGACGCCTTCCCGGCGAACGCCGGCGGTGTCTACGACGTCGGTACGCCGGGCACGCGGAACCCGCAGACCGGCAACCCCGGTCCGACGCTGTGGCTGCCCAAGGGCAAGACGGTCCGCTTCGTCCTCACCTCGCGTGACGTCATCCACTCCTTCTGGGTGCTGCCGTTCCTGATGAAGCAGGACGTCATCCCGGGCCACACCAACGCCTTCCAGGTGACTCCCAACCAGGAGGGCACCTTCAGGGGCAAGTGCGCCGAGCTCTGCGGCGTCGACCACTCCCGGATGCTGTTCAACGTGAAGGTCGTCTCCCCGGAGCGCTACGAGCAGCACCTCAAGGACCTCGTCAAGAAGGGGCAGACCGGTTACATTCCCGCCGGCATCGCGCAGACGAGCCACGAGAAGAACCGGGAGACGAACAACCTGTGAGCATCCTCAACGAACCCCAGGGTGCCGCGGCGGCTGACTCTTACGAGAACGAGCTGCCGGTCAGGCGCAAGCAGCCCGGCAACGTCGTGGTGAAGTGGCTGACGACCACCGACCACAAGACGATCGGGACGCTCTACCTCGTGACGTCGTTCGCCTTCTTCCTGATCGGCGGCGTCATGGCTCTGCTCATGCGCGCCGAGCTCGCCCGGCCGGGCGAGCAGATCATCTCGAACGAGCAGTTCAACCAGGCGTTCACGATGCACGGCACGATCATGCTGCTGATGTTCGCGACGCCGCTGTTCGCCGGCTTCACGAACTGGATCATGCCGCTGCAGATCGGCGCGCCGGACGTGGCCTTCCCGCGGCTGAACATGTTCGCCTACTGGCTGTACCTGTTCGGCTCGCTGATCGCGGTGGCCGGCTTCCTCACCCCGCAGGGTGCGGCCGACTTCGGCTGGTTCGCCTACGCCCCGCTGTCGGACGCGATCCGCAGCCCCGGCATCGGCGCCGACATGTGGATCATGGGTCTGGCCTTCTCCGGCTTCGGCACCATCCTCGGCTCGGTCAACTTCATCACCACGATCATCTGCATGCGCGCACCGGGCATGACCATGTTCCGCATGCCGATCTTCACCTGGAACGTGCTGCTGACCGGTGTCCTGGTCCTGCTGGCCTTCCCGGTGCTGGCCGCCGCGCTGTTCGCCCTGGAGGCGGACCGCAAGTTCGGCGCCCATGTCTTCGACGCCGCCAACGGCGGATCACTCCTGTGGCAGCACCTCTTCTGGTTCTTCGGCCATCCAGAGGTGTACATCATCGCCCTGCCGTTCTTCGGCATCATCAGCGAAGTGATCCCGGTCTTCTCCCGGAAGCCGATGTTCGGCTACATGGGTCTGATCGCCGCGACGATCTCGATCGCCGGTCTGTCCGTGACGGTGTGGGCGCACCACATGTACGTCACCGGTGGCGTGCTGCTGCCGTTCTTCTCCTTCATGACCTTCCTGATCGCGGTCCCGACCGGGGTGAAGTTCTTCAACTGGATCGGCACCATGTGGAAGGGCAGCCTGTCCTTCGAGACCCCGATGCTGTGGGCCACCGGCTTCCTGATCACCTTCACGTTCGGTGGTCTGACCGGTGTCATCCTGGCCTCGCCGCCGATGGACTTCCACGTCTCGGACTCGTACTTCGTGGTGGCGCACTTCCACTACGTCGTCTTCGGCACCGTCGTCTTCGCGATGTTCTCCGGCTTCCACTTCTGGTGGCCGAAGTTCACCGGCAAGATGCTCGACGAGCGCCTCGGCAAGATCACCTTCTGGACGCTGTTCGTCGGCTTCCACGGCACCTTCCTGGTCCAGCACTGGCTGGGTGCCGAGGGCATGCCGCGCCGTTACGCGGACTACCTGGCCGCCGACGGCTTCACCGCCCTGAACACGATCTCGACGATCAGCTCGTTCGTGCTCGGCCTGTCGATACTGCCGTTCCTCTACAACGTGTGGAAGACGGCCAAGTACGGCAAGCCGGTCGGCGTCGACGACCCGTGGGGCTACGGCCGTTCGCTCGAATGGGCGACGTCCTGCCCGCCGCCGCGGCACAACTTCCTCACCCTGCCGCGGATCCGCAGTGAATCCCCGGCGTTCGACCTGCACCACCCCGAGATCGCCGCACTCGAGCAGCTGGAGCACGCCGGTCACGGCAGCAGCGCCATCGCGGGCAGCAAGGAGGCCGGCAAGTGAAGATCCAGGGCCGGATGTTCATCTGGCTGAGCTTCTTCGTCCTGATCATGGCCGTCGTGTACGGCGTGTGGTCGAAGGAGCCGGCCGGTACCACGGCGCTCTTCCTGGCCTTCGGCCTGTGCATCATGATCGGCTTCTACCTGGGCTTCACCGCCCGGAGGGTCGACGCGGGTGCGCAGGACGACAAGGAGGCCGACGTCGCGGACGACGCGGGCGAGCTGGGCTTCTTCAGCCCGCACAGCTGGCAGCCGCTCGCCCTCGGTGTCGGTGGCGCGCTGGCCTTCCTCGGTGTCGCGGTCGGCTGGTGGCTGCTGTACTTCTCGGCGCCGATCATCATGATCGGCCTGTTCGGCTGGGTCTTCGAGTACTACCACGGTGAGAACCGCACCCAGTAGTACACACACGCTGTAGCACGCGCCGAGCGCACCGGGAGCCCGGACACTCCGTCAGGAGGTCCGGGCTCCCGCCGTTGGCGTACGACGCCTCCCTCGTCCGAGTGACCCAGCGCGCTCTGGTTGACGAAGCTCTCTAGCGTGAGCACATGAGCACCTCTCCGCGCACCCGCACCGTCGTCAGCTGCGCCCTGCTGGTGGCCGCCCTCGGCGCGGGCGTCACCGCCTGCAGTTCGTCCGGCAACCCCCTGGCGGACAAGCCGTACGACGCGGCGGACCAGATCACCTTCAGCGGCCCCACGGACGCACGCAAGAAGGCCGACCCGGACAAGCCCCTCGAAGTCGCCGCACAGGGCGACGGGCGCATCACGGACGTCACCGCCGTGGACGCCACGGGACGCTATGTGGCGGGCGAACTCTCCGCCGACGGCAGCCGCTGGCACAGCACCTCTCCGCTGGCCGCCGGCGCCCACTACACGGTGCGGATCAGCACGGAGGACGATCACGGCGCCCCCGGCCGCAAGACCCTCACCTTCGACACCGGCAAGCCCACCGCCAAGAAGCGCCTGGACGTCACCTTCGGGCCGGACGCGGGCACGTACGGGGTCGGCCAGCCCATCACGGCGAAACTGAACCAGGCGGTCAAGGACAAGGCGCAGCGGGCCGTCGTCGAACGCGCCCTCAAGGTCGACTCCACCTCGGCCGTGGACGGCTCCTGGTACTGGGTGAGCGACAAGGAGCTGCACTACCGCCCCAAGGACTACTGGCCCGCGCACGCCACCCTCCAGGTGCACAGCAACCTGGACGGCATCAAGATCAGCGACCGCCTCTGGGGCGGTACGGCCAAGCCCCTGACGCTCACCATCGGCGACCGGATCGAGGCGGTCACGGACGCGTCATCGCACCACATGACGGTCTACCGGAACGGTGAGGTGATCAACGAGATCCCCGTCACCACCGGCAAACCCGGCTTCGAGACCCGCAACGGCGTCAAGGTCGTCCTGGAGAAGCAGTACTTCGTACGCATGCGCGGTACCACCGTCGGCATCGCCGAAGGCAGTTCGGACTCCTACGACCTCCCGGTCTACTACGCCACCCGCGTCACCTGGTCCGGCGAGTACGTCCACGCCGCCCCCTGGTCCGTCGGCTCCCAGGGCTACGAGAACGTCAGCCACGGCTGCACCGGCATGAACACGTCCAACGCCGAGTGGTTCTTCGACACGTTCCACCCGGGCGACCTCGTCAAGGTCGTCAACTCCAACGGCGACCTGATGGAGCCCTTCGGCAACGGCTTCGGCGACTGGAACGTCGACTGGGCGAAATGGCGCACCGGCAGCGCCCTGACCAACGGCAAGCCGGCGGGTCCGGCACCTCAGGACGCGCTGAGGCTGCAGCCGACGGCGGTGTGAGGCCTGTCCGTGGGCGCCCCGAGCTGTCAGGCGCCCACCAGCTTCCTCCCGCGCAGCAGAGCGGCCAGCGCCGCCGCGAACTCGACGGGGTCGACCGGCAGGGTCACCGCCGCGTCGGCCCGGCTCCACGTGGCCAGCCAGGCGTCCTGGGGCCGTCCCATGAGCACGAGCACCGGCGGGCAGTTGAAGACCTCGTCCTTGATCTGCCGGCAGAGCCCCATGCCCCCCATGGGCACGGCCTCGCCGTCCAGCACGCAGACGTCGATCCCGCCCTTGTCCAGCTCCCTGAGGACGGCGTCGGGGGTCGCGCACTCCACGAACTCCACCACGGGGGCGTCCGGAGCCGGCCGGCGTCCGGTGGCGAGCCGGACCTGCTCGCGGGTGTTGGAGTCGTCGCTGTAGACCAGCACCGTGGCGGTCGGCTGCATTGTTCCTCCGATACACAGGGACGTACGCCGTCGTACGAACAGGACCGATGCGCCGGATGCTACCCCCTGGAGCACCCCCTCAACACTGGTTGGAACAGCCCTTCGATGGGCCATACGGGCACTCCACACGCTGCGAACACTCCGAACGGCACCCCCGGGAGTGAGGGCCAGATAAGGGACCGACATAATGTCGGTCGTGGCGACAGCAACGACAGTAGAAACCGGGCACGCGCACCCGTCGGTCAACCGGCCGAACCTCACCAGCGTCGGAACCATCATCTGGCTGAGCTCCGAGCTGATGTTCTTCGCGGCCCTCTTCGCGATGTACTTCACCCTGCGATCGGTGACGGGTCCCGATCACTGGAAGGAAATGGCGCACGCGCTGAACCTTCCGTTCTCGGCGACGAACACCACGATCCTGGTGCTCTCCTCGCTCACCTGCCAGCTCGGCGTGTTCGCGGCCGAGCGCGGTGACGTGAAGAAGCTCCGGGGCTGGTTCATCGTCACCTTCGTGATGGGTGCGATCTTCATCGGCGGCCAGATCTTCGAGTACACCGAGCTGGTGAAGAAGGACGGGCTCTCGCTCTCCTCCGATCCGTACGGTTCGGTGTTCTACCTGACCACCGGTTTCCACGGCTTGCACGTGACCGGCGGTCTCATCGCCTTCCTGCTGGTCCTCGGCCGCACCTACGCGGCGAAGAGGTTCACGCACGAGCAGGCGACCGCCGCGATCGTCGTGTCCTACTACTGGCACTTCGTCGACGTCGTCTGGATCGGCCTCTTCGCCACGATCTATTTGATCAAGTAGCCGGGACCGCTCCCGCACATCCAGAAGCATCGACGCAGAAGATCCTGACACCGGGGTAATCCGTGAAAAAGCTCTCCGCACGACGACGCCATCCGCTGGCGGCGGTCGTCGTCCTACTCCTCGCGCTGGCGGCCACTGGGGGGCTGTACGCCGCGTTCGCGCCCGCGAGCAAGGCGCAGGCCGATGACACCTCCCAGTCCCTGACCATCGAGGAGGGCAAGAAGCTCTACTCGGTCGGCTGCGCCAGCTGCCACGGCACCGGTGGCCAGGGCACCTCCGACGGGCCGAGCCTGGTGGGCGTGGGCGCCGCGGCCGTCGACTTCCAGGTCGGCACCGGCCGTATGCCGGCCGCCACCTCCGAGGGCGCGCAGGTCCCGCGCAAGAAGACCATCTACACCCAGGCCCAGATCGACCAGCTGGCCGCGTTCATCTCCTCGCTGGGTGCCGGTCCGAGCGTGCCGACCAAGTCGCAGTACGACCCGAGCGACGGGGACATCGCCGAGGGTGGTGAGCTGTTCCGCACCAACTGCGCGCAGTGCCACAACTTCACCGGCAAGGGTGGTGCGCTCACCAAGGGCAAGTACGCCCCGTCCCTGGAGGGCGTCGACCCCAAGCACATCTACGAGGCCATGCAGACCGGCCCGCAGAACATGCCGTCCTTCCCCGACACCACGATGACGGAGAAGAACAAGAAGGACATCATCGCGTACCTGAACGCGGTCAACAGCGATGAGACGGAGAACCCCGGCGGTCTGGAGCTGGGCGGCCTCGGGCCGGTCAGCGAGGGTCTGTTCGCGTGGATCTTCGGACTGGGCGCACTGATCGCGGTCGCCGTCTGGGTCGCCGCTCGGACCGCAAAGGCCAAGAAGTCATGAGTAGCCAAGACATTCCAGAAGAGAACCTGCCTGCCGAGCAGGACACCACGCACGGCGCCGTGGGCGTGGCGGACGAGAAGAACCCGTTCGCCGACCCGGGGCTGCCCCCGCACGAGCACCGGATCCAGGACATCGACGAGCGGGCCGCCAAGCGGTCCGAGCGTGTGGTCGCCCTGCTGTTCACGGTGTCGATGCTGGCCACCATCGGCTTCATCGCCTCCTACGTGGCGATCCCGCACGACAAGTCGATCTTCGTCTTCCCGATCGGGCACATCAACGCGCTGAACTTCGCGCTGGGCCTGACCCTGGGCACGGCGCTGTTCTGCATCGGCGCGGGCGCGGTCCACTGGGCCCGCACCCTGATGTCCGACGTGGAGGTCGCCGACGAGCGTCACCCGATCTCGGCCTCGCCCGAGGTCCGTGCGAAGGTCCACGCGGACTTCAAGCTGGGTGCCAAGGAGTCGGCGATCGGCCGCCGCAAGCTGATCCGCAACACGATGCTCGGCGCGCTGACGCTGGTGCCGCTCTCCGGCGTCGTGCTGCTGCGCGACCTCGGCCCGCTGCCCGGTACCTCGCTGCGCCACACGCTGTGGGCCAAGGGCAAGCTGCTCGTCAACATGAACACCGACGAGCCGCTGCGTCCCGAGGACGTCCAGGTCGGCTCGCTCACCTTCGCCAAGCCCCAGGGCCTGGAGGAGACCGACGAGGAGTTCCAGAACGAGATCGCCAAGGCGGCCCTGATGATCATCCGGCTCCAGCCGGACAACATCAAGGACAAGCGCGAGCTCGAGTGGTCGCACGAGGGCATCGTCGCGTACTCGAAGATCTGCACCCACGTCGGTTGCCCGATCTCGCTGTACGAGCAGCAGACGCACCACGTACTGTGCCCGTGCCACCAGTCCACCTTCGACCTCTCCGACGGTGCCCGAGTGATCTTCGGCCCCGCCGGTCACGCCCTGCCCCAGCTCCGCATCGGCGTGAACGACGAGGGTTACCTCCAGGCGCTCGGCGACTTCGAGGAGCCCGTCGGTCCTGCATTCTGGGAGCGTGGATGAGTACTGCACCGAACGAATCGCACGGCTCGGCCGCTGACGCGGCGGGCCGCACCCGCGGGAAGGCACCGGCCGGCGAGCGCGTCGCCGACTGGGCCGACGGCCGGCTCGGGATCTACTCCCTGGCCAAGGCCAACATGCGCAAGATTTTCCCCGACCACTGGTCGTTCATGTTGGGCGAAGTCTGCCTGTACAGCTTCCTCATCATCATCCTCACGGGTGTGTACCTGACGCTGTTCTTCCACCCGTCGATGAACGAGGTGGAGTACCACGGCAGCTACGTCCCGCTGCAGGGCCAGCTGATGTCCGAGGCGTTCAACTCGACCCTGCACATCTCCTTCGACGTGCGCGGTGGTCTGCTCATCCGGCAGATCCACCACTGGGCCGCGCTGATCTTCCTCGCCGGCATGTTCGTGCACATGATGCGCGTGTTCTTCACCGGCGCGTTCCGCAAGCCGCGTGAGATCAACTGGCTGTTCGGCTTCCTGCTGTTCGTCCTGGGCATGTTCACCGGCTTCACCGGTTACTCGCTCCCGGACGACCTGCTCTCCGGCACCGGTGTCCGCTTCACCGAGGGCGCGATCCTGTCCATGCCGATCGTCGGCACGTACATCTCGTACTTCCTCTTCGGCGGTGAGTTCCCCGGCCACGACTTCGTCGCCCGGTTCTACTCGATCCACATCCTGCTGCTGCCGGGCATCATGCTCGGCCTGGTGGTGGGCCACCTGATCCTGGTCTTCTACCACAAGCACACGCAGTTCGCGGGCCCCGGAAAGACCAACGAGAACGTCGTCGGCATGCCGCTGCTGCCGGTGTACATGGCCAAGGCCGGAGGCTTCTTCTTCCTGGTCTTCGGTGTGATCGCGGGCATCGCCGCGGTGACCCAGATCAACCCGATCTGGGCCATGGGCCCCTACCGGCCCGACCAGGTGTCCACCGGCGCCCAGCCCGACTGGTACATGGGCTTCGCCGAGGGTCTGGTCCGCTACATGCCGGGCTGGGAGATCAACTTCTGGGGCCACACGCTCGTCCTGGGCGTGTTCATCCCGCTGGTGCTCTTCGGTCTCGTGCTGGCGGCGATCGCGCTCTACCCCTTCATCGAGTCCTGGGTCACCGGCGACAAGAGCGAGCACCACATCCTGGACCGCCCGCGCAACGCCCCGACGCGTACCGCGTTCGGCGCCGCCTGGGTCACCGTGTACATGGTCGGCCTGGTGGGCGGTGGCAACGACCTGTTCGCCACCCACTTCCAGCTGTCCATCAACGCCGTCACCTGGTTCGTCCGGATCTTCTTCTTCGCCGGACCGGTCATCGCGTTCATCGTCACCAAGCGGATCTGCCTCGGCCTGCAGCGCCGGGACCGGGAGAAGGTGCTGCACGGTCGCGAGACCGGCATCATCAAGCGCCTGCCGCACGGTGAGTTCATCGAGATCCACGAGCCGCTCAGCCAGGAGCAGCTGCACACGCTCACGGCCCACCACCAGTACAAGCCGGCCGAGATCGGCCCGACGGTCGACGAGAACGGTGTCGAGCGCAAGGTGAAGGGCACGGAGAAGCTGCGCGCCAAGCTCAGCGGCGCCTACTACGGCGAGGAATCCCAGATCCCGAAGCCGACCGTCGAGGAGTACAAGGAGATCACGAGCGGCCACGGCCACCACTGATCGCTGCGCACGCCACGCCACGGCAAGGGCCCCGTCCGGTGTTCGGACGGGGCCCTTCGCCGTGCCCGGGGCTGGATAGGGTGGAGTCAGCTTGTACGTGTCTACGACCCAGGAGCGGCTGATGAGCGCTGTGACCCCCGCTGGAGGCGACACCGCGGCGGGCCGTTCCTGGCCCGCCCTGCTGAACGGACTGCTGGCCGGCCGGGACCTGGCCGCCGACGACACCGCCTGGGCGATGGACCTGATCATGCGCGGCGAGGCGACCGATGCGCAGATCGCCGGGTTCGTGGTGGCACTGCGGGCCAAGGGCGAGACCGTCGCGGAGATCAACGGGCTCGTCCGCACGATGTACGAGCACGCGAACGTGATCGAGGTGCCCGGGCGGACCGTCGACATCGTCGGTACGGGCGGCGACGGCGCGAAGACCGTCAACATCTCCACCATGTCCTCGATCGTCGTCGCCGGCACCGGCGCGAAGGTCGTCAAGCACGGCAACCGGGCCGCGTCCTCCGCGTCCGGGGCGTCCGACGTCCTGGAGAAGCTGGGCGTCAATCTGGAGCTGCCGCTGAAGCGCGTTCCGGAGGTCGCCGAGGAGGCCGGGATCACCTTCTGCTTCGCGGTGAAGTTCCATCCGGCGCTGCGTCACGCGGGCGCCGCGCGCGGCCAGTTGGGCATCCGCACGGTCTTCAACGCCCTCGGCCCGCTGACCAACCCCGCCCGGGTGCGGGCCCAGGCGGTGGGGGTCGCGGACCCGCGCATGGCGCCGATCGTCGCGGGTGTCTTCGCCGAGCGCGGCAACTCCTCCCTGGTCTTCCGCGGCGACGACGGCCTCGACGAGCTGACGACCACCGCCACCTCCCGGGTGTGGATCGTCCGGGACGGCAAGGTCACCGAGGAGACCTTCGACCCGCGCGACGTCGGCCTCGAACTGGTCCCCGTGGAGGCCCTGCGGGGCGCCGACGCGTCGTACAACGCGGAGGTCGCGCGCAAACTCCTCGACGGCGAGACGGGCCCGGTACGGGACGCCGTCCTGCTGAACTCGGCGGCGGCCCTGGTCGCCCTGGAGCCGACCGACGCGCCCCTGGCCGAGCAGATCCGCGCCGGGATGCGGAAGGCGGCCGAGTCCATCGACTCGGGCGCGGCCAAGCGGACCCTCGAGCGCTGGGTGGCCGCCAGCAACGCGTAGCGGCTTCCGGAGGGGCGGTCCCGCGATGCGGACACGGGTTGCGGGACCGCGATCAGTTCACGTACGTTCCTTTCCAGGTCATGAGCGACAGTCATGAGGCCCCGGCCGACTGTCCGGCAACCCTCCGTCCGTGGCGGGGTGCCCCGGGTGAAGACCGGGCCGTAGGCAGCGAGGTCTACGGCAAGCGCGGACCCCTCGCACTCTCTCGAGTGGATACAGCCAGGGGTCCTGGTCGTTCGAGGGAGCCTTCCGTGAGCAAGCGAATGCGATAGGGCCGCAGAGCCCCGCCTCCGCATCCCCCTTTTCACCTTCACCGCGCTTGAGCCGTGCCCGCTCGCGTGGAGAATCCGCCTGCCTCGTACGGGAGTTCCGTCATGTCCGTGTCCACCGTTGCCGCCGACCAGTCCGTCTGTGCCCCGCTGCCCGTTCTGGGCCGGGACGTCACCGTCCCGCTCGTCACGGGCGGCGAGGTCACCTACGCCGCGCTCGACTACGCGGCCAGCGCCCCCGCGCTCCAGCGGGTCTGGGACGACGTGGCCGCGTACGCCCCGTACTACGGCAGCGTCCACCGGGGCGCCGGCTACCTCTCCCAGCTGTCCACCGACCTCTTCGAGAACGCCCGGAAGACCGTCGCGGAGTTCCTCGACTGCCGCGCGGCCGACCAGGTGGTCTTCACCCGGTCCACCACCGACTCCCTGAACCTGCTCGCCGCCGCGCTGCCCGCCGACTGCCAGGTCTTCGTCTTCGAGACCGAGCACCACGCCTCGCTGCTGCCCTGGAAGGACGCACGGGTCACCTACCTCGACGCCCCGCGCACCCCGCGGCAGGCGGTCGAGACGCTGGAGCGGGCCCTCGCCGACCGCGACCCCTACGGCCCGGCCCTGGTCTGCGTCACCGGCGCCTCGAACGTCACCGGCGAGCTGTGGCCCGTCCGCGAACTGGCCGCCGCCGCCCACGCGCACGGCGCCCGGATCGTGCTGGACGCCGCCCAGCTGGCCCCGCACCACCCGGTCTCCGTCCGCGACCTCGACGTCGACTGGGTGGCCTTCTCCGGCCACAAGCTGTACGCCCCCTTCGGCTCCGGCGTCCTGGCCGGCCGTGCCGACTGGCTGCGCGCGGCCGAGCCGTACCTCGCGGGCGGCGGCGCCAGCCGCAAGGTCACCCGGCGCGCGGACGGGGGAGTGGACGTCGAGTGGCACGACACCGCCGCCCGCCACGAGGCCGGTTCGCCCAACGTCATCGGCGCCTACTCCATCGCCGCCGCCTGCAAGGCCCTCACCGAGGCCGGGTTCGACACCCTGGTCGCCCGTGAGCGGTACCTGATCGAGAAGGTGCGGGCGGGACTCGCCGAGGTCCCGGAGGTCAGGGTCCTCTCCCTCTTCGGTGACGACGCCCCCCGCGTCGGGGTGCTCTCCTTCGTCGTCGAGGGCTGGAACAGCTCCCACTTCGCCGCCGCCCTGTCCGCCGAGTACGGCATCGGCGTCCGCGACGGCCTGTTCTGCGCCCACCCGCTGGTCCGCACCCTGCTCGGCAGCGACCCGCAGACCCAGGGCGAGTGCGGCGCCCCCGAGGCCGCGCCCGGCGAGAAGTCGCTCAACGCCATCCGGGTCAGCTTCGGGGCGGGGACGCCGGACGAGCACGTGGAGCGGTTCGTCGACGCGGTGCGGGAACTGGTCCGGGACGGCGCCAAGTGGCGGTACCGGACCGAGGACGGGCGCTGCGTGCCCGCCGTCTGATCCCGTACTGATCCCCGGCACCACCGCCGTATACGCTCCCCTCGGGCAGCCGGACGCTGGACGGGGGGACACGGGGTGGAGGCGCTGCGCGCGGCGGATCCGCGGCGGATCGGACCCTACGAGGTCCTGGGCAGACTGGGCGCGGGCGGCATGGGCGAGGTGTACCTCGCCGAGTCGCGGACGCGGCTGCGGCTCGCGGTGAAGGTGGTGCGGGCCGAGCACGCCCAGGACCACACCTTCCGGGCGCGGTTCCGCCACGAGGTGCGGGCCGCGCGGACCGTCGGCGGCGTGGGCACCTACACCGCGCGGGTCGTCGACGCCGACACGGAGGCCGAACGGCCTTGGATGGCCACGGAGTTCGTCGACGGGCCGAACCTGCGGGACGCGGTGCTGGACGGCGGCGCGCTGCCCGAGCCGGCCGTGGGGGTCCTCGCGGGCGCGCTGGGCGAGGCGCTGGCGGCGATCCACGCCAAGGGCATGGTCCACCGCGACCTGAAGCCCTCCAACATCCTGCTGGCGCCGGACGGGCCCCGGGTCATCGACTTCGGGATCGTACGGGCCCTGGAGGCGACCGCCCTGACCCGGACCGGCGCGGTCGTCGGCTCGGTCGGCTATGTCTCGCCCGAGCAGATCCGCAACGGCGGCCAGGTGGGGCCGCCGAGCGACGTCTTCTCGCTGGGCGCGGTGCTCGCGTACGCGGCGGCGGGCCGCGAACCCTTCGGCGAGGGCCAGGACTCGGTGATCCTGCTGCGCATCCTGACCCGCGACTTCGACCTGTCCGGGGTGCCGGCCGGGATACGGCCCCTGGTGGAGGCCTGTCTGCGGGAGGACCCGCTGGAGCGGCCGACACCGGCCGAGGTGGTGACCGCGGCCTGCCACACGGCGCGGTCGCTGCGAACCAGCGTGCGTCCGGGCTGGTACGGCACCCCGCCCACCGGCGACGAGGGACGCTGGGTCCCCGAACGGCGCCCGGGGGATCCGGCCAGCGGCGTGGAGTACGCCGCCCCCTTGACCGGGAGCGGTGCCACGCCGGGTCCCCCACCGACCAGCACGGATACCACCGGCCCGTGGCCCGCCACGCCCGACCCCGCGGGGGCTGACGCCTCCGGTGTTTCCGGGGGCGATCTGGTCGGCGCCGCCCCTACGGTGTCCGGTCCCCGTCCTGCCGGTGCCGTCGCTCCGGGGCGGCGGCGGGTGTTGCGGGTCGCGGTGGGGAGTGCGGTGGCCGTCGCGGGGGCGGGGGTCGGGGAGTGGCTGTGGCAGCGGGCCTCGCGGGACGGGGGCGGGGGCTCGGGGAGGCGGGGGGTCTCACCGACGGCGACTCCGGCGGGCGCGGGGGACACCGCCGAGCCCGCCGTGCTGCGCTGGCAGTACGACGTCGGCACCATCGGCGGGCTGAACGGCCCCTGTGCCGCCCCGTCCCCGGACGGGTCCGTGGTCTACGTCGGCGCCTCCAACGGCACCCTGCACGCCGTCTCCCGCACCGGCGCCAAGCGCTGGAAGGTGAAGCTCGGCGACGACGTCTCGACGCCGGTGGCGACCCGGGAAGCGGTCTTCTGCGTGGCGTGGGACCACGACCACGAGCTGCGCCGGCTGCACGCCGTGGACCTCTCCGGCACCCCGAAGTGGAGCCGGACCCTCGGCGAGCACGGCTACGGCAACCCCGTCCGGCTCGGCGAGGACGTGCTCGTCGCCCTGGGCGACGCGGACACGGGCGGGCTCGGGCGGATCGCCGCCGACGGCAGCACGCGCTGGACGGCGACCACGCCCGCGGGCCCCAACGGCTTACCGCTCGTCGCGGACGGCGTGGTCTACACGGGCTCCTTCGGCGACCGGCTGGTCGCCCTGGACGCGGGGGACGGCTCCCGGAAGTGGGCGGTCCCGGCCGGTATCGACATCGACAGCCCGGTGCTGGCCGGCACCACCCTGATCGCGGCCACCGCCGGGTCCCGCAGCGGCTTCCGGGCACGGGACGGCAAGCGGCTGTGGACGAAGAAGGCCGCCAGCGACGGGCCCCTGGTCCCCGCGGGCCGGTCCCTGGCGGTCGCCACCGAGGCGGGCCGGGTGTACGCGGTGCGGGCCGCCGACGGGGCCACCGTGTGGTCGTACGACCTGGCCGTGGGCGGACACCCCTGGGCGACGGCGTCCGGCACCACCGTCTACGTGCGCGGCGACGACCGGGTCTGGGCGCTCGGCCTGGACGGCCGAAAACGCTGGAGCGCCTTTCTCGGCCACGCCCCCGGCGAGGACCAGCACACCCCGCTGGTGGCCGGCCGCCGGCTCTATCTCCCCTCGGCCACCGGCATCGCGGCGATCGACCTGGGCGTCTGAGGGCGCGGAACGCTAGTTGTCCAGCCCGATGGCGAACGCGGCCTCCAGGTCGTGCTGGGAGTAGGTACGGAACGCCACGTGCGTGTCGGTGGCCTCCACGCCGGGGATCTTGCTGATCCGGCCGGGGATGATCTCGGCCAGATCCTCGTGCTGCCGCACCCGGACCATGGCGATCAGATCGTAGGTACCGGTGACCGAGAAGACCTCGCTGACGCTGTCCAGCGCGGCGATCGCCTCCGCGATCTCGGGGATCCGGTCCACGCTGGTCTTGATGAGCACGATCGCGGTGATCACGGCTGTTTCTCTCCCTCGGGGGCCGGAGCTGGGGCGGCCTCAACTCTAGTGGGCCGCCCCGATCCGGCAGGCCGCCCGAAGCGCAGCCACGCGAAGACGAAGCCCAGGCCGAAGCCGACCAGGTGGGCCAGGTAGGCCACGCCCGGGCCGTGCGGGGCGCGGCCCGCCGCCAGCCACTGGAGGGCGGCCCAGAAGGGCAGGACGACCCAGGCGGGGAAGCGCAGGGGGAGGAAGAACAGGAAGGGGAGGAGACTGGTGACACGGGCGCCGGGGAACAGGTAGAGGAACGCGCCGAGGACCGCCGAGATCGCCCCGGAGGCCCCGACCAGGGACTGCTCGGAGGCGGCGTTGGCGGCGGCGTAGCCGAGCAGCGCCAGGTAGCCGCAGCCGACGTAGAAGAGGGTGAACTGCACGCGGCCCATCCGTTCCTCGGTCATCGCCCCGAAGACGTAGAGGAAGAGCATGTTGCCCAGCAGATGCACCCAGCTGCCGTGCACGAACAGCGCCGTGGCCGGGGTGAGGGCCGTCCGGGCCGGCCCGTCGAACAGCTCCGCCGGGATCACGCCCCAGCGCCGGAAGTAGGCCCGCTGCGCGGCGAGCAGCTCGTCGCCGGAGCCGTACGCCGCACTGAGCCCGGCCGCCGGGCCGAGCACGAAGAGCAGGCAGCACAGGCCGAGCAGGGCGTACGTCACCGGCGCCGAGGAGTCCCGGACCGTCCTGAAGGTCCTGCCGGCCACCGCGCCCCAGTTGCTGATCATGAACACAGAGCATGACGTAACGGGACGCAACCGAACAGACCGCCTCGCCGCCGTGGACACACGGGCGGCGAGGACCCGCCAGGCCGTAGGGTTACGAGCCACACGCGTCGCGTAGACGATGCGTCACGGACACTAGAAGGAAGCGAACAGTCACGATGCCGGTTCCCCTGCCGACCGCCGAGACCCGGTGGCGCTGCACCCTCTGTGGCAACCTCACCCGCTTCGACGTGACCCGCTCGTCGAAGGTCGTCGAGTACGTCCACCTCGACCTCGCCGGTGAGCCCAAGGTGGAGGAGCGCGAGGTGGTCAGTGAGACCATCGAGTCGGTGCGCTGCCGCTGGTGCAACGCGGTGGACCAGGTGGAACTCGTGGACAGGCCGGGCGCCGACTCCTGAAGGAGCGACGCACTTGTAGTGGGGTGTGACGGATGGTGGAGACCACGGGCGGGGGGCCGGGCGACGGCACCGCCGAGGTGCTTGACCGTCCGCTGCCCGACGGGGTGCGCCGACGGGTCGTGCAGATCGTCTCGGACGGCTTCGGCGGGCTGACGGTCGCCGAACTGCCCGCACAGCTCAGGCAGTACGCCCGGTTCGCCCCCAATCGCCGTGCCAAGTTCGCCGGCAACGCCATGGCGGCGGCGCTGGAGACCGATCCGGTGTTCCGCCAGCGCATCGGAGAGAAGCTCAGAGAGGCCCAGCCGGAGCTCTCCGGCGCCCTCGACTCCGGCTCGCCGCCCCCGGCCGCGGATCCGCTCGACGTGGCGGCCGCGGCCTACGTACTGCGCCCCACGGGCTGGGTGAAGCTGGTGGCCGCGGCCGGCGAGGAGGCCCAGCGGGCGGACGCCGAGCGGGCCGGCGAGGAGAGCCGCGCCGAGCTGGAGCGGCTGCGCGAGGAGCTCGACCGGGCCCGTGAACAGACCCGGGCCGAGACCGAGCGGCTGCGCGTCGAGCTGGACGCCGCCAAGAAGGAAGCGGAATCGCTGCACCGCAAGCTCCGTGCCGCCCTCAGTGACGTCAAGCGCGGTGAGGCGGCGCTGCGCAAGGTGCAGGGCGAGATCGAGGCCGTGCGTACCGAGGGGCACGCCCAGCTGTCCGCGGCGGAGAGCGAGACCCGGCGGCTCAAGGCGCGCCTGGGTGAGGCCGAGTCCGCGCTGGAGGCCACCCGCCGGGCCGCCCGCGAGGGACGCAGCGTCGAGGACATGCGGGTGCGGCTGCTGCTCGACACCATGCTGGAGGCGGCCCAAGGGCTGCGCCGGGAGCTGGCGTTGCCCCCCGTGTCGGTGCGGCCGGCGGAGACCGTGGATGCGGTCGAACCGGGACGAATGACCCCGAAGGACATCGCAGCCCGGGCCCTGTCCGAGCACGACCCCGCCATCCTGGACCAGCTTCTCGCCCTGCCCCAGGCGCACTTGGTGGTCGACGGCTACAACGTCACCAAGACCGGCTATCCGCAGATGCCGCTGGAGAAGCAGCGCCTCAGGCTGCTCGGCCAGCTCTCCCAGCTCGCCGCGCAGACCGGCGCCGAGGTGACGTGCGTCTTCGACGGGGCCGAACTGGCCGCGCCGGTGCTGCTGGCGCCGCCGAGGGGTGTACGCGTGCTGTTCTCCAAGCCGGGTGTCACGGCGGACGAGCTCATTCGCCAGCTGGTGCGCGCGGAGCCGCCCGGCCGCCCGGTCATCGTCGCCTCGACCGACCGCGAGGTGGCCGACGGGGTCGCACGCGCGGGCGCGCGTCCGGTCGCTTCTGCGGTACTTCTCAAGCGACTGTCCTGAAAGCACCAACGTACGGGTTTAATGCCCGAATTGGCGGAACTGTCACGCAACGTAGCGTCAAGCGCGCATCACCGCATGTGAGTTCTGTGCAAAGAATGCATTGCGTGACGAGGTTTTTTAGTGTGAGGATTTGATCTGATCACAAGAGGGTCACTAGGGTCTGGGCTCGAACCTCCTAGCGGGTGATCACTCACGAGAAGGAGTTCGCCTCCGTGGCGTCCCATCGTCGACCCAAGCAGCCCAGTCGCACGCGTGTCACCGTGCTGACCACCGCAGCCGCCGCCGCTGTCGCGCTCAGCGCGAACGCCGCCAACGCCGCGCCCAGCGAGAAGCTGAGCAAGAGCGAGGTGAAGGCCAAGGTCGACAAGCTCTACGAGGAAGCGGAGCAGGCCACCGAGAAGTACAACGGGGCCAAGGAGAAGCAGCAGAAGCTGCAGAAGGAAATCTCCACGATCCAGGACAATGTCGCCCGCGGCCAGGAGGAGCTCAACAAGCTGCGCGACGGCCTGGGTTCGATGGCCACCGCCCAGTACCGCACCGGCGGGATAGACCCCTCCGTCCAGCTCTTCCTCTCGTCCGACCCGGACGACTACCTGGACAAGGCCTCCACGCTCGACCAGTTGAGCAGCCAGCAGGTCGAGTCCCTGAAGAAGATTCAGGACAAACAGCGCGAACTCGCCCAGGAGCGGTCCGAGGCCACCGAGAAGCTCAAGGACCTCGCCTCCACCCGCACCGAGCTGGGCAAGAAGAAGAAGGAAGTCCAGGGCAAGCTCGCCGAGGCGCAGAAGCTGCTCAACACCCTGACGGCCAAGGAGAAGGCGGACCTCGCCGCCAAGCAGGAGCGCGCCAACCGCTCCTCCACCGAGCGTGTGGACCTCGGCGACGACAGCTCCGCCTCCGGCCGGGCCGCCGCGGCCTTCTCCGCCGCCCAGAGCAAGATCGGCTCGCCCTACGTCTACGGCGCCTCCGGCCCGTCCTCCTTCGACTGCTCGGGCCTGACCTCCTGGGCCTACGCCCAGGCCGGCGTCTCCATCCCGCGCACCTCCGAGGCCCAGGCCAACGCCGGCACCCACCTCTCGATGAGCCAGCTCCAGGTCGGCGACCTCGTCATCTTCTACGGCGACTACCACCACGTCGGCCTCTACGCCGGCAACGGCCAGGTGCTGCACGCCCCGCACACCGGCGCCGTGGTGCGCTACGAGTCGATCAACAACATGCCGTTCCAGTTCGGCGTGCGCATCTGACGCTCTGGAACACCCCGCCGTACCGTCCGAACGGGCGAATCGCGGCGGCCGGAACCTACTCCACGCCCCGCCGGTGACCTGCGTCAGCGGCGGGGCGCCGGGTTTGTGTGCCCGCCGAGGTCTTTTGGCCGGTGCGTGTCCGCGCGGCTACTGTCTGGCGCGTTTCCCCGGCCGCCGGGGCGGAACCCCCGCCCCGGCCTCCGGGAGACGGTCCGTGTCCGCCAGCGGAAGGAGCGCGGTTTCCCGTGGGGTCCCATCGCCGCCTTGCACCGTCCGGGTTCGACCGGGGCGCCAGTGCCGCCCTGTGCGTGCTGTCCACCGCGGCCGCCGCGCTCGGCGCCGCCCCGGCGAGCGCCGTACCGCACGCCGACACCCCTGCCGAGGTCGAACGGCTCTACCGGGAGGCCGAGCGGGCGACCGAGGCGTACAACCTGGCCGACGAGCGCGCCGACGGGCTGCGCGCGCAGGTCATCGACGCCCAGGACCGGATCGCCCGGCAGCAGCAGCGCGTCAACTCCCTGCGTGAGGAGCTCGGTCCGCTGGCCGGCGCCCAGTACCGCTCCGGCGGCATCGCCCCGGCCGCCGCCCTGCTCTTCGCCGACGACCCGGACGACTACCTCGACAAGGCCGCGACCCTCGACCGGATCGACGACCGCCAGGCCGGCCGGCTCCGGCAACTCCGGTCGGTGCTGCGCGAACTCGCCCAGGAGCGGTCCGAGGCGTCCGGGAAGCTCGCCGAGCTGGAGAGGAGCCGCAAGGACGTCGTCTCCCACAAGGGAACCGTGGAGGAGAAGCTCGCCAAAGCCCGGAAGCTGCTCAACTCCCTGCCGCCCGCCGAGCGCGCCGCCTACGAGCGTGCCTCCCGCTCCGGCCGCCCCGCGGTCCCCGGCCTCGCCGACATGATCCCCCCGGACCCGCGTGCCGCCGCGGCCGTCGCCGCCGCCCGCTCCGCCCTGGGCCGCCCCTACATCTGGGGCGCCAACGGGCCTTCCGCCTTCGACTGTTCGGGCCTGATGCAGTGGTCGTACGCGCACGCCGGGATCCAGCTGCCGCGCACCTCGCAGGAACAGCGGTACGCCGGCCGGCCGATCCCGCTGTCCCAGGTCCGGCCTGGTGACCTGGTCCTCTACCACTCCGACGGCAGTCATGTCGCCATCTACGCGGGCAACGGCCGGGTGATCCACGCGCCCCACCCCGGTGCGCCGGTGCGCTACGACGCGATCGGGATGATGCCGGTCGCCTCCGTCACCCGGCCCTGACTCGTCCCCGGCGAGCCGTACGATCGGAAAGTGGCTGGCTGTAGACGGGCGTGGCGCTCCTCCGTGGTGGGGCTCTGTCTGCTGCTCGCCTCCCTGACCGGGTGCGCCGGGCAGTCCGGGACCGACTCGGCCAAGGCCGAGGTGCAGCGTGTGCTCGACCGCCGGGCGGCGGCGCTGCTGGGGCACGACGAGACGGCGTACGGCGCCACGGGCAGCCGCGCCCAGTACGAGCAGCTGCGCGCGGTGCCGCTGGCGTCCTGGGCCTACCGGGTGACCGGCCTGCACCGCGGCGGCGCCACCGCCACCGCCGACGCCGAACTGCGCTACCGGGTCCGGGGCTACGACAAGGCGCCCGTCACCGCCGACCGCACGCTCACGCTCAGGCGGACCGCCGACGGGCAGTGGTACGTCGCCTCCGACCGGCCCGCCGAGAAGGCCGGGCAGCAACTGTGGGACCAGGGCACGGTGGCGGCCGTGCGGGGCGAGCACAGCCTGGTGCTCGGGGTCGGGCAGTCCGGCGACGCGCTGCGCGGCTACACGCGGCTCGCCGACCGCGCGGTGCCGGCCGTGTCGCGGGAGTGGGGCACGGGCTGGTCGCGGCGGGTCGTGGTGCTCGTACCGAAGTCCCTGGAGGGCATGGCGGGACTGCTCGGCTCGCCCGCCTCCTCCTACCGGGGCATCGCCGCGGTCACCACCGGCGAGGCCGGAGGCCCGGGGCGGACGCCCGCCGACCGGGTCATCGTCAACCCGGAGGCGTACGCCGTCCTCGGGGACGTGGGCAAACAGGTCGTGCTCACCCACGAGACCACCCATGTGGCCACCCGCGCCCACACCGGCGCCGCCACCCCGCTGTGGCTCTCCGAGGGGTACGCCGACTGGATCGGCTACCTCGGTACGGGCCGTACGCCCGAGGAGGCCGCCCCGGAGCTGGCGCGGTCGGTCCAGCAGGGCCGTGTCCCGGCGCAGCTGCCCGCCGACAAGGACTTCGGGTTCAGCACCGACGCCGTCGACCTCGCCCGGGCGTACGAGGGCGGCTGGCTGGCCTGCCGGATGATCGCCGACCGCTGGGGAGAGGTCCGGCTCGGCGAGTTCTACCGGGCCGTCGGCGCGCACGACAAGCGGGCGGGCGCGGTCGAGGACGCCATGAAACGGGTGCTCGGCACGGCGCCGGGGGAGTTCACCCGGCAGTGGCAGGACTATCTCAGGACTCAACTCGGCTGAGACAGCAGGCCGATGGCCTCGCGCAGCCATCCGCGCTCCGCCTCGCCGGTGGCCCGGGCGACCCGCAGCATGCCCTGCCGGAACAGGTCCTCGGTCTCCTCCGCCCGTACGGGCCGCCCGTCCCGGTAGAAGAAGCTCGCCGGGGTCTCCAGGAAGTCGAGCCGCCGGCGGAGCACGGCGGCCTGTTCAGCCCGGTCCGGCAGGTGCCTGAGGAAGGCCAGGACCGTGTTGAAGCGCACCTGGTCGGAGATCTCCGTCCGCTTGGGGTGCCTGAGCCGCTCCAGCAGCTCCGCGCGGCCCGCCTCGGTGAGGGACAGCACCCGGCGCGGGGCGGCGCTCGTCCCGTCCTCCGTGCGCTGGTCGAGCAGGCCCGCGGTGACCAGCCGGTTGATCGCCGGGTAGAGGGCGCCGTCGCTGACCGGGCGGACATGGCCGGTCAGCGCAGCGATGCGTTCCTTCAGTTCGTAGCCGTGCAACGGCTCCCCGGCCAGGAAGCCCAGGATCGACAGCTCCAGCACGCGGATCCCCTCCTTGCGGACATGGTCCTCCGATGCTACCTCTTTTCGAGCTACCTCGATTAGATGTAGCCGGGCAGCCGCGCATCACGCGTATCAAGGGGACCGCATGGACGCACACGCTCATCGCAGGCAGCTGATCTCACTCGCCCACCCCGTCTACCTCTCGCTCCTCGCCTCCGTCGCCGCCGGGATCATCAACACCGTCTGGGTCTCCAGGCTCGGCGGCGCCGCCGTGGCCGCCGTCGCCGTGGCGACCAACACCGAGAACGTGCTGCTCGGCGTCGCCCTGGTCTTCGCCTCCGGCACGACCGTGCTGGTGGCGCACGCCCGGGGGGCCCGCGACCCGGCCGCCGTACGGGCCGCGGTGCGCGGCGGCGGGGCGCTGTGGGCGCTGGTGACCCCGCTGGTCGTCGGCGGCGGGTTCCTGCTGCGCGAGCCGCTGGCCCGGCTGGTGCTCGGCGGCGACGGGGGCACCGCCGAGCACCTCGCCACCGCCTACTTCGCGATCTCGCTGCCGGGCATGGCCGTCTTCTTCGCCCAGCAGCTCGTCGACGGCATCCTCAAGGGCGCCGGCGACACCAGGACCCCGATGCGGCTCGCCCTGCTGGCCAACGGGTTGATCCTGGTGTGCGACCCCGTCCTGATCCATCTGTACGGCGTCCGGGGCGCCGCCGCCTCCACCGTGCTGTGCCGGTGCGCGGCCCTCGCGGTGGGCCTCGGCGCCCTGCGCCGGAACGCGCTGCTGCGGACGGCGGCGCGGGTGCGCCCCGCCGGGCGTGGGGGAGTGCCCGCCGCCCTGCGGCGGACGCTGGCCACCGGGCTGCCGATGTCCGCCGACTTCACCGTGCGGCAGGGCGGCGCGCTGGTGCTGGTGGCGATCGTGGCCCGGCTCGGGGTGACCGCCGTGGCCGCCTACTCGATCGCCTACAAGGTGATGTACGTGGCCACCATGGCCTTCTACGCCGTGCGCCAGGCCGCCTCCATCCACACCGCGCACACCCGGGGCGCCGGTACGGACGCACGGCGGGACATCGGGCGGCAGGCCGTGCTGGTGTCCGGGGCGCTGGGGCTCGCGGCGGCCGTGCTGCTGGGCGCCGCCGCGCCCTGGATCATGGCCGCGTTCGGCGCCGGACCCGGCGTCGCCCACGAGGGCGTGCTCTTCCTGCGCTGCGTCGGGCCCTACCTGCTGCTGATGTCCGGCTTCATCGCGCTCGGCGGGGTCTTCGAGGGGAGCGGGCAGGCCCCGGCCCTGCTGCGGGTGACCCTGCTGGGCACGGCCGTCCAACTGCCGCTCGCGCTCGGCCTGTCGGGGCTCGGCCTGCCCGGGGTGTGCCTGGCGCTGGCGCTCGCGATGGCGGTGCAGTGCGCGGTCGTCGCGGCGCTGTTCGCGCGGGCCGGGATCAGGAGGACACCGGGGTCTGGGTCGAGGGGGCGCTCTGGCTCGGGAGCGCGGGCAGCGGGGCCGGGATGACCGTGGAGCGCCACAGCCGGCGGGCCGCGCTGATCGAGGCGGCGACCAGCAGGCCGTTGCGCAGGAACAGCAGGCCGGTGCCGTACCAGTCCCCGGCGACGACGTGCTGGAAGCCGATCGGGAACTCCAGGACCGTGACGAAGGACGCCGCCAGCACCAGCAGGGCGGGCACCCCCATCCGGCCGGCCCGGAAGCACAGGCAGACGGCGGCCAGACCGATCAGCCACACCAGGTACTGCGGGCTGATCACCCGGCTCGTCACCGTGAACATCAGCACCGCCGTGAAGGCGGCGTCCGCGAGTGTGTGGGGCCTGAAGCGCGTCGCGGTCAGCCGCCACAGCAGCAGCCAGCCGAAGCAGACGCCGGTGAGTGTCAGGGCGGCGGTGCTCACGGTGCCGACGTACGGGCCGAGGAACTCCACCGAGCCGTAGTTCAGCAGCACCTCGCCGTGCCAGCCGTAGTGCCGCGCCACCTGGAAGACCAGGGCGCCCAGCGACTCGACCTCGGTGCCCCGGTCGCGCTGGAAGGTGAGGAAGGCGAAGGCGCCGGGCATGGCGACCGAGAACAGCATGGCCAGCCCGGCCGCGGTCACCGCCGCCGCTCTCCACGCCCGCCGCCGCACGGCCCCCACCAGCAGCAGCGCCGGCCACACCTTGAGCATCGCCCCGAAACCGGCCAGCGCCCCCATCACCCGGGGGTGCCGGGAGCCCGCGAGGAGCGCGGCCACCGCGACGGCGGTCACCATCACGTCGTAGCGGGCGTACGCCGTCGGGCCGAGCAGTGGAACGCCCGCCACCCACACCCAGGTGCCGCGCGGCGACCTGCCGGGGCGCCGGCCGGTGTACAGCAGCAGGGCCAGCACGGCCAGGTCGGCGAGGAAGGCCAGGACGAAGAATGCGTGGGTGTAGCCGAGGAAGGGCAGGGCGGCGGGGGAGAGGATCGCCAGCGCGGCGGCGGGCGGGTACTGCCAGGTCACGTCGTCCAGCGGGAAGGTGCCGGTGCGCAGCACCTCGTACCAGCCCCGGTAGATCACGGACACGTCGCTGGTGACGTCGACGCCCGGGAAGGCCAGCACCCGCAGGACGAAGAGCAGCACCAGCAGCCGGGTCGCGGCCCAGGCCGCGAGCGGCCATGCCAGGGACCACCTGACGCCCTTGGTCTCCACGCGATCCCCTGCCGTTCGATTTTGCATGAGGGAACATGATGGCCTGCCCGCCTGTGAGCGTGCCACAGACTCGGCCGCCCCCAGGCGCTCAGCGGCCCATTCGGTAGGGTCGGCGGCGATGCACAAGACCCTGATCGTCACCAACGACTTCCCGCCCCGGCCGGGCGGCATCCAGGCGTTCCTGCACAACATGGCACTGCGCCTCGACCCGGACCGGCTGGTCGTCTACGCCTCCACCTGGAAGCGGAGCCGGGAGGGCGCCCGGGCCACGGACGCCTTCGACGCCGAGCAGCCCTTCACCGTCGTACGCGACCGTACGACCATGCTGCTGCCGACCCCGCAGGCCACCCGGCGGGCGGTCGGGCTGCTCAGGGAACACGGGTGCGCCTCGGTGTGGTTCGGGGCGGCGGCGCCGCTCGGGCTGATGGCGCCGGCCCTCAGGAAGGCGGGCGCCCGGCGGATCGTGGCCACCACCCACGGGCACGAGGCCGGCTGGGCACAGCTGCCCGCCGCGCGGCAGCTGCTGCGCCGGATCGGGGAGTCGACGGACACGATCACCTACCTCGGCGAGTACACGCGCTCGCGGATCGCCACCGCGCTCACCCCCGAGGCGGCCGGGCGCATGGTGCAGCTGCCGCCCGGGGTGGACGAGAAGACCTTCCATCCCGAGTCGGGCGGAGCGGAGGTGCGGGCGCGGCTCGGGCTGAGCGAGCGGCCGGTGGTGGTGTGCGTCTCCCGGCTGGTGCCGCGCAAGGGTCAGGACACGCTGATCCGGGCCATGCCCCGGATCCTTGCGGCCGAGCCGGACGCGGTGCTGCTGATCGTCGGTGGCGGCCCCTACGAGAAGGACCTGCGCCGTCTCGCCCACGAGACCGGCGTCGCGGACTCCGTGCGCTTCACCGGCGCCGTGCCCTGGTCGGAGCTGCCCGCGCACTACGGCGCCGGGGACGTCTTCGCCATGCCGTGCCGGACCAGGCGGGGCGGCCTGGACGTCGAGGGACTCGGCATCGTCTACCTGGAGGCCTCCGCCACCGGCCTGCCCGTGGTCGCCGGCGACTCCGGCGGCGCGCCCGACGCGGTCCTCGACGGGGAGACCGGCTGGGTCGTCCGGGGCGCTTCCCCGGCCGAGGCCGCCGAGCGGATCACCGCCCTCCTCGGCGACCCCGAACTGCGCCGCCGGATGGGGGAGCGGGGGCGGCAGTGGGTGGAGGAGAAGTGGCGCTGGGACCTCCTGGCGGAGAAGCTGAAAACGCTGCTCTGACAAAAGCCCTAGGCGGAGGGACATAATCCGCCGATGCTGCGCGCATGACAGCCAAACTGATGCAGCATCAGCTGACGAGACGTCACATACTTGGTATGGCCGCCCTGCAGACGGCGGCCACCCTCGGCTTCACCCGTGTCGGCCTTCAGTCGGCCCGCGCGGCCGAGCCCGCCGCGGTCGAGTCCGCCCCCGCCATCGTGATCGGCTCCGGCTACGGCGGCGCGGTCGCCGCCCTCCGCCTCGGCCAGGCCGGCATCCGTACCGTCGTCCTGGAGATGGGCCGGCTGTGGAACACCGCCGGCTCCGACGGCAAGGTGTTCTGCTCCACCAGCGCCCCGGACCAGCGGTCCATGTGGTTCCGCACCCGCACCGAGGCGCCGCTGGCCACCTTCCTGTGGCTGGACCTGGTCAACAAGGACATCAGCCCCTACCCGGGAGTGCTCGACCGCGTGCACTACGACGCCATGTCGGTCTTCGTCGGCCGGGGCGTCGGCGGCGGCTCGCTGGTCAACGGCGGGATGGCGGTCACCCCGCTCCAGTCGTACTTCGCCGAGCAGTTCCCGACCGTGGACGCGAGCGAGATGTACGGCACCTACTTCCCGCGCGCCCGCGCCATGCTCGGCGTCAACAGCGTCGACCCCGCCTGGTTCGAGGCGACGCAGTGGTACCGGTTCGCCCGCACCTCCCGCAAGGCCGCCGCCAACACCGGCCTGAAGACCACCTTCGTACCGAACGTCTACGACTTCGGCTACATGCAGCGCGAGGCGGCCGGCACCGCCACGAAGTCCGCGCTCGCCGGGGAGGTCATCTACGGCAACAACCAGGGCAAGCGCAGCCTGGACAAGACCTACCTGGCCGCCGCGCTCGGCACCGGCAACGTCACCATCCACACGCTGGAGAAGGTGACGTCCGTCAGCCGGGCGGGCGACGGGAGTTACGTCCTGACCGCCGACCGGATCGACAACACCGGCAAGGTGGTGGAGAGCAAGCAGTACGGCTGCACGTACCTCTTCCTCGGCGGCGGCAGCCTCGGCACCACCGAACTCCTCGTCCGCGCCCGGGACACCGGCACCCTGCCCGACCTCGACGCGAACGTCGGCGCCGGCTGGGGAACCAACGGCAACACCATGCTCGGCCGCGCCAACCACATGTGGGACACGGTCGGCGCCGACCAGGCCACCATGCCGGTGCTGGGCATCGACGACTGGGCCAACGCCGACAACCCGGTCTTCGCCGAGATCGCCCCGCTGCCGATGGGCTTCGAGCACTGGATCAGCCTGTACCTCGCGATCACCAAGAACCCGCAGCGGGCCAGGTTCACCTACGACGCCTCGTCGGGGTCGGTGAAACTCGGCTGGACGGCGGCCCAGAGCGCCGTCTCGGTCGCCATGGCCAAGAAGCTGTTCGACCGGATCAACTCGGCCAACGCCACCATCTACCGGTACGACCTGTTCGGCTCCGGCAGCAAGGTCTTCGCCGACGACTTCACCTACCACCCCCTGGGCGGCTGCGTGCTGGGCAAGGCGACCGACAACTACGGGCGGGTGAAGGGATATCCGAGGCTGTACGTCACCGACGGCTCGCTCGTCCCCGGCTCGATCGGCGTCAACCCGTTCGTGACGATCACCGCCCTCGCCGAACGCACGATGGCGCGGGTCCTCGCCGAGGACACCGCGCCATGAGCCTTAGGCGTGTCCGACCTGGCGCCGGAGGTGACTACTTCGCGTAGATCGCCTCGATCTCGGCCGTGTAGTCCTTCGCCACCACGCCCCGCTTCAGCTTCAGGGACGGCGTCAGGTGGCCCGACTCCTCCGTGAACTGGGAGGGCAGAATGCGGAACTTCCGCACCGATTCCGCCTTCGACACCGCGGCGTTGCCGTCGTCGACCGCCGCCTGGATCGCCGCGAGCAGATCCGGGTCCTCGCAGAGCGACGCCGCGGTGGAACCCGCCGGCTTGCCGTGCTCGGCGCACCAACGGCCCAGGAACTCCTCGTCGATGGTGACCAGCGCGCCCACGAACGGCCGCCCGTCGCCCACCACCATGCACTCCGCGACCAGCGCGTGCGCCCGGATGCGGTCCTCTATCACCGCAGGGGCGACGTTCTTGCCGCCCGCGGTGACGATGATCTCCTTCTTACGGCCGGTGATCTTGAGGTAGCCGTCCTCGTCGAGGGTGCCGATGTCACCGGTGTGGAACCAGCCGTCCGCCAGCGCCTCGGCGGTCGCGCCCTCGTTGTTCCAGTAGCCCTTGAACAGGTGCTCGCCGTGCAGCAGCACCTCGCCGTCGTCGGCGATGCGGACCACCGAGCCCGGCAGCGGCTGGCCGACCGTGCCGATCTTCTGCCGGTCCCAGGGGTTGAAGGCGGTGGCCGCGCAGGACTCGGTCAGACCGTAGCCCTCCAGCACCGTGAAGCCGATGCCCCGGAAGAAGTGGCCCAGCCGCTCGCCCAGCGGGGCGCCGCCGGAGATGGCGTACTCGCCGCGCCCGCCGAGCACCGCGCGCAGCTTGCTGTAGACCAGCTTGTCGAAGACCTTGTGCTTGATCTTCAGGCCCATGGACGGGCCCGACGGCGTGTCCAGCGCCTTGCTGTACGCGATCGCCGTGTCGGCCGCCTTGTCGAAGATCGCGCCCTTGCCGTCCGCCTGCGCCTTGGCCCGCGCGGTGTTGTAGACCTTCTCGAACACCCGCGGTACGCCGAGGATCAGCGTCGGTCGGAACGCGGCCAGCTCGTCGGTGAGGTTCTTGATGTCCGGGACGTTGCCCAGCTTGATCGGCGCCATCATCGGGGCGATCTGCACCAGGCGCCCGAAGACATGTGCGAGCGGCAGGAACAGCAGGACGGAACACTCGCCGGTGCGGAACAGCGGGCGCAGCCGCTCCACCACGTTCCCGCACTCCGCGAAGAAGCTGCGGTGGGTGAGGACACAGCCCTTGGGCCGGCCCGTGGTACCCGAGGTGTAGACGATGGTCGCGGCGTCGTCGGCCTTCGCCAGCGAGCTGCGCTCCTCGACCGTGGCGTCGGTGACGTCCTGCCCCAGCCGGCCCAGCTCCTCCACGCCTCCGGCGTCGATCTGCCAGACGTGCTTGAGCGCGGGCAGCGTCTCGCGCACCGACTCCACGGCGGCGGCGTGGCCCGCCAGCTCCACGACGCAGGCGGTGGCGCCCGAGTCGGCGAGGATCCACTGCACCTGCTCCGCCGAGCTGGTCTCGTACACCGGCACCGTGATCGCGCCCGCGCTCCAGATGGCGAAGTCGAGCAGCGTCCACTCGTACCGGGTACGGGACATCAGGCCCACCCGGTCACCCGGCTGGACGCCGGAGGCGATCAGGCCCTTGGCGGCGGCCCGTACCTCGGCCAGGAACGCCGTGGCCGTCACGTCCTGCCACACGCCGCCCACCTTGCGGGCGATGACGGCGACGTCGGGATGCTGCGCGGCGTTTCTGCGGACGATGTCGGTCAGATTTCCGTCCGCAGGGACCTCGTACAAAGCCGGAAGGCTGAACTCGCGCAAGACTGCTGCTCCTCATAGGGCGCCGGCGCCACGACGTTGTGTGATGCGACGGTGTGGTCCAAGGCTCGGGGAAGTACTCGGGAATTCAGATGTTGAAATCCAGAGCACGACTGGACTGCCCGGACGTTACCCGCCGGTATGGCTTCTTCGACAGGGGGGCCCGACGAGATGTTCGCTGCGTCACACGGCTTGATATTCCATGGCGCAGAGTAGTCCACGCCCTAACTGACTAGCCAGTAACCGCAAGCCCGGTCGCCACTGTTCACAACTGCACCGCGCCGCCTACCCTTGATCGCCATGGCACCCACACCGGCCGACGACAAGAGGACCCGCGTGCACGTGGTCAGCGACGTGCACGGCAACGCCCGCGACCTGGCAAGAGCCGGGGAGGGCGCCGACGCGCTGATCTGTCTGGGTGACCTGGTGCTCTTCCTCGACTACGCCGACCACTCGCGCGGGATCTTCCCCGACCTCTTCGGCAAGGAGAACGCCGACCGCATCGTCGAACTGCGTACCGCCCGCCGCTTCGAGGAGGCGCGGGAGTTCGGGGCCCGGCTGTGGGCGGGCATCGGCGCCGACCGGGCCGCCGCCATCGAGAAGGCGGTACGCAGGCAGTACGCCGAGATGTTCGCCGCGTTCCCGACCCCGACGTACGCCACATACGGAAACGTCGACATGCCGACATTGTGGCCGGAGTACGCCGGGCCGGGCACGACGGTGCTGGACGGCGAGCGCGTGGAGATCGGCGGCCGGGTCTTCGGCTTCGTCGGCGGCGGGCTGCGCACCGCGATGCGGACGCCGTACGAGATCAGCGACGAGGAATACGCGGCGAAGATCGAGGCGGTCGGCGAGGTCGACGTGCTGTGCACACACATCCCGCCCGAGGTGCCGGAGCTGGTGTACGACACGGTCGCGCGCCGCTTCGAACGGGGCAGCCGTGCCCTGCTGGACGCGATCCGCCGCACCAGACCGCGCTATGCGCTCTTCGGCCACGTCCACCAGCCGCTGGCCCGGCGGATGCGGATCGGGGCGACCGAGTGCGTGAACGTCGGGCACTTCGCCGGGACCGGCAAGCCGTGGGCGCTGGAATGGTGAGGGGCCGGGGGGTACGGGGTGAAGTCGGCTGGTGGCGGGCGCGGTAGCCTTCCGCTGCACACCCGTGCGCACGACGAGGCACGTACGACGTCCGCGCACGACGATCACCCGACTACCGGCCCGCATCTGGAGGAGCCACGGCGATGGCGGAACACACCAGCTCGAGCATCACGATCGAGGCGGCACCGGCCGACGTCATGGGGGTGATCTCCGACTTCGCCCGCTACCCGGACTGGACCGGCGAGGTGAAGGAGGCGGAGGTCCTGGAGACCGACGCCCAGGGCCGCGCCGAGCAGGTGCGTCTCGTCATGGACGCGGGCGCCATCAAGGACGACCAGACCCTCGCCTACACCTGGACCGGCGAGAACGAGGTCTCCTGGACCCTGGTGAAGTCCCAGATGCTCCGCTCCCTCGACGGCTCGTACATCCTCAAGCCCACGGCCGCCGGCACCACCGAGGTCACCTACCTGCTGACGGTCGACGTCAAGATCCCCATGCTCGGCATGATCAAGCGCAAGGCGGAGAAGGTCATCATCGACCGGGCGCTGGCGGGCCTGAAGAAGCGGGTCGAGCAGGACAGCCCGTCCGGCGATTGAGAACGGGGCCCCGACGGCGCCGCACGCCCTGAGCACGGCCGAGCCGCAGGCCCGGCACCGGTAGCGTGCACCTTTATGCGCACCATCCTGATCACGGGCCCCGGCGGCTGCGGCCGTACCACCGTCGCCGCGGCCACCGCGCTGCGGGCGGCGGGCGACGGCGTCGACACCCTCGTGCTGAGCGCCGACCGCACGGACACCCTCGGCGCGGCCCTGGGCACGGCGACGGGACCGGTCCCGGTCGAGGTCGCCCCCCGCCTCACCGCCTGGCGTCCGGACGCCACCGAGCGTTTCCGGGACGACCTCACCGCCTTCCAGGGCCGCGCGGCGAACGTCCTCGACCTGCTCGGCGCCGCCCGCCTCGACGCCGAGGAGGTCACCCCGCTGCCCGGCGCCGAGGAGCTGTCCTTCCTGCGCGCCCTGCGGGACGCCGCCCTCTCCGAGCGGTACCGACTCCTCGTCGTCGACCTCCCGCCCGCCCCCCAGGCCCTCGCCCTCCTCTCCCTGCCGGAGGAACTGCGCCGCTACCTGCGCCGCCTCCTGCCGCCCGAACGCCAGGCGGCCCGCGCCCTGCGCCCGGTCCTCGGCCGGCTCGCCGGGGTCCCCATGCCCGCCGAGTGGCTGTACGAGACGGCCGCCCGCTGGGACCTCGAACTCGCGGCGGTGGAAGCCGTGGTCGCCGACCGCCACACCGCCGTACACCTGGTCGCCGAGCCCGGACCGGCCGCCGCCGACGCCGTACGCACCGCCCGCCTCGGCCTCGCCCTGCGCGGCCTGCGCACCGAGGCCCTGATCGCCAACCGCGTCCTGCCGGAGACCGCGCACGACCCGTGGCTCGCCGGACTGGCCGCCCAGCAGGGCAAGGCCCTGGCCGAGTGGCGCGCCTCCTACGACGTCCACGCGGTGCCCCACCTCGGCCGCGACCCGCACGGCGGGGACGACCTCGCGGCGCTCGGCGTGCCCGGCGTCAACCCGGCGCCCGCCCCGGTCGAGTGGCCCGTCACCGACCGGATCGCCGCGGACGGCGTGCTCGTCTGGCACATCCCGCTGCCCGACGCGATACGGGACGAACTCGACCTCGTCCGGCGCGGCGACGAACTCGTGATCACGGTCGGCCCGTTCCGCCGGATCGTTCCGCTCCCGTCCGCCCTGCGCCGCTGCACCGTCGCGGGCGCCGCCCTGCGCGAGGGCGAGCTGCGCATCCGCTTCGCCCCGGATCCGGACCTGTGGCCGAGCGGGCGGTGACTCCCGCTCGCCCCGCGCCGGAGCGGTGGACGAGTCACCGCCCCGGCCGGTCCCCGGGGCGGTGAAACGGGCACGCCCGTTCGGGTAACGTCGTAAGGGCGAACCGTAGTCAGGAGCCCGCCATGAGCGAAGAGCGCCCCACGCCCGACGCCCCCGAACCTGAGGCGTTCGATCAGGCACGGGCGACCGACGCCGACGCCTGGTCCACGGCCTGTGCCGAGGACCTCGCGGCGGAGAAGGCCCGCCGCCGCGCCGAACACGGCCCGCCGCCGGGCTCCGCCGCCGAGGAACTGCGCAAGCTGGTCGACGCCGTCGCCGACAAGATCGACAAGCTGTCCGGCACCGGATCCCCGCTGCTCGGCGCGGTCGCCGGACCCGCCGCCCAGCAGGTGGTCCGGCAGGTCGTGCAGCAGGCCAAGGCGGCCGTCGAACCGGTCATAGAACGCAACCCCGACGTCTTCGACCACCTCGCCGCGGCCGGCGGCGAACTGCTGGCCGCCTACCGCTCGGCCGTCCAGGCCCAGGAACACCGCTGGACGTCCCGCCCGGACGGTCCGAAGGACACCCCGGGCACCGACTGGAACGACCGGGACGACCGGGGCGAGGGAACCGGCCCCGGGCAACGCATCGACTTGGACTGAGAGCCCCCGTGAGAACCCCCTCGGGTACGGTTGGCGGTAGCGGGGCTCGACCGGAACTGAGGGATTCATGGGACTCACCATCGGCGTCGACATCGGCGGCACGAAGATCGCGGCCGGCGTGGTCGATGAGGAAGGCAACATCCTCTCGACCTTCAAGGTGCCGACCCCGGGTACGCCCGAGGGCATCGTGGACGCCATCGCCTCCGCGGTGGAGGGCGCCCGCGCCGGGCACGAGATCGTCGGCGTGGGCATCGGTGCGGCCGGTTACGTCAACCGGCAGCGCTCCACGGTCTACTTCGCGCCCAACATCGACTGGCGCCAGGAACCGCTGAAGGAAAAGGTCGAGGCTCGCGTGGGCCTCCCGGTCGTCGTCGAGAACGACGCCAACGCCGCCGCGTGGGGCGAGTACAAGTTCGGCGCCGGCAAGGGCCACCGCAACGTCATCTGCATCACGCTCGGCACCGGCCTCGGCGGCGGCATCATCATCGGCAACAAGCTGCGCCGCGGCCACTTCGGTGTGGCCGCCGAGTTCGGCCACATCCGGATGGTCCCGGACGGCCTGCTGTGCGGCTGCGGCTCGCAGGGCTGCTGGGAGCAGTACGCCTCAGGCCGCGCCCTGGTCAGATACGCCAAGCAGCGCGCCAACGCCACCCCCGAGAACGCCGAGATCCTGCTCGGCCTCGGTGACGGCACCCCCGACGGCATCGAGGGCAAGCACATCTCCATGGCCGCCCGCCAGGGCGACCCGGTCGCCGTCGACTCCTACCGCGAGCTGGCCCGCTGGGCCGGCGCCGGTCTCGCCGACCTGGCCTCCCTCTTCGACCCCTCCGCGTTCATCGTCGGCGGCGGCCTCTCCGACGAGGGCGAACTGGTGCTCGACCCCATCCGCAAGTCCTACAAGCGGTGGCTGGTCGGCGGCAACTGGCGCCCGGTCGCCGACGTGATCGCCGCACAGCTCGGCAACAAGGCGGGCCTCGTCGGCGCGGCCGACCTGGCCCGGGAGCCCGACCCGATCATGTGACGAGCCCCGTGCACGACGCGCCCGCCGCTCCCCCCGGGGACGGCGGGCGTCGCCGTGCTCGCGGGTCCCCCCGGCGTTATCTTGAGGCCCATGCCGACCCCGCCCCCGCCGCTTCCCAACTCCCGCACCGAGCCCGACGGTTCCGCCGTCATCCGGGTCCTGAGCTACAACATCCGCTCGATGCGCGACGACACCGACGCCCTCGCCCGGGTGATCACCGCCTGCGCCCCCGACCTGGTCCTGGTCCAGGAAGCCCCCCGCTTCTTCCGCTGGCGCAAGAAGCTGGACCGCCTCGCGGCGGCCTCCGGGCAGGTGATCCTCTCCGGGGGCGCGACGGCCGCGGGCCCGGCGATCCTGTGCACGCTCCGGGCCACCGTCGAGCACACCGAGGACGTCCTGCTCCCGCTCACCCCCGGACTGCACCGGCGCGGCTTCGCCACCGCCGTCGTACGGTTCGGCGGCGCCCGCCTAGGCGTCCTGAGCTGTCACCTCAGCCTGCAGAAGGACGAGCGGTACGAGCAGGGCGGCATGCTCCTCGACCGGCTCGCCGCAATGGGCGTGGACCACGCGGTCGCGGGCGGCGACCTCAACGAGCGCCCCGACGGCCCCACCTTCCGGCGGCTCGCCGACGCCCTCCAGGACTGCCGGGACACCGCGCCCTGGGGCGGCGAGCACACCTGGACGCGCGACCACCCCCACCGGCGCATCGACGCGATCTTCGCCACCAAGGGTGTCCGGGTCCTGGGCTGCGGGGTGCCCCTGGACCACCCCGGAGTCACCGAGACAGATCTGAGGGCGGCCACGGACCACCTTCCGGTCCTGGCCGCCCTCAGAATCCCGGCACCGTGAACGCGTCGCTCAGACGACGGCACCCCGCCCCGGGTCGTCGTCCCCCTCCTCGTCCGTCCGCATCCGCACCACCAGCGCGGTGAAACCGCCCAGGAAGCCGCCGATGCCGGCGGTCGCCAGCCACCAGGTCATCTCCCAGCCGAACAGCACGGCGAGCACGAGCAGGATCGGGCCGCCGATCACGCCCAGCCAGGCGAACCTGGCGGTCGTGTCGGCGGCGGGCAGCGGGGGCGGCTCGGGCGGCACGAAGTGGCCCTCGTCGTCCTCGTCGAAGTCCTCCTCGGACGCCTCGGGCGCGCTGTAGTCGCGCGGCCCGACACCGGGCGCGAAGGCGACGGAGCTGCCCAGCGGCCGGGCGGGCGGCGGCTGCTGTTGTTGTTGCTGTTGCTGCCCGCGGTCGTCGTCGTTCGGTTCCGTTTCCAGCAGGGCGAGGTCCTCGACCGGCTTGAACGGCTTGGTGCCCGGCGGGTCCGGCGGCTCCTCGCCGTATCCGGCGACGATCGCCGCCCAGGCGGCCTCCTCGTCGAAGGGCACGCCCTTCTCGTCCGGCTCGCGGTCCTCGCGGTCGGAGTCGTGCTCAGCCAACTGCGGCCGTCCCTTCCTTGCCGACACTGGGTGCGAGCCGGCCGATGAAGGCGAGGCTCTCCTCGAAGATCCGGTCCGCATCGTGGTCCAACGTCGCCACGTGGTAACTCTGTTCCAGCACGACCTCCGTTACGTCCGTCGACGACACCCGGCTCAGCACCCGGGCCGAATCGGCCGCCGGCACCACATGGTCGCGCGCGCTGCGCAGAACCAGCAGCGGCTGGGTGACCTGAGGCAGCTCGCCGTCCAGCGTCCGGAAGAAGACCCGCAGGGAATGGGCCGCGTGCAGCGGCACCCGGTCGTAACCCAGCTCCGCCGCGCCCTCCTTGGCGATGTCGCTGGCGATGCCCTTCGTCGTACGGACCAGGTGCCGGGCCACCGGAAGGGCGTACGCGGACAGACCGTGCACCTTGTTCGCCGGGTTGACGACCACGACGCCCCGCAGGGCGTCCCCGTGCTTCGCGGCCAGCCGCAGCGCCAGCGCCCCGCCCATCGACAGCCCCGCCACGAACACCCGCGCACAGCGCTCGCGCAGCAGGCGCAGCTCGCGGTCCACCTCCGCGTACCAGTCCTGCCAGCCGGTGACCTGCATGTCCTCCCAGCTCGTGCCGTGCCCGGGCAGCAGCGGCAGCGACACGGTCAGACCGTGGGCGGCGTGGTGCTCCGCCCAGGGACGCAGCGACTGGGGCGAGCCGGTGAACCCGTGACAGAGGAGGACACCCGTCTGACCTCCCTCGTGGCGGTAGGGCTCGGCTCCGGGGAGAACCGGCACGTCGGTCTCCTGTTCATGAGAGGGGCGCGAAACGACTCCAGGTGCTGCTTCACCGTACGCGACCGCACTGACACCGACCAGGGCCGTCGGCGCCTTTGACGGCGGAGCGGGTTATGGTCTGATCGACGGAAACAGGAGGCACTCGGTTGTTGTACGGCACGATGAAGGTCGCCATCGGGGGACCGCTGAAGGTCGCCTTCAGGCCCTGGGTGGAAGGCCTGGAGAACGTCCCGGCCGAGGGTGCCGCCATTCTGGCGAGCAACCACCTGTCGTTCTCGGACTCGTTCTTCCTGCCCGCGGTCCTCGACCGCAAGGTCACCTTCATCGCGAAGGCCGAGTACTTCACCACGCCCGGAGTGAAGGGGCGGCTCACCGCGGCCTTCTTCAAGGGCGTCGGCCAGCTCCCGGTGGACCGCTCCGGCGCCCGGGGCGCGGGCGAGGCGGCGATCAAGAGCGGCATCGAGGTGCTGGAGCGCGGTGAGCTGTTCGGCATCTACCCCGAGGGCACCCGCTCGCCCGACGGCCGCCTGTACCGGGGCAAGCCCGGCGGCCTGGCCCGCGTGGCCCTCGCCACCGGCGCGCCGGTCATCCCCGTCGCGATGATCGACACCGAGAAGATCCAGCCGCCCGGGAAGGTCGTCCCGAAGCTGATGCGGCCCGGCATCCGCATCGGCAAGCCCCTGGACTTCAGCCGCTACCACGGCATGGAGCACGACCGCTTCGTGCTGCGCGCGGTGACCGACGAGGTCATGTACGAGATCATGAAGCTCTCCGGCCAGGAGTACGTCGACATCTACGCCACCGCGGCCAAGCGCCGGATCGCGGAGGCGGCGAAGGCGTCCAAGGAGGCCGGGAAGGCCGAGAAGAAGAAGGCCGAGTCCTAAACGGGGAGTCGGGGGAGTCGGGGGCGAGGGGGACATGGCCAAGCGCGAGCGGGTCATGCGGATGTCGGTCGAGCTGCCGCTGTGGCGTGCGCTCACCGGCTACCGCGTGCTGACGATGCTGTACGCCATCGGCCTGTGCGCCACCGCGTACGACGAGTTCGTCCGTCCCTGGGTCGCGATCGCCTACTACGGCGTCCTGGTCGTCTGGACCCTCGCCACCCTGCCCCGGGTGGCGAACGCGGCGAGCTGTACCAAGCGCTTCCTCGCCGCCGACCTGACGATCGCGCTCACCGGCATCCTCCTCACCCCGCTCGCCGACGCCCACCAGCGGATCGCCGAGGGCGGGCCGACGCTGCCGTCGATATGGACCGCCGGATCGGTGCTGGCCTTCGCCATCAAGGGCGGCTGGCGCTGGGCGGCCCTGGCCTCCACGCTGGTCGCGGTCGCCAACCTGGCGGAGCGCGGCCGTCCGGCCCGGGACACCGTGCACAACGTGATCCTCGTCTGGGTCGCCGCCATCGCCATCGGCTATGTGGTCGAGGTCGCCCGCGCCTCCGAGCGCACCCTCGCCCGCGCCCTGGAGATCGAGGCCGCCACCCGGGAGCGGGAGCGGCTCGCCCGGGACATCCACGACAGCGTGCTGCAGGTGCTGGCCATGGTGCAGCGGCGCGGCGCGGTGATCGGCGGCGAGGCGGCCGAGCTCGGCCGGATGGCGGGGGAGCAGGAGGTGGCGCTGCGCACGCTGGTCTCCGGCGGCCTGGTGCCCGTCCCGCGGGCCTCGGAGGACCCGGCCGAGGGCGCGGTCGTACGGGCGGTGGAGGAACCGGACGACACCGGTCCGGTCGATCTGCGCTCGCTGCTCACCCCGTTCGCCGGAGCCCGGGTCAGCCTCGCCGAACCCGGCGCCCCGGTGCCCCTGCCGCCGGGTGCGGCGCGGGAGCTGGCGGCGGCCGTCGGCGCGGCCCTGGACAATGTCCGACGGCACGCGGGCGAGGGCGCCCGGGCCTGGATCCTGGTCGAGGACGAGCCGGACGAGGTCGTCGTGACCGTACGGGACGACGGGCCCGGCATCCCGCGGGGGCGGCTCGCCCAGGCCGAGGGCGAGGGGCGGCTCGGGGTGGCCCTGTCCATCCGCGGGCGGCTGCGCGACCTGGGCGGCAGCGCCGAGCTGATCTCGACCCCGGGCCAGGGCACGGAAGTCGAACTGAAGGTACCGAAGGACCCGAGGGTCTCCCGGGGGAAGGCGGAGAAGCGATGACGGAGCGGCGGGACCCGATCAAGGTCATGGTGGTCGACGACCACCCGATGTGGCGCGACGCGGTCGCCCGGGACCTGGGCGAGTCCGGCTTCGAGGTGGTCGCCACCGCCGGGGACGGCGAGCAGGCGGTGCGCCGCGCGAAGGCCGCCGCGCCCGACGTCCTCGTCCTGGACCTCAACCTGCCCGCCAAGCCGGGCGTCCAGGTCTGCAAGGAACTGGTGGCCGCCAACCCGGCGCTGCGCGTGCTGGTGCTGTCGGCGAGCGGCGAGCACGCCGATGTCCTGGAGGCCGTGAAGTCCGGCGCGACCGGCTATCTGCTGAAGTCGGCGTCCACGGAGGAACTGGTGGACGCGGTGCGCAGGACGGCGGTCGGCGACCCGGTGTTCACGCCCGGCCTCGCCGGTCTGGTCCTCGGCGAGTACCGCCGGCTCGCCTCGGAACCCGCGCCCGCCCCGGACACCGACGAGCCGAACGCGCCCCGGCTCACCGAGCGGGAGACCGAGGTGCTGCGGCTGGTCGCCAAGGGCCTGAGCTACAAGCAGATCGCCGAACGCCTGGTCATCTCCCACCGCACGGTGCAGAACCACGTCCAGAACACCCTCGGCAAGCTCCAGTTGCACAACCGCGTCGAGCTGGTGCGCTACGCCATAGAACGCGGACTTGACGACGAGTAAAGCGAACTCCCGACAGTTCACCGGAATTGCCCTTCCCGCCTCTCCCTGTGTGACGTGAATCACCACTACCGTGACTCTCCGTCAGGCAACCGCTGCGAAGGGACATTTCCATGCGGGTCGGAGTACTGACCGGAGGCGGCGACTGCCCCGGGCTCAACGCCGTCATCCGGGGCGTCGTGCGCAAGGGCGTGCAGGAGTACGGCTACGACTTCGTCGGCTTCCGGGACGGCTGGCGGGGACCTCTAGAAGGCGACACACTGCGCCTCGACATCCCCGCGGTGCGCGGCATCCTGCCCCGCGGCGGCACGATCCTCGGCTCCTCGCGGACCAACCCCCTCAAGCAGGAGGACGGCGTCCGCCGGATCAAGGACAACCTCGCCAAGCAGGAGGTCGACGCGCTGATCGCGATCGGCGGCGAGGACACCCTGGGCGTCGCCGCACGACTGTCCGACGAGTACGGCGTGCCGTGCGTGGGAGTGCCGAAGACCATCGACAACGACCTCTCCGCCACCGACTACACCTTCGGCTTCGACACCGCGGTCGGCATCGCCACCGAGGCCATCGACCGGCTGCACACCACCGCCGAGTCCCATATGCGGGTCCTGGTCTGCGAGGTGATGGGCCGTCACGCCGGCTGGATCGCCCTCCACTCCGGGCTCGCGGGCGGCGCCAACGTCATCCTCATCCCCGAGCAGCGCTTCGACCTCGACCAGGTGTGCGCCTGGATCACCTCCCGCTTCAAGGCCTCGTACGCGCCGATCGTCGTGGTCGCCGAGGGTGCCATGCCGAAGGACGGCGAGATGGTGCTCAAGGACGGGTCGCTCGACTCCTTCGGCCACGTCCGCCTGTCCGGCGTCGGCGAGTGGCTGGCCAAGGAGATCGAGAAGCGCACCGGCAAGGAGGCCCGCACCACCGTGCTGGGGCACATCCAGCGCGGCGGCACCCCCAGCGCCTTCGACCGCTGGCTCGCCACCCGCTTCGGTCTGCACGCCATCGACTGCGTCCGGGAGGGCGACTTCGGCAAGATGGTCGCCCTGCGCGGCACCGACATCGTCCGGGTCCCGATCTCCGAGGCGACGGCGAAGCTGAAGACGGTGGACCCCGAGCTCTACACGGAGGTCGGGGTCTTCTTCGGCTGAATCCGTACGGCCTCCCGACGCCGCCGCGGCTACCGCGGCGGCGTCGTTCGCGTACCGGAGGGGACGCTCGTGTCCCGCAGACGGCCCACCAGCTCCCGCACGATCGCGTCGCCGTTCAGCGTCAGGACCGACTCCGGGTGGAACTGGACCCCCGCGAGCCCCGGCCCGCGCAGCGCGTGCACCTCCCCGTTCCCGGCCCGGCTCACCTCGATCCCGTGCGCGGTCAGCTCCCGCGCCCCGTCGTCGTCGCAGCGGGCCACGAAGCTGTTGTAGAAGCCGACGGTCTCGCTCCGCCCGAACAGGTCGACCGCGGTCTGCGCCCCCTGGTACGGCACCTCCTTCCGCACGATCTTCAGCCCCAGCTCGGCGGCGATCAGCTCGTGCCCGAGGCAGACCCCGAGGACGCCGTGCCGGTGGTCCCGGATCACCTCGGCGGTCAGCTCGCGCAGGAACCGCATCTTGGGGTCGTCCAGGTCGGAGGGGTCGCCGGGCCCGGGGCCGAGCACGACCGGCCCCTCGTGCGCGAGCACCGCCGCCCGCAGCCCCGGCTCGTCGTAGCGCCGGACGGACACCGCCAGGCCGGACGACCGCAGCACGTGCGCCAGCATCGCCGTGAAGGTGTCCTCCCCGTCGACCACCAGGGCGTGCCCGGTGAGCTCCTCGGACCGCTCCCGCATCCGCAGCCAGAAGGGGGCCAGCGCGGCCCGGCGCCCGTCGAGCGCGGCCCGCACCCGGGGATCGTCGGCGAGACGGGGGCGGGCGTGCTCCTGCCGGGGCCGGGAGGGACGTACGCCCAGGGCCGCCAGCACGCCCGCCGCCTTCGCGTGCGTCTCGGCGACCTCTCCCGCCGGGTCCGATCCGCGCACCAGCGTGGCGCCGACCGGCACCCGCAGCCTCCCGGCCGCGTCGATGTCGGCGGTCCGGATGAGGATGGGGGAGTCGAGGGTCTGGGCCCCGGCTCCTTCCCGCCCGCCACCCGCGTGCCGGCCCAGCAGTGCCAGCGCGCCCGCGTAGTAGCCGCGCCCGCCGACCTCGTGCCGCTCGATGACCCGGCAGGCGTTCTGCACGGGGGAGCCGGTGACAGTGGCGGCGAACATGGTCTCCCGCAGGACCTCCCGCACGTCCAGCGACGACCGGCCGCGCAGCTCGTACTCCGTGTGCGCGAGGTGCGCCATCTCCTTCAGCCGGGGGCCGACCACCACCCCGCCCATGTCGCCGACGGTGCACATCATCTTGAGCTCCTCGTCGACTACCATCGACAGCTCCTCGATCTCCTTGCCGTCGGCGAGGAAGTCGAGCAGGTGTTCGGGGGTCGGGCCGCCGTCCGGGTAGCGGTACGTCCCGCTGATCGGGTTCATCACGACCGTTCCACCGGACATCCGGACATGCACCTCGGGGCTGGCGCCGACCAGCGTGCGGTCGCCGGTGTGCACCACGAAGGTCCAGTACGCGCCCCGCTCACCCTCCAGCAGGCGCCGGAAGAGCGCGAGGGCGTCACCTCTGGAGAACCCCGGGATCCGCCCCTCGTACGTCCGCCGGATCACGAAGTTGGCGCCCTCGCCGCGCCCGATCTCCTCGCGCAGCACCCGCCCGACGATCTCGCCGTACTCCTGGTCGTCGACGTCGAAGCCGCCGCCCTCCACCCGCACACGATGGGAGGGCAGCGCCGCCAGCGCTTCGGCGAGCGGGATCTCGTACGACTCCTCCGGCGTCAGCACCGCCAGCGGTGTGCCGTCGTCGCGGACGTCGAAGCCGCGCTCGCGGATCTGGCGGAAGGGGACGAGCGCGAGGCCCTCGTCGGGCAGGTCGGCCAGGCGGTCGCAGGTGATGACCTGGCCGACGAGGACTTCCACCGTGTTCTCGTCGCGGCCGGGCGTGCGCCGGCGCAGCAGGGCGAAGGGGCGGGGGTCGGCTAGGAGCCGTGCCAGGTCCATGGGGTCCTCTTCCGTCGTTTTCCGTCGACGTGCGTCGAGTCACGTCGATGCCGGTTGAGGAACGACCCCGGGAAACACCGAAGGCCGCCCCTCGGGCGGCCTTCGCGAAGTCTTGCGTACGCGCAGTCAGTGGGCCGCCGGATGAGCGGTCCACCACCAGTTCTGGTTCGAGTGCGCGAACATGCCAGGGACCCTACCGCACCACGCGCCCGTCCGTACGGTGATCGCCCCGTCTCACCTGTCGAACCGGGGGAAAATCCCCCGACACGACCCCGTAGTGTTTACGGGGTGACCGTGAACGCTAAGACCAGCGCGAGCGCTGGCAACACCTGGCGAAACCTGCCCGCGGCGCAGCAGCCCGAGTACCCCGACGCCGAGGCTCTGCGCGCAGTGATCGCGGACCTCGAGTCGTATCCGCCGCTCGTCTTCGCGGGCGAGTGCGACCAGCTGCGCGCCCGGATGGCGGCCGTCGCCAAGGGAGAGGCGTTCCTCCTCCAGGGCGGCGACTGCGCCGAGGCCTTCGACGCGGTGTCCGCCGACCACATCCGCAACAAGCTCAAGACCCTGCTCCAGATGGGCGCCGTGCTGACGTACGCCGCGTCCGTGCCCGTGGTGAAGGTGGGCCGGATCGCCGGCCAGTACTCCAAGCCGCGCTCCAAGCCGACCGAGACCCGCGACGGGGTGACGCTGCCGACCTACCGGGGCGACTCCGTCAACGGCTTCGACTTCACCGAAGAGGCCCGGATCCCGGACCCGGAGCGGCTGAAGCGGATGTACCAGGCGTCCGCCTCGACGCTGAACCTGGTGCGCGCCTTCACCACCGGCGGCTACGCCGACCTGCGCCAGGTGCACGCCTGGAACCAGGACTTCGTGCGGTCCTCCCCGTCCGGCCAGCGCTACGAGCAGCTCGCCCGCGAGATCGACAACGCGCTGCACTTCATGCACGCCTGCGGGGCCGACCCGGAGGAGTTCAAGACCGTCGAGTTCTACGCCTCGCACGAGGCGCTGCTGCTCGACTACGAGTCGGCGCTCACCCGGGTCGACTCGCGCACGGGGCAGCTGTACGACGTCTCCGCGCACATGGTGTGGATCGGCGAGCGCACCCGGCAGCTGGACCACGCGCACATCGAGTTCGCCTCGAAGATCCGCAACCCGATCGGCATCAAGCTCGGCCCGACCACGTCGGCGGAGGAGGCGCTGCAGTACATCGAGCGCCTCGACCCCGACCGGGAGCCGGGCCGTCTCACCTTCATCGTCCGCATGGGCGCCGACAAGATCCGCGACCGGCTTCCGCAGCTCGTGGAGAAGGTCACGGCGTCCGGCGCCACGGTGGCCTGGGTGACCGACCCGATGCACGGCAACACCTTCGAGGCGGCCTCCGGGCACAAGACCCGCCGCTTCGACGACGTGCTCGACGAGGTCAAGGGCTTCTTCGAGGTGCACAAGGAGCTGGGCACCCACCCGGGCGGTATCCATGTCGAGCTCACCGGTGACGACGTCACCGAGTGCGTGGGCGGCGGCGACGAGATCTTCGTCGACGACCTGCACCAGCGCTACGAGACGGCCTGCGACCCCCGGCTGAACCGCAGCCAGTCGCTGGACCTGGCGTTCCTCGTCGCGGAGATGTACCGCGACCAGTGACGCCGTGACGTGATGGGGCGCGGATCACATACGATCCGCGCCCCTTCCACTTTTGCGGGTGGCGAGCCATGGGTAAGGTTAGGTTTGCCTCACCGAACAAACGGGACGGCAGCAATCATCGATCTGGCCATCGCCCCGGTGGGAGGTGAACCGCGTGTTCGTCTGCAGTTGTTTCGGGATCACCGAGCAGCAGGTCGTGCAGCATGCGGAGAACGGCGCCTGTACCCCCCGGCAGATAGCCTCCGCCTGCAAGGCCGGCACGGACTGCGGTTCCTGCGTCCGCCGGATCCAGGCCATCCTCGGCCGTGGCGCGTGCCCCCGCCGCGAGCTGGCGGACCAGGGCAAGCCGGTGCTGTCGGAGCTCTCGGGTATGGACGAGGCCGCCTAGCCCGGGCCGCCTAGCTCTCCGGCTGTTCGATCAGCTGGGCGAGGTACAGCGCCTCACCGAGCTTCTCCAGCAGTTCCAGCTGGGTGTCGAGGTAGTCGATGTGGTGTTCCTCGTCCGCGAGGATCGACTCGAAGATGTTGGCGGACGTGATGTCGCCCTTCTCGCGCATCACCTTGATACCGCGCCTGAGCCGGTCGATCGCCTCCACCTCGACCTGCCGGTCCGCATCGAACATCTCCCTGACCGTCTGGCCCACGCGCACATGGAACAGCCGCTGGTAGTTGGGCAACCCTTCCAGGAACAGGATCCGGTCGGTGAGCACCTCGGCGTGCTTCATCTCGTCGAACGACTCGTGCCGGGTGTACTTCGCGAGCTTCGTCCAGCCGAAGTTCTCCTGCATCTTCGCGTGCAGGAAGTACTGGTTGATCGCGGTGAGCTCGGCGGTGAGCTGCTCGTTGAGGAACTCGATGACCTCGGGATCGCCCTGCATCGCAGCGCTCCTTCCACATGGGGGACGGGGGAGGTTGCGGCGATGATTTCACCGGCGTCAAAGATCGTCCAGTAAGTGCACGCTTAGTGGCAGTTGCCCGGATTGACGCCTGCCTGGTCATGTGCACTGCCCGGGGTCTGTCAGGATGGAGGCATGGGTCAGCCGGTGGAGCGCGAGTCTGGAGAGTCCGGAGAGGTCGTACGGTCCGAGCTTCCGCCGGGGCAGCGACTGCAGCGCGGCTGGCCGGTCACGCACTACGGCCCGGTGCCCAAGTTCCGTCCCGAGCGCTGGGAGTTCCGGGTCTTCGGCGCCACCGCCGACGGCGAGAAGCACTGCTGGACCCACGAGGAGTTCACGGCCCTGCCGTACACCACCGTCGTGGCCGACCTGCACTGCGTCACGAAGTTCAGCATGCTCGGCGCCGAATGGGGCGGCATCCCCGCCCGGACCATCCTGGAGATCGCCCCGCCCTCACCCGATGTCACCCATGTGATGGTCTGGGCGGAATACGGCTTCAGCTCCAACCTCCGCCTGACGGACTTCGCCTCCGAGCGCACCCTCTTCGCCACCCACAAGGACGGCGAGCTCCTCACCGCCGAGCACGGCTTCCCGCTCCGCCTGGTCGTCCCTCACCTCTACGCCTGGAAGGGCCCCAAATGGGTCCGCGGCGTCGAGTACATGACCGCTGACCGCCGCGGCTTCTGGGAAGAGCGCGGCTACCACAACATCGGCGACCCCTGGAAGGAGCAGCGCTACTCCTACCAGGAGGGACCGGGGGACGGGCCGGAGATCTAGGGCCTGCCCGGCGGATCATGCCGCAGACGCGGGGCTTGGCACGCCCCCCAGCGCCGATGAGGCACCGCCCGTTTCCTGCGACCTGACCCGCCGGACAGGCCCTAGCTGTCCCGCAGCTTCTTCAGCCGTTCCACGTCCGCCGTGTGGCCCTCCTTGCCGCCCGGGGTTTCGATGACCAGGGGGACGCCCTCGGTCGCCGGGTGGGTCATCAGGGCGCGGAAGGGGTCCTCGCCGATGTGGCCGACGCCGATGTTCTCGTGGCGGTCCTTGTGGGCGCCGGCCACGTCCTTGGAGTCGTTGGCGTGGATCAGCTTCAGCCGGCCCGGGCCGACCGTGTCCACCAGCAGGTCCAGCGTGCGGTGCATGCCGTCCGGGCCGGTCAGGTCGTGCCCGGCGGCGAAGATGTGGCAGGTGTCCAGGCACACGCCCAGCTTCGGATGGGCGTCCAGGGCCTCGAAGTACGGACCGAAGTCCCAGGTGCGGGAACACAGCGAGGCGCCCTGCCCGGCGGTCGACTCCAGGAGCAGGTACGGATCGTCGTCGTGGGTGAGCTCGTCCAGCAGCGGCAGCAGATGCTCCCGCACCTGCTGCAGCGCCACGGACCGGTCCCGGCCGCCGGTCGCGCTGCCGGTGTGCACCACCACGCCCAGCGCGCCGATCTCCCGCCCCCGCCGCAGCGAGTGCCGCAGCGACTCCACCGACCGCTCCACGGTCGCCTCGGTGTGCGAGCCGAAGTTGATCAGGTACGGCGCGTGCACGTACGCCGGGATCGCCCCCTCGGCGCAGGCCTGACGGAACGCCTCGTCCTGCCGCGGGTTCCCGGCGGGCGTGGCCCACCCGCGGGGGTTGGCGACGAAGACCTGCACGGTCTCGGCCCCCAGGTCGCGGGCGTACGACAACCCCACGGAGTGCAGGCCGCCCGCCACGGGGACGTGACCGCCCACGGGATTGCGGGCGGGGCCGGGGACGGGAGCGGGGGCGAGACCGGAGTGCTGCTGTGTCACCCCTTCAGGGTGTCATGCTCCGGGCGTGCCCCCGGCCGGGCCCCGTCAGCGGATGGTGATCGTGATCGTCGACCCCTTGGGCGCCGTGTCGCCGCCGTCCACCGACTGCTCCTTGACGGTGTCGCCGAACAGGCCGAGCAGCCCGCGGTCCTTGTCGACCTTGAAGCCGCGGTCCTCCAACTGCTGCGTCGCGTCGTCCACGCTGTCGCCCACCACGTCCGGCACCTCGACCATCACCGGGCCCTTGGACAGCGTCAGCGTCACCGTGTCGCCCTCGGCGGCCTGGCTGTCGGCCACCGGGGTCTGCCGGGCGACCTCGCCCTTGTCGTACTCGGAGTTGACCTGGCGCGTGGCCACGGTCACCTTCAGCCCGGCGGCCTCCAGATCGCGCTTGGCGCTGTCCAGGTCCTCACCGGTGACGTCCGGTACGTCGATCGGGCTGCCCTTGCTCACGGTCAGCGCGATCGCCGAGCCCGCGTGCCGCACGGTGCCCGCCTCCGGGTCCGTACCGATCACCGACCCGGAGGCCACGTCCTCACTGAACTCCCGGGTGACCATGCCCGGCTCCAGCCCCTCGGACTTCAGCAGCGCCCGCGCCTTGCCCAGCTCCTTGCCCGACAGGTCCGGCACCTTCACCGTCTCCGGACCCTTGGAGAGTGTCAGCGTCACCGAGTCGTTGCTGCGGATGCGGGCGCCGGTCTTCGGGTCGGTGCTGATCACCGTGCCCTTCTTCACCGAGTCGCTGTAGGCGAGCTTGACCTGCCCGACCTCGAGCCCGGCCTTCTCCAGCCGCTCCCTGGCCTGTGTCTCGGTCTTCGTCAGCAGCGGCGGGACGTGGGTGAACTGGCCGGAGTTGATGTACCAGATCCCGGCCCCGACCCCGAAGACCACCAGCACGGCCGCGACGATCGTGAGGAGCCCGCGCCGGGGGCGCCCCGGCCGCCGCGCGGGCGGGACGGGCGGGGCCTGGAGCCGGCTGGTCCGGTCGACGACCGCCGCGGGCCGGTCCTCCTCGTTCACCGGCAGCGGGCGCGCCGGGGGTCCCCCCGCGCCGGCGAAGCCGAGTGTGGGGGAGGTCAGCGCGCGCGGGATCACGCTCGTCCGGTCCTCCGCGTTGTCGTGCTCCACGGCGACGGCCTGCGGCGGCACGGCGTCCAGCTGCCCGTCGGCGAGCGCCGCGCGGGCCTCCCGCACGTGGGCGAGGAAGCCCACGGCGTCCTGCGGCCGGAGCTCCGGGGCGCGGGCGGTGGCGGCGACGACCAGCTCGTCCAGCTCGTAGGCCAGTCCCGGCACCACGGCCGAGGGCGGCGGTACGTCCTCGTGGATGTGCTTGTACAGCACCTGGGCGGGGGTGTCCCCGGCGTGCGGCTTGCCGCCGGTGAGCATCTCGTAGAGCACGACACCACAGGCGTACACGTCGACGCGCGGATCGGCTGTCCCCCGCTCGATCTGCTCGGGCGCGAGGTAGGAGACGGTCCCGAGCACGGTCCCGGTCGTGCTGGTCACCGTGTCCACGGACCGCACGAGCCCGAAGTCGGCCACCTTGACCCGCCCGTCGTCCCCTATCAGGACGTTCTCCGGCTTCATGTCCCGGTGCACGAACCCGGCCCGGTGGGCGGCGCCGAGCGCGGCCAGCACCGGCTCCAGGATGTCCAGCGCGGCCCGCGGCTGCAGCGCGCCCCGATCGCGCAGCACGTCCCGCAGGGTGCACCCGGCGATGTACTCCATGGCCAGGTAGACGTACGACCCGTCGGTCCCCTGGTCGAAGACCTGCACCACGTTGGGGTGGGCGAGCCGGGCCACCGACTTCGCCTCCCGGATGAACCGGTCCACGAACGATCCGTCGGCCGCGAGCGTCGGGTGCATCACCTTGAGCGCGAGGACCCGGTCAAGGCGGGTGTCCAGGGCCCGGTAGACCGTGGCCATCCCGCCGACCGCGATCCGCGCGTCGACGCGGTAACGGCCGTCGAGCACCTGCCCGACGAGAGGGTCCTGAAGGGTCGTATCCACGCAGGTGAGTGTACGAGCCACGACCGACAGCCCCACGGGTTCGCCCACGATCGGAGCGGTACTGAAGCGGACCTGTGACGCTTCCCACGAACGGAAAGCCGCCGAACGGGACCGCGACCCCGCTCAGAACGCGGGCCGCTCAGGATCGAGCGCGGCCAGGCCCTCCGCGGGAGAAGACGCCTCGGCGAAGTGCCGCCGCGGGATCCGCCCCGCCCGCCGGGCCAACCGCCCCGCCTCCACCGCATGCCGCATCGCCGAAGCCATCAGTTCGGGCTCCTGAGCCCGCGTCACCGCAGACGCGAGCATCACCCCCGCACACCCCAGCTCCATCGCCAGCGCCGCGTCCGAGGCCGTACCGGCCCCCGCGTCCAGAATCACCGGTACGCGCGCGTGCTCGACGATCAGCCGGAAGTTGTGCGGATTGCGGATCCCGAGCCCCGACCCGATCGGCGACCCCAGCGGCATGACCGCGGCGCACCCCACGTCTTCCAGCTTCCGCGCCAGCACGGGGTCGTCGTTCGTGTACGGCAGCACCGTGAACCCGTCGTCGACCAGCGTCTCCGCCGCGTCCAGCAGCTCGATCGGATCCGGCAGCAGCGTGCGCTCGTCGGCGATGACCTCCAGCTTGACCAGATCGGTGCCCAGCGCCTCCCGCGCCAGCCGGGCGGTGAGCACGGCCTCCCCGGCGGTGAAGCAGCCCGCCGTGTTCGGCAGCACCCGGATGCCGAGCCGGTCCAGCACCGACAGCACCGACCCGTGCACGCCGGGATCCACCCGCCGCATCGCCACGGTCGTCAGCTCCGTGCCGGAGGCGACCAGCGCCCGCTCCAGCACGTCCAGGCTGGGCGCACCGCCCGTACCCATGATCAGACGGGACGTGAAGGACGTACCACCGAGGACGAAGGGGTCGTCGGCCATGCTCAGCCTCCTTGGACGGCGGTGAGGACTTCGACGCGGTCGCCCTCGGCCAGGGCCGTGGACGGCCACTGCGCGCGCGGGACGACGGTTTCGTTGAGCGCGGCGGCGACTCCGCGCGGCGCCGCGGTGAGGGACTCGACCAGCGTGTCGAGAGCGGTGCCCGGGGCGACCTCCCGGGGCTCTCCGTTGACGGAGATGTTCATACGGGCTGCTCCGTGAGTGCCGCGCTGAAGCGCTTCGGGGTGAACGGGAGGGCCACTTCCGGCAGTTCACCGGTGACCAGTACGTGCGCCATGGCGTCCCCGGTGACCGGCGTGAGCAGCACGCCGTTGCGGTAGTGCCCGGTGGCCAGCAGCAGCCCGTCCAGACCGGTCGGGCCGAGCAGCGGCGCGTTGTCGGGGGAGCCGGGGCGCAGTCCGGCCCGGGTCTCCGTGAGCGGCAGTTCGGTGATGCCGGGCACCAGTTCGTGCGCGTCGCGCAGCAACTGGTACACCCCGCCCGCGGTCACCGTCGTGTCCCAGCCCAGCTCCTCGCTGGTGGCCCCGACGACCAGTTCGCCGTTCTCCCGGGGCACCAGGTAGACCTGGCTGCCGCGCACCACGGCCCGCACGGTCCGGCTCAGGAACGGCGCGTACCGCTCGGGCACGGCCATCCGCACCACCTGCCCCTTCACCGGCCGCACCGGCGGCAGCAGGTCCTCCGGGACGCCCGCGAGCCGCCCGCTCAGGCTCCCGGCCGCGAGCACCACCTGGCCCGCGCCCAGGGTCACGCCCTCGCGCGTGACGGCACCCGCCGCCCGGTCCCGTACCACGGACAGCCGTTGCGCCCACGTCCGGTGGAAGACCACCCCGGCCCGCTCGCACGCGGCGAGAAGCGCCGCCGCCAGCCGGCGCGGGTCGATCTGGTGGTCTCCGTCCACCCGCAGCCCGCCGCGCACGCCCGGCGCGAGCAGCGGCTCCAGGCGCCGGCACTCCCGCCCGGACAGCCACTCGGACGCGAGGCCCGACCGCTGCTGCAGGGCGTGCAGTTCGCGCAGATGGGCGCGGTCGTCGGCGTCCAGTGCCACGGCGAGCGTGCCGCAGCCGCGGTAGCCGAGGTCCAGGCCGGTGAGACCGGTCAGCTCGGCCGCGAAGTCCGGATAGCGGCGGGCCGATTCCAGGTTCAGGCCGAGCAGCGTCTGCTCGCCGTAGTGCAGTTCCGTGACGGCGGCCAGCATCCCGGCCGCGACCTGCGCGGCCCCGCCGCCCGGCTCCGGGTCCAGCACGGCCGTGACCAGCCCGCGCTGCGCGGCGCGCCAGGCCGTGACCAGGCCGATGATCCCGCCCCCGATGACGAGGACGTCTGACGTACGTGACGACATGGGCGTCCAGCCCCTCCCTTCGCCGGCATGACCCGGATCAGGTTCGTACGGTCGGAGGCCGCCAGCCTCCCTCTCAGCCCGGTGCGTCCGGGCTCCCGCGAGTGCTTGTACGGTGGCCACCCTAGCCCGCGGACCTTCGACCTTGTAGGGAGCCTCTGCCCATGCCCCGTTCGCTCGACGGACTGACCCTCGCCCCGGTCGCGGACCAAGCCCCAGGTCAGGTGGGTACTCGCACCCGGTTCACCTACCACGAGGAGAACGGCGCGATCTGGGCCGAGTACGCGGGCGGCGACGTGGTACGAGGGCATCTGGTGGGCACCCGGGAGGGCGACCGGCTGGACTTCCGCTATGTGCAGCTGAAGCACGACGGCACCACCTCCTCCGGGCACTGCGTGTCCACCGTCGTCGGCCTGCCCGACGGCCGGGTGCGGCTGGAGGAGACCTGGGAGTGGGAGTCGCAGCCCGGTCGGGGGACGAGCGTTGTGGAACAGGTCACTCAGCACGCCCCCTGACTGACGGATTGTCAGTTGTCTATGGTGATCGGGTGAGCGAGCAGACGCGGGAACAGGGCACGTCACAGGCGCGGCGCGTGGTCGTCGTCGGCGCGGGCATGGCCGGGGTGCAGACCGCGGTCGCCCTGCGCGAACAGGGCTTCCAGGGCACCGTGACGCTGATCGGCGCCGAGCCCCACCAGCCGTACGACCGGCCACCGCTGTCCAAGGCCGTGCTGCTCGGCAAGGCCGAGGGCTCCGCCTTCGACGTCGACTTCGAGGCGCTCGGCATCGAACTCCGGCTGGGGCGCGAGGTACTGGGGGTGCGTCCCGGCGACCACGAACTGGACACCGAGGCCGGCCCCGTGCCGTACGACGTCCTGGTCCTCGCCACCGGCGCCGAACCGATCCGCCTGCCCGGCGCGGAGGGCGTGCCCGGCGTGCACCTGCTGCGCACCCTCGACGACGCCGAACGGCTGCGGCCCGTCCTCGCCCGGCAGCACGACGTCGTGGTCGTCGGCGCGGGCTGGATCGGCGCCGAGTTCGCCACGGCGGCCCGCGAGGCGGGCTGCGCGGTGACGGTCGTGGAGGCGGCGGACCGCCCGCTCGCCGGCGCGCTGCCCGCCGAGGTGGCCGCGCCGATGGCGGCCTGGTACGCCGACAGCGGCGCCGCCTTGCGCACGCACGCGCGCGTGGAGCGCGTCGAGCCCGGCGCGGTGGTGCTCGACGACGGCTCGCGGCTGCCCGCGGGCGCCGTCGTCGTCGGTATCGGCGCCCGCCCCGCCACGGGGTGGCTGGCCGGCTCCGGCGTCGAGCTCGGCGCGCACCGCGAGGTGGTGGCCGACGAGCGCCTGCGCACCTCCGTCCCGGACGTGTACGCGGTCGGCGACTGCGCCTCCTTCCCCTCCCGCCGGTACGGGGAGCGTCTGCTCGTCCACCACTGGGACAACGCCTTGCAGGGCCCGCGCACGGTCGCCGCGAACATCATCGGCGAGGCTCCCGCCGTCTACGACCCGGTGCCGTACTTCTGGTCGGAGCAGTTCGGCCGCTTCGTCCAGTACGCCGGCCATCACGGGGCGGCCGACCGGACCCTGTGGCGCGGCGACCCCGCCGGACCGGCGTGGACGGTCTGCTGGCTGAAGGAGGACCGGCTGGTGGCCCTGCTCGCCGTCGGGCGCCCGAGGGATCTGGCGCAGGGGCGGCGGCTGATCGAGGCGGGCACGCCCATGCGGCCGGAGGCACTGGCCGACCCGGCGAGGCCGCTGAAGAACGCCACGGCGTAGGGGCGGCCCGGGCTGCCACGGGGCCCCGGGTGGACCGGCCCGGCTTCCGACTGTCAGTGGCAGATGGCAGGCTTGTTTCCGTGACCGAGATTGACGCAAAGATCGATGCTCTCGTCCCCGCCTGGCTCACCCTCCCCGACATCGCGGAACAGCTCGATGTCGAGGTGACACGTGTGCGGCAGCTGGTCAAGGACGGCCAGCTCATCGCCGTACGCCGTGGTGAGAACCGGGCGCTGCACGTCCCCGCCGCCTTCATCGACGGGGACAAGGTCGTCAAGGGCCTGTCCGGGACCCTGACGCTGCTGCGGGACGACGGCTTCACGGACGAAGAGATGCTGGAGTGGCTCTTCACTCCTGACCCGAGCCTGCCCGGTACCCCCGCGCAGGCCCTGAGCGAGAATCGCGGCACGGAGGTGAAGCGCCGCGCCCAGGCGCTCGCCGTCTGACCCGGACCACCTGAACCGGACACCGTCCGGCGTACGGGCCGGGGCCCCGCGGGGCCCCGGACCTCACCGGCGGCGGCCTGCCGCGCCCTCACCGGGGCGGCAGGGCCGGCGCCGGGCCCGGCGCCGCCGACATCCGCAACCGACCACTGGGGGGATTCTCGTATGTCCGACACCGCCGCCACCGCCCGCGCCCGGCTCGCGGACGCCCGGCTCTATCTGTGCACGGACGCCCGCAAGCGGCAGGGCGACCTCGCCGAGTTCCTGGACGCGGTGCTGGCCGGCGGTGTCGACATCGTGCAGCTGCGGGACAAGGGCATGGAGGCGGCCGAGGAGCTGGAGCACCTGGCGGTCCTCGCCGACGCCTGCGCCCGGCACGGCAAGCTGCTGGCGGTCAACGACCGCGCGGACGTCGCCCACGCCGCCGCCGCCGATGTGCTCCACCTCGGCCAGGGCGACCTCCCGGTCCCCGCGGCCCGCGCGATCCTGGGCCCGGACGTGCTCATAGGACGCTCCACGCACGCCCCGGCCGAGGCGGAGGCGGCGGCCGTCCAGGAGGGCGTGGACTACTTCTGCACCGGCCCGTGCTGGCCCACCCCCACCAAGCCCGGCCGCCACGCCCCGGGCCTCGACCTGGTCCGGCACACCGCCGCCCTGGGCACCGACCGCCCCTGGTTCGCCATCGGCGGCATCGACCTGGGCAATCTCGACGAGGTTTTGGACGCGGGCGCCCGCCGGGTGGTCGTCGTACGGGCGATCACGGAGGCCGAGGACCCCGGAGCGGCGGCGGCGGAGTTCGCCAAGCGGCTGCGGCAGGCGTAGGGCCTGTCCGGCTCCCTGTCCGGCTTCGTGTCCAAGGGGTGGACAACAACCCGGCAAATCGGGCAAATTTCCGATGTCCGGTTGGGGGACCGGCCACCCCTGGCTAACCTGCGGGTATGGCCCTCGGAACCGCATCAACCAGGACCGATCGCGCGCGTACGGTGCGTGACATCATCGGCACCGGCAAAACGACGTACTCCTTCGAGTTCTACGCGCCCAAGACCCCTCAGGGCGAGCGGAACCTCTGGAACGCGCTGCGCCGGGTCGAGGCGGTGGCGCCCGACTTCGTGTCCGTGACGTACGGCGCCGGCGGTTCCACCCGGGCCACCACGGTCAAGGAGACCCAGCAGATCGTCGTCGACACCACGCTGACGCCGGTCGCCCACCTCACCGCGGTCAACCACTCCATCGCCGAACTGCGCAACATCATCGGCCAGTACGCGGACGCGGGGATCCGCAACATGCTCGCGGTGCGCGGCGACCCGCCCGGCGACCCGATGGGCGAGTGGGTGCCGCACCCCCGGGGCCTGACGTACGCGGCCGAACTCGTCCGTCTCATCAAGGAGTCGGGCGACTTCTGCGTGGGCGTCGCCGCCTTCCCCGAGATGCACCCGCGCTCCACCGAGTGGGACGCCGACGTCGCCCACTTCGTCGACAAGTGCCGGGCCGGCGCCGACTACGCCATCACCCAGATGTTCTTCCAGCCGGAGTCCTACCTGCGTCTGCGCGACCGGGTGGCCGCGGCCGGCTGCGAGACCCCGGTCATCCCCGAGGTCCTGCCGGTGACGAGCGTGAAGATGCTGCAACGGTTGCCACAGCTCAGCAACGCCGCCTTCCCGTCCGCGCTGAAAGAGCGGATCCTCACAGCCAAAGACGATCCGGCGGCGGTACGCTCCATTGGTATCGAATTCGCCACGGAGTTCTGCGCACGGCTGCTGTCCGAGGGAGTGCCCGGACTGCACTTCATCACGCTCAACAACTCCACGGCGACGCTGGAAATCTACGAAAACCTGGGCCTGCACCATCCCCCGCAGGCCTAGACCGGCCGCACCGCGATACGACACACTGCGTAGCGGCCAATGGGAGAGGGGCGTACATGGGCTGGACGGTCCTCTACATCGCGTTCGGCATCGTCGCGCTGTGGTTGCTCGGTGAGGTGCTGCTGCAGTACAAGGCGAGACTGCGCTGGCGGTTGCTCGCCTTCGTCGGCTTCCTCGGTGTCGTGCTCGGTGTCCTGATCCCGTCCGTGATCGTCATCGGCCTGGGCGCGGCCGCCTTCGCGGTCGGCCAGACCTACGTCACGCTGTCGTTCCGCCGGGGCTTCGCCGAGGGCTGGGCGGTCAGCCGCCCGGCAGCCGATGCCGGGGCGGGCAGCGGCGGCAAGAGCAAGCGCCGCCGCGGCGAACCCGAGCGCCAGGAGCCCGCCCTGGAGGTCTCCGGCCTGGAAGGCGCGACCACGGCCGGTTACGCCGACGGCAACGGCGACTACGGCCGCGACGGGCTCGCCTACGGCCAGGACGACGACTTCGACCGCGACGACGTGTTCACCCCCGCCGCCCGCTCCGCCGCCGAGGCCACCGCGGTCTACGAGCCGCAGCCCCTGCCCGACGAGACCGGTACGTACGGCATATACGGCCACTCCTACCCGGACTCCGCCTACGCCGCCGCCCAGGGCACCGACCAGTCGTACGCCTACGACTACTCGGGCTACGGGCAGCAGCAGTACGGCTACGAGGCCGGCGGCCAGCAGCAGTACACCGGTTACTCCGACCCCTACGGCGGGACCGGGTACGACCAGACCTACGGCGGCCAGCAGTACGGCCAACAGGGCTACGGCCAGGACCAGTACGCCACCGGCGGCTACGGCGAGACCCCGGCCGACGGCGTCTGGGTCCCGCAGCAGCGCACCGACGAGCCCTACCAGGGCGAGCCCCCGGCCGAGCAGCAGTACCCCTACCAGACGGGCGGGCAGCAGCAGGAGCACGGGTTCGACGAGCAGTACCGTTTCTGAGCCCCGCGCCCGCGCGCTGGACTCACTGCGAGCCCCGGAAGTCCGGCCCCTCCACGATCAGCCCCGCGACCAGCGCGCCGGACATACCGGCGTGGGGGAGCCCGCCGCCGGGGTGTGACCAGCCGCCCACCCGGTACAGGCCCGGCAGGCGTGTGGTGTTCGCCGGATGCAGGAAGCGGCCGTCGGCGGCGGCGAGCGCGGGTGCGGGGACGGCCCCGAAAGCGGCGCCCGTCTCGGCCTCGACGTGGTCGGGCGTGCGCACCTCGTGCCAGATCAGCCGCTCACGCAGCCCCGGAACGGCGGCCTCGGCGGCGTCCAGGACGAGGTCGGCGTAGCGCCGGACCATGCTCTCCCGCTCCCAGCCCGCCCCGGCCGGCACCACCGCCGAGGCCACCACCGACTCATGCGCCCCCTCCGGACGCATGGAGGGGTCGCCGGGCCGCAGTACGGTCACCGTGGGCCGCACGGGCTCGTCGCCGCCGAGGGAGGCGAGCAGGTCCTGCTCGGCCTCGGGGTCCGGCGCGTGCACGACCGTGCGGTGCGCGGCACCGGGCTCGCGCTCGCCGCGCAGGGCCAGCAGCACGGTGAACCGGCCCGGGCGGGGCGTCACGGTCTCGGCGCGCACGTCCGCGTCCGCGTCGAGCGGATGCTCCGTCAGGCCCAGCAGCCGCACCGGGTGCACGTCCGCCACCACATGGTCCGCCTCGGCCACCGTCCCGTCCGCCAGCTCCACCCCGGCGGCGCGGCCGTCCTTCTCCAGGATGCCGGTGACCTCCGCGCCGAAGACGAACTCCACCCGGCGGGCCACGCACCGCTCGTACACCGCGCGCGCCAACTCCCTTATGCCACCGCGCACATACCAGATGCCGAAGGCGTGCTCCATATAGGGCAGCACGGCCGCGCTCGCCGGAGTGGTCCGGGGCTGAAGGCCGTACGCGAGCGCGTGGCTCTCCAGGAGCGCGGCGAGACGGGGGTCGCGCAGTTCCCAGTCCCCGACCTCGGTGAGTGTGGACGCCCGGCGGGTGCGCAGCAGCCGCTTGTGCGGGACGGCGGGATAGGGCTCCTGGTCGGCCAGCACCCGCCAGTTCGGCCACAGGGGCTCTTCCAGCAGGGGACGGCGGGTGCGGTCCCAGGCCTCCCGTGCCCGCACCAGGAAGTCGCCCCAGCGCTGACCCGCGCCCGCCCCCAGGGCCTCGTCCAGGGCGGTGACGACGCCCGCGCGCGAGGCGTTCGGCAACGACACCTCGGTGCCGTCCGCGAAGACGTGCCGGGACGACGGGTCGACCTGCACCAGCTCGACGCAGGCCTCCAGGGGCTCCTTGCCGGTCTTGACGAACAGGTCGCGGTAGACCGCGGGCAACGGCAGCAGACCGGGACCGGTGTCGAAGCGGAACCCGTCCCGCTCGAACCGGCGCACCGCACCGCCGTACGTCCCCGTACGTTCGTACACCGTCACCCGGTGGCCCGCGACGGCCAGCCGGGCGGCGGCCGCCATCGCGCCCATCCCGGCGCCGATCACCGCAATCGTTGCCATGCCTGCGACTTTATCGAGCACCACCGACAATCCGGCCCACAGGGCCGGGGGTGAGCGCGCGGGGCTGAGTACGCGTACCTATGCGGAGAGATGAGTACGCGCACGGATGGGCCACCACCTGCGCGGACGAGAGAGTGGAGACACGGAAAGGGGCGCGGCTCCGGCACCGGCGACACGGGGCGCCGGAACGGAGCGGCCCTCGATCCGCTCCTTCCGCCGATCCATCGGCGGAAGCGAGACACGGGGGAGATCCGGGGGAGACCCGGGGAGAACAGGGGGGACGACCGTACGGGGGACGTACGGGGGAGTACGGGGGAGCGAGAGGGAAGCGCCGGTTCGAGGTGGCCCGCGGGGGACGCGGCCAGGGCGGACCGGCGCTTCCTTCGTGCACGTGCGCGTGCCGGTGACCCGCTCAGCCCTTCCCGCTGACCCGCCCCTGGAGCAGCCGGGACAGCGCCGCGTGGACATCGTCCAGGGACCGCTCCGGCTGGAACGACTTCCAGTCCAGCGCGGCCACCAGCACCATGCCGACGAGAGCGGCGGCGGTCAGCTGGACGTCGATCTCCTCGCTGAACTCGCCGTTCGCCACGCCCTCGCGCAGTACGCCCTCCACGACCGCGACGGCCTCCTGCCGGACCACCATCAGCGTGGACTGCCAGGCCCGGTTGGTGCGCCACAGCTCGGCCACGTACAGCTGGGTGAAGGCCGGGTAGCGGTCGATGAAGACCAGCCCGGCCCGGACCATCGCGTCCAGGGCGTCGACCCTGCTGCCGCCCTCGCATGCCGTCCGCTCGGCCGCCTCGCGCAGGGAGGCGGTGAGCAGGCCGACGCCGTGCCGCAGCAGCTCCTCGAAGAGGACCGACTTGCTCGCGAAGTTGTAGTAGACCGTGCCCTTGGCCACGCCCGCCCGCTCGGCGATCTCGTCCACCGTGGTGGCGGAGAAGCCCTGTTCGGCGATGAGCGTGACGGCTGCCTCGTAGAGCTTCTGCCGGGTGGCCTCGCGGCGTGTGCTGCCACCCGACGTGGCGCTGCTGCTTTCCATGGCGTCGATTGTCACAGGAACAGCGCCGGAACGGGGCACGAAAGGCGAGGTCACAGGCTCAGCTCCGGGTGCAGCCGGTCCAGTGTCCACACTTGGCGGCGGCGGGCCGACAGGGCGGTGAGCGCGAGGGCGCCCGCGGTGAACGCCGCCAGCACGCCGCACGCCGTCCACACCGGGCCGAGGCCGCCGCCCGAGATCAGCCGGCGCAGCGCGTCCACGATGTAGCTCATCGGCAGGAACGGGTGGATGGCGTTGAAGAAGCCCGGACTGGTCTGCACGGGGTAGGTGCCGCCCGCGGAGGTCAGCTGGAGCATCAGCAGGGCCAGGACGAGGATCCGGCCCGCCGCCCCGAAGCGCGCGTTCAGCCACTGCACGATCGCCGCGAAGCACGCCGCCACCAGGAACAGGAAGCCCACCGTGCCGGCCGCCCGGGTCATCTCCAGGCCGATCGCCCAGTGCAGGACGGACATCAGGGCCGCCGTCTGCAGCACCCCGATCGCGGCCACCGGCAGCCAGCCCGCCAGCGCGATCCGCCAGGCCGAGGAGCCGACCGCGAGGGCACGCCGGTTGAGCGGCGGGATCAGCATGTAGGCCACCATCGCGCCCACCCACAGGGACAGCGGGATGAAGTACGGGGCGAACCCGGTGCCGTAGTTCGGGGCCTGGTGCAGGTCCCTGGAGGCGAGCTGGACCGGGTCGGCCATGACGTCGGTGCGCTGGTCGCGGTCCCGCTTGTCGTAGTCGGGGATCTTCTCCGCCCCGTCGTGCAGGCCGCCGGCCAGCTTCCCGGAGCCGTCGACCAGCTTGTACATGCCGCCGCTGAGGGTCTCGGCGCCCGACTCGGCCGTGCCGATGCCCGTGTCGAGCTTGGCCGCGCCGGTCTTCGCGGTACCGAGCCCGGTGTGCAGCTTCTTCGCGCCCGCGGCCACCTTGCCCGCGCCCTCGTTCAGCTTGTTGATCCGGGACACGGCGTCGTCGAGGTCCTCGGAGAGGTGCGGGGCGCGGTCGGCGAGCGCCTGGGCCTGCTTCTGGAGCGTGCCGAGGTTCGCGCGCAGCGTCTTCAGGTCGCCGTCCTGGTCGGCGATCAGCGTGTTGAGGTCGTCGGCGACCTTGGCCACGTCGGAGGCCGCCACCTTGGCCTTCTTCAGGTCGGGGCAGATGGGGTCGGGCAGTACGGGGCTCTCGCAGTGCGTCTTGTAGACCTCGTCCAGCGTGGTGGAGGCCGCGTGGGCGGTCTTGGCGGCGGCCGGTGCCGCCTTCACCAGGACGTCGAGGTTGTCGCGGACCGTCTTGGCCGAGTCGGCGACGAGCCGGGCGGTGTCCCCGATGGTCTTCTCGTTGTCCTTCACGAACGGGCCGACCTCGGCGTAGACCCCGTTGACCTTGTCGGCGAGGGTCTGGGTGCCTTCCGCGACCTGCTTCGAGCCGTCCTCCAGGTCGCCCGCGCCCGTGTCGAGCTTCTTCAGGCCCTTGGACAGCTTGCCGCTGCCGCTCTTGGCGTCCTTCAGCCCGTCGGCGAGGTCCTTCGAACCCTTCTCCGCCTTCCCGATGCCGCCCTCGAGCTTGTCGGCGCCCTTGGCGGCCTTCTCCGTCTCCCCGTGGATGTCGGAGAAGGAGATGAAGATCCGGTCCAGGAAGGACCGGGACGCCTTGGTGGACGCGGCCGAGCGCACCTCGCCGAACACCGTCTTGGATATCTGCCCGACGATGTAGTTGTTCGCGTCGTTCGTCCGCACCTGGAGCGCGCTCGTCTCGGGGGAGTCGCCCGCGCTGGAGGCGATGCGCCGGCTGAAGTCGGCGGGCATGGTCAGCGACAGGTAGTAGGTGCCGTCCTCGACGCCCCGGCGCGCCTCGGCGGCGCTCACCTCGTGCCACTCGAAGGTCCGGCTGTCGCGCAGGCCGTCGACGATGTCGTCACCGGCCGTGATCTTCTTCCCGCCGGTCTTCGCCCCCTTGTCGTCGTTCACCAGGGCCACGGGGATGCGGTCGAGGCGGCCGTAGGGGTCCCAGAAGGACCACAGGTACAGGGCGCCGTACAGCAGGGGCAGCACGAGGAGGGCGACCAGGGCGGCGCGGGGGAGCTTGCCCCGGCCGAAGCGCCGCAGCTCAAGGGCGGCCAGTTTCGGCGAGCGCATCGGCCGCCTCCTTCGCTTCTTCGTCGGTGCCTTCGGTGCCTTCGGTGGCTTCGGGGGTCTCGGTGGCCTCGGTTGCTTCGGCGGACCGGGTGGAGGTGGAGACGGTCACGGCGCCCTCGGGTGCCTCGGCGCAGACCGCCACGACCGTCGTCCCGGCCGCGGCGAGGGACGCCAGCAGTGCGTGGGCCTCGGCCCGCTCCGCGCCGGTGAGCTTGAGGTCGGTGTCGTCCACCGCCAGCAGCCGGGGGCCGCCGACGAGGGCCAGGGCGACGGACAGGCGCAGCGCCTCCAGCCGCTCCAGGTCGCGTACGGCCGTCCGGGCGCCCTTGGGCAGGGCGTCCAGGTCGAGTCCGGCGGCGGCCAGCGCGGTGTCGGTCCGCCGCCGCGCCTCGTCCGCCCGCTCCTGCCGGGGCCGCAGCAGCCCGCGCAGGGTGCCGCCGAAACGGCGTTGCAGCAGCGCCCGTTCGCGCAGGTGCTCGCCGGCGGTGAGGGCCGGGTCGAGGTCGGTGACGCCGGCGACGTTGGCCACGGCGCTGACCCGGCGCAAGGCGGACATCTGCCGGGGGAGTTTGAGGCCGCCGACGCTGGCCACTCCCTCCGTGGGCTTCATGCGTCCCGCGAGCGCGAGCAGCAGACACGTACGGCCGGAACCGGAGGGCCCCTCGATCGCGATCAGCGAGCCGGGCCCCGCGTCCACCGAGACGCCCCGGAACACCCAGCCGCGCGGTCCGCGCAGCCCGAGGTCGCGGGCCGTGATGCCGAGGCCGTGCGGGCTGTCAGGTGATGGGTCGTCCGCTGACGGGTTGTCCGGTGACGGGCTGTCCTGTGACGGGTCCATGGCTCCCGCCTTCCCCCTGCTCCGTGTTTTTGAACTGACTGGTCAGTGCAAAAACTAGCCCGAACCTTCGATCGAAGCAAAGGCCCAGGTCAGAACGGGTTGTCAGTGGCATACCTCACGATGGGCACATACGGCACCACCTGACAGGGCGTGCCGTCACCCAGACGACAGGAGGTTCGTCATGGCCAACTCCTCCGCAGCCGCCGCCCGTCGGCGCCGCGCCACCGGCCCTGCCCCCTCACTGACCGGACCGGCGAGCGACGTGCACCCCGTACTGCGCCGGTCCACGGCCCCGCCCGCCGCCCTCGACCTGCTCGCCCAGGCCCGCGCCGGACTCGAAGAGGCCGCCGTCCTCGAAACCCCGAACGAGCGCTACGCCACGGCCCACCTCGCCGCCCTGCGCACCGCCGCCGCAGTCCTCGCCGCGCGTGGCCGCCCCGAAACCTCCCCGCGACGCCGCGCACGCATCCGGAGCGCCTGGGAAGTGCTCCCCGAGATCGCTCCCGAACTGACCGAGTGGAGCGCCCTGTTCGCCGCCGGCGCCGCCCGCCGGGCCCGGGCCGAGGCCGGCATAGAGGGCGCCGCGACCAGCCGGGACGCCGACGACCTGATACGGGACGTGGCGATGTTCCTCCGTATCGTCGAGCGGATGCTGGTGCCGCAGCCGGTGCTGCCCCAGCCCCGCCAGGACACCGCCGGGCCGGACGGCCCGGCCACCCCGCGCGAGATGCCGGACGCGGGCTGACTCGATGACCGCCCACGGGGCCGGAGGCAATAGGGTGGAGGGCGCCTGAAGCCTTCCGGAAGCGTTTTGTCCCCGAGGAGTCAACTGCCGTGTCGGACCCGATGCGCCCCCGCGCCTCTCTCCGTACCGCCGTGGTCTGGGAGGTCCTTCAGGACGCCCTCGACCGCCGGGTCAAGGCCACGGGTCGGGACTCGCTGGACGTCCTCGACACCGGCGGCGGCAGCGGCAAGTTCGCGGTGCCCGTCGCCCGCCTCGGCCACCGCGTCACCGTCGTCGACCCCAGCCCGAACGCGCTGTTCGCGCTGGAGCGCCGGGCCGCCGAGGCCGGCGTCGCCGACCGGGTGCGGGGCGTGCAGGGCGACGCCCACGGCCTGTTCGACGTGGTCGAGCGCGGCGGCTACGACGCGGTGCTGTGCCACGGCGTCCTGGAGTACGTGGACGACCCGGCCGAGGGCGTCCGCAACGCGGTGGCCGCCCTGCGCCCCGAGGGCGTCCTCAGCCTGCTCGCCGCCGGTCTCGGCGGTGCCGTGCTCGCCCGCGCCCTCGCGGGTCACTTCAAGGAGGCCAAGCAGGCGCTCGAGGACCCCCACGGCCGCTGGGGCTCCGGCGACCCGGTGCCGCGCCGCTTCACCGCCGAGCAGCTCACCTCGCTGGTCGAGGGCGCGGGCCTCAGGGTCGGCGCCGTGCACGGCGTCCGGGTCTTCGCCGACCTGGTCCCGGGCGTCCTCGTGGACACCGAGCCCGGTGCTCTCGACGCCCTGCTCAAGCTGGAGGCGGCGGCCGCCGAGCTCCCGGCCTTCCACTCCGTGGCCACCCAGCTGCACGTGCTCGGCGAGAGTGCCGGGGCCGCCGGGGCGTGAGCCGCCTCCCGTGGTAGCCGGGGGCACGTCGCTGATCAGGGAGTCGGCGGCGCATGGAGTACGCCACAGGCCCCCCGATCGAGGGGTTTGCGCCGTATGATCGAGGGAGACCGCTCGGCATGACGGGTCGGCCGCCGGGGAATGGAAGCCTCAGCGAGCCGGACCGCCGTGGCGGTTCCGGTTGGCCAATTGGCGCAGAGGGGCGGGTTTCACGGGGGCGATTCCCTGCCTATCCTGAAGGGACCCCCCGGGTCGCCCCGGCGACTGCACGATGAGGAGGACTCCGTGCCGCTCTCGGAGCACGAGCAGCGCATGCTCGAGCAGATGGAGCGAGCGCTGTACGCCGAAGATCCCAAGTTCGCGTCAGCGCTCGAGGGAAGCGGGCTGCGTACGTACACCCGGCGGCGGGTCTACCAGGCGGTCGCAGGCTTCCTCGTGGGTATCGCGCTCCTCATGGCCGGAATGGTCGCGCAGCAGATCTGGATCAGCGTGGTGGGCTTCCTCGTCATGCTGGGCTGTGCGGTGCTCGCCGTCACCGGCTGGCGCAAGGCCCCCAAGCCGGGCGAACAGCCCGCGGGTGCCCCGCACGCCCGCCGTCAGGGACGGCCCAAGCGCTCCATGATGGACCGGATCGAGCAGCGCTGGCAGCGCCGCCGCGACGAACAGGGCCACTAGCCTCCGGCTCTCACCGACATACCTGAGGGGCGGCCACCATCCGGTGGCCGCCCCTCACGGCTGTCCGCTGTCTGCCTGGGGTGTCTGCCTCGGGGCCGCCTCAGCCCCGCTGCCCCGACGACGCCCCGCGCAGCGACGGCCGGGCCGCCGTCGCGCGCGCCCTGACGGACGCCCACCAGGCCGACGCGGCCCACAGCACCCGGACGGTCGAGCGCGGGGCGAGCAGCGCCCGCAGTCGCGTACGGCGGTTCACCGCGCCGCCGAGCGCCTCGGTCACCTGGCGCACGTCCGCGGCCAGACCCGCCGTCGGGCGCGGCCGGGGAGCGTAGAGGACCTGCTCCACGGCATCCGCCACCCGGTGCACCGCGGCCCCGGCCGCCGGGTCGAGATGCCCGAGCCGGACGATCCGGGCGGCCGCTCTGCGCGGGGTCTGCGACTCGTCCGGCAGGATGCCGAAGTCCCAGGCGCTGTCCGTCAGTTCCTGCCAGGCCGCCAGCGTGTGGGCCGCCGCGCCCTGTTCGGTGCGGGCGTGCGCGCCCAGCCGTGCCCCGCGCAGACGGGTCCGCCAGAGCATCGGTGCCAGCGGGATCAGCACGACGGCGAGCCCGCCGAGTGCCCACAGCGCGTACACCCACCGCTGCCGGTCGTCCTGGTGCTCGCCCTGCTCGGCCTGCGCCGACGGGCCGCCGCACGCCTCCAGCTTGCGCTGCCGGGCCGTGCAGCTCTCGCTCGGGGAGACCGGCACGGCGGGCGCCGCGCTCGCCTCCCGCGAGGGCCGCACCTGGTCCGGGAGGCTGCTGCCGGGCGTGTCCGACTGGGTGTACGACGGTGTCGTGCCCCGCGTCGGGGTCGGCTCGAAGCGGGTCCAGCCCACGCCCTCGAAGTACAGCTCCGGCCAGGCGTGCGCGTCCTTCAACCCGACCGACACACTGCCGTCCGCCTGCGGGGAACCGGGCGCGAACCCCACCGCGACGCGGGCCGGGATGCCCAGCGTGCGGGCCATCGCCGCCATCGCGAAGGAGAAGTGCACACAGAAGCCCTGCTTCTGTTCCAGGAACTTCGCTATGGCGCCCGGGCCCCGGCCGACCTGCACCCGGGTGTCGTACTGGAAGCCGCCCGTCACGGCGAAGTAGTTCTGGAGCTTGACCGCCTGGTCGTAGTGGCTCGTCGCGCCGTCGGTGACCTCCGCGGCGGTCCTCGCCACCACCTTGGGCAGCGAGCGCGGCACCTTGGTGTACTCCCGCAGCAGGGCCGCCGGCGGCTGCGGCGCCGTGTCCAGCTGCTCGGCGGTCGGCCGCACGTCCAGGCTGGTCACCGTGTACGTCGCGCCACGCGTGTTCTGGCCGTGGTCGCCGACGAGCGTCATGCCCACCGGCTCGTACCGCCAGTTGCCGCTGATCTTCACGCCGCTCGGCGGGTACGGCATCGGCAGCCAGTCCTGGGCGTACCAGTCCGCCGCCGTCACCGTGGTCCGCACGCTCGTGCGCTTGGTGTCCCCGCTCAGGCCGATCGGCGTGGGCAACCGGTCCGGTACGCCGACGATGTGCCGCTGGGACGGCTTCCAGGTGGTGCCGTCGAAGTCGTCCAGGGAGACGATCCGCAGATACAGGTCCGAGATGTCGTTCGTGCTGGTCCTCACGGACAGCACCTGGCGGTCCTGGTCCACGTTCAGGCTGTCGCGCAGCGACACCAGCGGGTTCACGGCGGAGATCGTGCCGCCGTTGCCGCCGCCCGCCCCGATGCCGGTGCCCGCCCCGTCCAGGAGGCCGCCGCTCATCCCGGGCAGCGCCAGCGGCACCACCAGGGCGACGCCCAGCGCGACCATGCCGATGCGGCGCCCCGTACGGACCGGGGCCACCGCGCCACCCGGCGGCTCGCCGGGCGCACGCGACGCGAAGACCCGGCCCCACTGCGAGAGCCGGTCGCGGCCCTCGGCGAGCAGCAGCATCAGATAGCCCGCGGCGGCGACCAGGAACCACAGCCAGTCGGCGCCGCCGTCGGACAGTCCGGCGGCGACGGAGTACAGCGCGAGCAGCGGCAGACCGGCCGGGGCGGCGCTGCGGTAGGTCACCGCGAGGGTGTCCACCAGCAGGCCGATCACCAGGACGCCGCCGATCAGCATCAGCCGGATGCCGTCGGACAGCGGCGCCGGTATCGCGTACCGGCTGACGTCGTCCGAGCCCTGCTGGAGCAGGTCGGCCAGGTGCCGGATGGCCTCGGGGCCGGGGATCAGCCCGGCGACGGCCTGCGCGTGGGCGAAGACCAGGGTGAGCAGCAGCAGCGTCGCCAGGGCCTGCGCCGCCACGGTCAGCGGCCGGGCCAGCGGCACCCGCCGGGTCGCCGCGCCCACGCCCGTCTGCACCGCCACCAGGAAGACCGCCTGCAACAGCCAGGTGGGCTGGTCCACCAGGGGCAGCAGCGCGCACGCCGCCATCAGCGTGGCCGCCGCGGCACACAGGGCCAGCCGTGCCCGCCCGCTCATGACAGTCCCTCCGGCCTCGTCCTCACAGCGCCTCCCCGCCGGCCACCGCGCTCAGACCCCTGCGTTCGAGGTCCGCCCGACGCCACAGGTCGGTCAGGGAAGCGCCGCGGGGGACGCTCACAGCGGTCCAGCCCGCGTCGTGCAGCATCCGCAGCCGCTCACCGTGCTCGTCCGCCGGGCCGGGGACGTCGGTGGGCTCGCGCAGCCACGCGTCACCGTCCAGCAGGAAGGCGACCGCGCCGCCGCTGCGCTGGCGCATCTTGGCGACCACCGCGGCCTGCTCCTCGTCGAGGTCGCCGAGGAAGGCCACCAGCAGCCCTTCGTTGCCGCCGCGCAGCACGTCGTACGCGAGGGACAGGCCCGCGCCGTCCGAGTGGTCGATCACCGCGAGCGTGTCCATCATCAGCCCGGCCGCGTCCGCCGTCTCCTGGCTGGCACCGGCGAACCCGTCGGCCCCCTCGCCCGGCACCACGCTTCCGGTGTCCGTCAACAACCGCACCGCGAAGCCGCGTTCGAGCATGTGCACCAGCACGGACGCCGCGCCCGACACCGCCCACTCGAAGGCCGAGTCCGGGCCCGCGCCCGCGTAGGCGATGCCCCGGGTGTCCAGCAGCACCGTGCAGCGGGAGCGCTGCGGCTGCTCCTCGCGGCGGACCATCAGCTCGCCGTAGCGCGCGGTGGAGCGCCAGTGCACCCGGCGCAGGTCGTCGCCGTAGCGGTACCCGCGCGGGATCACGTCGTCCTCGCCCGCCAGCGCCAGCGAGCGCTGCCGCCCGTCGCCGTACCCCTTGGCCTCGCCGCTCAGCCGGACCGGCGGCAGCGGTTCCACGCGCGGGATCACCGTCAGGGTGTCGTACGTAGAGAAGGAGCGGGTCAGCTCGCACATCCCGAACGGGTCGGTGAGCCGCAGTTGCAGCGGGCCCAGCGGATAGCGGCCGCGCAGGTCCGAGCGGACCCGGTAGGACACCTCGCGCCGGCCGCCCGGCTCCACCCGGTCCAGGACGAAGCGGGGCCGTGGCCCGAGGACGTACGGCACCCGGTCCTGCAGCATCAGCAGGCCGGTGGGCAGCCGCGAGACGTTGTCCATCCGCAGATGGACCCGGGCCTCGCTGCCGGCGGGCACCCGCGCGGGGGAGAGCCGGCGGCTGCCGGCCACCCGGTAGCGCGTGCGGTACAGCACGGTCGCGCAGATCAGCGGCAGCACGGCCAGCAACAGCCCGACCCGGAGCAGGTCGCTCTGGCCCAGCACATACGCGCAGATCGCGGCGGCGATGCCGGCGGCCAGGAAGGACCGCCCGCGGGTGGTCAGCCCGGCCAGCGCCGTGCGGATGCCGCCCTGCTCCCCGCGGTCGGCCTCCGCCTGGCCGGTGCCCCCCATGGCCATCACAGCCTCCGTGGGGGCTGCGAGGGATAGTCCGGAACGCCCCGGCCGAAACCGAAGCCGGTCTGCTGCGGCGCCGCCGCGGGCACCGGTGTCTGCTGGAGGATCTCCTGCACGACCTGCTCCGAGGTGCGCCGGTTGAGCTGGGCCTGGGCGGTCGGCAGCAGCCGGTGGGCCAGCACGGCGACGGCCAGGGCCTGCACGTCGTCCGGCAGCGCGTACTCCCGCCCGCTGAGGGCGGCGGACGCCTTCGCGGCGCGCAGCAGGTGCAGCGTCGCGCGCGGGGACGCGCCGAGTCTGAGGTCGGGGTGGGTGCGGGTGGCGGCGACCAGGTCCACCGCGTACCGCCGGACCGGGTCGGCGACGTGGACGCCACGCACCGCCTCTATCAGCTTCACGATCTCGTGCGCGTGCGCCACCGGCTGGAGGTCCTCCAGCGGCGAGACCCCGCCGTGCACGTCCAGCATCTGCAACTCGGCCTCGACGCTGGGGTAACCGACTGAGACCCGGGCCATGAAGCGGTCGCGCTGGGCCTCGGGCAGCGGGTAGGTGCCCTCCATCTCGACCGGGTTCTGCGTGGCCACCACCATGAACGGGCTGGGCAGTTCATAGGTCTGCCCGTCGATCGTGACCTGGCGCTCCTCCATCGACTCCAGCAGCGCGGACTGGGTCTTGGGCGAGGCGCGGTTGATCTCGTCGCCGATCACGATCTGCGCGAAGATGGCGCCCGGCTTGAACTCGAAGTCACGGCGCTGCTGGTCCCAGATGGACACACCGGTGATGTCCGAGGGCAGCAGGTCGGGCGTGAACTGGATACGCCGTACCGAACAGTCGATCGACCGCGCCAGCGCCTTGGCGAGCATCGTCTTGCCCACCCCGGGGACGTCCTCGATCAGAAGATGCCCCTCGGCGAGCAGTACGGTCAGCGAAAGCCGTACGACCTCGGGCTTGCCCTCGATCACTCCTTCCACCGAACTGCGGACCCGCTCCACAGTGGCAGTCAGATCTGTAAGGCTCGCTCGATCGTCATAGGTCGTCACCCGGCCCTCCTCGGCCCGTTCTTTTGCCGGGCCGATGCTCTGCGTACGCAGCCGGCCCACCCCAAAACACGGACACCACGCGGAAACAGTTCCGCGTGACGTCACACTCGCATTCTTGCCGCCGTTACCGATTCGTGTCACTCGCCTGTGGACAACTGCCCGCACTTTGTCGGTCTTACGACCTTTTCGACTGGACTTTCGATGCCGGCGGCGGGATTTTCGGGGCGGGCAGGACGGTCAGCCCGGGTCGACCTCGCGCAGCAGACCGGTCCTGACGTCGAAGACGAAGCCGCGCACGTCGTCGGTGTGCAGCAGGAACGGCGAGGTGCGCACCCGCTGCATCGACTGCCGTACGTCCTGGTCGACATCCCGGAAGGACTCCACCGCCCACGCCGGACGCTGGCCGACCTCCATCTCCAGCTCGGTGCGGAAGTCCTCGGTGAGGGACTCCAGGCCGCAGCCGGTGTGGTGGATGAGGACGATGCTGCGCGTCCCCAGCTTGCGCTGGCTGATGGTCAGGGAGCGGATCACGTCGTCGGTGACCACACCGCCCGCGTTGCGGATGGTGTGGCAGTCACCGAGCTCAAGGCCGAGCGCGTCGTGCAGGTCGAGCCGGGCGTCCATGCAGGCCACCACGGCGACGTGCAGAACGGGGCGGGCGTCCATGCCGGGGTCGGTGAACGCGGAGGCGTAACGCCGGTTGGCCGTCACGAGGCGGTCCGTGACCCTGTCGCCGCTGTTTATGGCGTCTTCGGATCCAGTGGGAGCTGCTGCGGAAGTCGTCATAGTCATGACGTTACTGGTCACCCGCGTTCCCGGCCTGCTGTGAGAGGGGACAAAGAACGTCATCGTGGCTTGTTGTGAGCTAACCCACACGGAGGGCAAACCCGCGCCGTACGGGTGATTCCTTTCGAATTGCGGGCCCGGCCGGGATGCGGTACGCGACGCGCAGGCCAGTTGATTGACCGCGAGACAGGGTGGACTAAAGTGACGCGAAGCGGGAGGCGACGCTCTCCCTGCTGGACTGACTTTCCCCGCGCGGCGCGTACGCACGGCCCGGCCTCCTCCCGCTCCCGGCCGGCTGACGCCTCCGGCGCCGGCAGGCCTCCCCTTCGCGAGCGGGCGGGGACCCGGCGGTGCGTACCGCCCGCGCCGCACATGAGAGGCCCCCTTGAGCCAGAGTCGACACGTCCCGGTGATGCTCCAGCGGTGCCTGGACCTGCTGGCGCCCGCCCTGGAGCGGCCGGGAGCGGTGGTCGTCGACTGCACCCTCGGCCTCGGCGGCCACAGCGAGGCGCTGCTGACCCGGTTCCCCGAGGCCCGGCTCGTCGCCCTCGACCGCGACAAGGAGGCCCTGCGGCTGTCCGGAGAGCGGCTGGCGCCGTACGGGGAGCGGGCCACCCTCGTGCACGCCGTGTACGACGAGCTTCCCGAGGTGCTGGACCGGCTCGGCATCCCGGGCGTGCAGGGCGTGCTGTTCGACCTCGGCGTCTCCTCCATGCAGCTCGACGAGGCCGACCGCGGGTTCGCCTACGCCCAGGACGCCCCTCTCGACATGCGCATGGACCAGACGACCGGTATGAGCGCCGCCGAGGTCCTCAACACCTACCCGGCCGGTGAACTCGTCCGGATACTGCGCGCGTACGGCGAGGAGAAGCAGGCCAAGCGGATCGTGGCCGCGATCGTGCGGGAGCGCGAGAAGGAGCCCTTCTCCCACAGCGCCCGGCTGGTCGAGCTGATCCGGGACGCCCTGCCGCAGGCCGCCAAGCGCACCGGCGGCAACCCGGCCAAGCGCACCTTCCAGGCCCTGCGCATCGAGGTCAACGGCGAACTCTCCGTCCTGGAGCGGGCGATCCCGGCCGCGGTGAAGGCGCTCCAGGTGGGCGGGCGGATCGCCGTGCTGTCGTACCACTCGCTCGAGGACCGTCTGGTCAAGCAGGTGTTCGCGGCCGGCGCCGCCACCACCGCACCGCCCGGCCTGCCGGTCGTCCCCGAGCGCTACCAGCCCCGGCTCAAGCTGCTCACGCGCGGTGCCGAACTTCCCACCGAGGAAGAGATCGCCGAGAACCGCCGGGCCGCTCCGGCACGGCTGCGCGGGGCCCAGCGCATCAGGGAGGACGTCGAGTGAGCGAGCTGGGTCGGCCGGATCCCCGGACTCAGTCGGTCGGGTCCCCGAACTCACCGGAGGGCACGTGAGCAGGAAACCCGAGCTGAGGGGGCGGGCGGCCCGGCTCGCGCGGCTCTTCCCGGCGGGGCCGGGACAGGCGGCGCGCACCCCGTTCGTGCTCCTCGTCGTCCTGCTCCTCGGTGGCGGCCTCATCGGACTGCTCGTACTGAACTCGGCGCTCAGCGAGGGGTCGTTCAAACTCGACGACCTGCAGAAGCAGACCAAGAACCTCACCGACGAGCAGCAGGCCCTCCAGCGGGACATCGACGCCTTCTCCGCTCCCGACGCCCTCCAGCGCCGTGCCCGGGAACTCGGCATGGTGCCCGGCGGCGACCCGGCCTTCCTCGACCCGAACGGCACCGTCAAGGGCGTCCCCAGCCCCGCCGTCGCCGACCGGCCCGCCGCCCCCGCCGTCCCCCTCGCGGCCCCCGCCACCACACCCCCACCCGCACCCACCCCACCGCCCCCCGCGCCGCCCACCCCTTCGGCGCCCACCCCCGCGCCGCCCGCCCCTTCGGTGTCCGCCGTCCCGGCGCCCGTGGTGGCCCCCGCCGCCCCCCAGCCCGCCACGACCACGACCCCCGGCAGGTGACGGAAGTGTCCGACAGGGAACCGCCGCGCCGCCGTGTGCCCGGCCCCGCCAAGCCGCCCCGGCCCCGTACCGCGGACGGTGGGGGTGTCAGGCGTCCCGGTCCCGGGGCCCGGCCGGCCCGGCGTCCGAGCCGGCCGCGGCCGCCGGCTCCCCGTACGATCCGGCTCGGCAGCCCGCGCCCGCGTCTGCGCATGGTGAGCCTCGCGCTGACCCTGGTGCTGCTCGCCTTCGTCGTACGTCTGCTGCAGGTCCAGGCCGTCGACGCGAGCGCGTACACCGCCAAGGCCGAGCAGAACCGGTACGTGGTCCACACCCTGGCCGCCGAGCGCGGCGGGATCACCGACCGCAACGGGGTGGCCCTCGCGATCAGCGAGGACGCCTACGACCTCACGGCCGACCCCACCATGTTCACCCGCAAGCAGCTGGGCATCGACGACGGCCCCGAACAGGCGGCGGCCCTGCTCGCCCCGATCCTGGGCCAGGACCAGGCCGCGCTGGTGAAGAAGCTGCGGCCCGCGAACAAGGGCCTGCGGTATGTGAAGCTGGCGAGCCGCCAGACCCCGGAGGTCTGGAACCAGATCAAGGACCTGAGGACCGCGCTCACCAAGAAGGCGGCCACGGACCACTCCACCGTCAACGTCCTCGCCGGCGTCTTCTCCGACCCCAGCAGCAAGCGCGTGTACCCCAACCGCGACCTCGCCGCCGGGATACTGGGCTGGGTCAACGCCGACGGCAAGGGCGGCGGCGGCATCGAGCAGCAGCTGAACAAGCGGCTGACCGGCAAGGACGGCAAGGTCCGCTACGCCCAGTCCGGCGGCCGTCAGGTGCCCACCGTCGGCTCCACGGAGACCCCCGCCGTGCCCGGCTCCGACGTCGAGCTCACCATCGACCGCGACATCCAGTGGGCCGCGCAGAACGCCATCACCGAGCAGGTGAAGAAGTCCAAGGCGGACCGCGGTTACGTGATCGTCCAGGACACCCGGACCGGCCAGATCCTGGCCATGGCCAACTCGCCCGGCTTCGACCCCAACGACCTGGCGAAGGCCGACGGCGCGGCGATGGGCAACGCGGCCGTCCAGGACGCGTACGAGCCCGGTTCCACCGCCAAGGTCATGTCGATGGCGGCCGTACTGGAGCAGAACGTCGCCACCCCGCTGACGCATGTCGTCGTACCCAACCGGCTGCACCGCGGCGACCGGCTCTTCCAGGACGACATCGACCACGCGACCTGGTACCTCACGCTCAACGGCGTGCTGGCCAAGTCCAGCAACATCGGCACCATCCTGGCCACCGGCCAGCTCGGCAAGACACAGCCGCAGGCCAACAAGGTGCTCTACTCCTATCTGCGCAAGTTCGGCCTCGGCAGCTACAGCGGGCTCGGCTTCCCCGGCGAGACCAAGGGCATCCTGGCCCCGGCCGGCAAGTGGTCCACGTCGCAGCAGTACACGATTCCTTTCGGCCAGGGCATGTCCCTGAACGCCATGCAGGCGGCCTCCGTCTACTCCACCGTCGCCAACGGCGGCGTCCGCGTCCAGCCGACCCTGGTGCGCGGCACCAAGGGCGCCGACGGCCGCTTCGTACCCGCGCCGAAGCCCAAGAAGACGCGGGTGATCAGCGAGAAGACCGCCAAGACCCTCGCCAGGATGCTGGAGTCGGTGGTGGACGACGAGCAGGGCACCGGCATCAAGGCACGCATCCCGGGGTACCGGGTGGCCGGCAAGACCGGTACGGCCAACCGTGTGGATCCGGCCACCGGCAAGTACCGCGGCTACACGTCGTCGTTCGCCGGATTCGCACCCGCGGACAACCCGCGCGTCACCGTCTACTGCGCGATCCAGAACGCCACGACCGGCAGCTACTTCGGCGGCCAGATCTGCGGCCCCATCTACAAGCAGGTGATGGAGTTCGCGCTGAAGACCCTGCAGATCCCGCCGACCGGTGCCAAGGCCGCGAACCTGCCCGTCGACTTCAAGCCCTGATCAGGAAGACCCCGTGACAACGATCACTCCCGATCCCGGGAAACCCGGTGCCCCCCGCCCCTCGCTTCGCTCCCAAGAGGGTGCGCCCGGTACGCTCACCGCCGTGCCACACGCTGATCAGTCCCAAACCACCCAGAAGGGCGCTTCCGTGACCTATCCGGGACCGCCGCGACCGGCTCAGGCCTCCGCCACACCCCTGGCGGAGCTCGCCGATCAGCTGGGTGCCGAACGACCGGAGAGCGACGCGCGGGTCACGGGCATCACCCACGACTCGCGCGCCGTCCGCCCCGGCGACCTGTACGCCGCCCGCCCCGGCGAGCGCGTGCACGGCGCCGACTTCGTCGCCCAGGCCGCAGGTCTCGGCGCGGTCGCCGTGCTGACCGACCCGTCCGGCGCCGAGCGCGCCGCCGCGACCGGTCTGCCGGTCCTGGTCGTGGACGACCCGCGCGCGCGGATGGGCGAACTGGCGGCCACGATCTACGGCCACCCCGGCCGGGACCTGCTCCAGATCGGCATCACCGGCACCTCGGGCAAGACCACCACCGCCTACCTCGTCGAGGGCGGGCTGAAGACGGTGAGGTCCACCGGGCTGATCGGCACGGTCGAGACGCGCATCGGCGACGAGCGCATCAAGTCCGAGCGCACCACCCCCGAAGCCACCGACCTGCAGGCGCTGTTCGCCGTCATGCGCGAGCGCGACGTCGAGGCGGTCGCCATGGAGGTCTCCAGCCACGCCCTGGTCCTCGGCCGGGTCGACGGCTGCGTGTTCGACATCGCCGTCTTCACCAACCTCAGCCCGGAACACATGGAGTTCCACTCCGGCATGGAGGACTACTTCCAGGCCAAGGCGCAGCTGTTCACCCCTCTGCGCAGCAAACTCGGCGTGGTCAACATCGACGACGACTACGGCCGCCGGCTCGCCGGGGAGGCGACCGTCCCGGTGGTCACCTACTCCGCCGAGGGCCACCCCGACGCCGACTGGCGCGCCCAGGACGTGCACGTCGGCCCGACGGACTCGACGTTCACCGTGCTCGGCCCGCGGGGTGAGCGGATCACCGCCAAGGCTCCGCTGCCGGGCACCTTCAACGTGGCGAACACCCTCGCCGCCATCGTCGCCCTCGCCGCCGCCGGCCTGGACCCGCAGGCCGCCGCCGACGGCATCGCCGCCGTACCGGGTGTGCCGGGCCGCCTCGAACGGGTGGACGCCGGACAGCCGTATCTGGCCGTCGTCGACTACGCCCACAAGACCGACGCGGTCGAGTCGGTGCTCAGGGCCCTGCGCAAGGTCACCAAGGGCCGTCTGCACGTCGTCCTCGGCTGCGGCGGCGACCGCGACACCACCAAGCGCGCCCCGATGGGCGCCGCCGTGGCCCGGCTCGCCGACACGGCCGTACTGACCTCCGACAACCCCCGCTCCGAGGACCCTCTCGCGATCCTGGCGACCATGCTCCAGGGCGCGGCGTCCGTGCCCGCGCACGAGCGCGGTGAGGTGGCCCTCTTCGAGGACCGCGCAGCCGCGATCGCCGACGCCGTGGGCCGGGCGCAGCCCGGGGACACCGTGCTGGTCGCGGGCAAGGGCCATGAGCAGGGCCAGGACATCGCCGGCGTGATCCGTCCCTTCGACGACCGCCAGGTGCTTCGCGAAGCTATCCAGAAGACCCAGGGATGAACTTGTGATCGCCCTCTCCCTCGCCGAGATCGCAGCAGTCGTCGGCGGGCAGACGCACGACATACCGGATCCGTCCGTCCAGGTCACCGGGCCCGTGGTCCGGGACTCCCGGGAGGCGGGCCCGGGCAGCCTGTTCGTCGCCTTCGTCGGCGAGCGCGTCGACGGCCACGACTTCGCGGCGCAGGTGGTGGCGGCGGGCGCGGTCGCCGTCCTGGCCTCCCGCCCCGTCGGTGTGCCCGCGATCGTCGTCGAAGACGTCCAGAGCGCCCTCGGCGCCCTCGCCCGGCACGTCGTACGACGGCTCGGCGCGACCCTCGTCGCCCTCACCGGCTCCGCGGGCAAGACCAGCACCAAGGACCTGATCGCCCAGGTGCTCCGGCGCAAGGCGCCGACCGTGTTCACGCCCGGCTCCCTCAACAACGAGATCGGGCTGCCGCTGACCGCCCTGAGCGCCACCGAGGAGACGAGGTTCCTCGTCCTGGAGATGGGCGCCCGCGGGATCGGCCACATCCGCTACCTCACCGAGCTGACGCCGCCCAGGGTCGGACTCGTGCTGAACGTCGGCACCGCCCACATCGGCGAGTTCGGCGGGCGCGAGCAGATCGCACAGGCGAAGGGCGAACTGGTCGAGGCGCTCCCGGAAGACGGTGCGGCGATCCTCAACGCCGACGACCCGTTGGTCCGGGCCATGGCCTCCCGTACCAAGGCGAAGGTGATCCTTTTCGGAGAGTCGGCCGAAGCGGACGTACGCGCCGAGAACGTACGACTCACGGACAGCGGACAGCCCGCCTTCAGGCTTCACACACCCTCCGGTGCATGCGATGTGACCATGCGCCTGTACGGTGAGCACCACGTGTCGAACGCGCTCGCCGCGGCCGCCGTCGCCCATGAGCTGGGCATGTCCGCGGAAGAGATCGCCACCGCGCTCTCGGAGGCGGGCTCCCTCTCCCGCTGGCGGATGGAGGTCACCGAGCGCCCGGACGGCGTGACCGTCGTCAACGACGCCTACAACGCCAACCCGGAGTCCATGCGGGCCGCCCTGCGCGCCCTGGCTGCCATGGGCCGGGGGCGGCGGACCTGGGCGGTGCTCGGCAAGATGGCCGAGCTCGGGGACGAGGCGCTCGCCGAGCACGACGCGGTCGGGCGGCTCGCCGTCCGGCTCAACGTCAGCAAGCTCGTCGCGGTCGGGGGGATCGAAGCCTCCTGGCTGCAACTGGGCGCATATAACGAGGGTTCGTGGGGTGAGGAGTCGGTGCACGTGTCCGACGCACAGGCGGCGGTCGAGCTGTTGCGCAGCGAGTTGCGCCCGGGAGACGTCGTTCTCGTGAAGGCGTCCCGTTCGGTGGGGCTGGAGGGCGTCGCCCAGGCGCTGCTCGAGACCGGTGCCGAGGGTGAGGTTTCCGCCCGATGATGAAGCAGATCCTGTTCGCAGGAGTCATTGGCCTCTTCCTGACCCTGGTCGGCACCCCGCTGCTGATCAAACTCCTCGCGCGCAAGGGCTACGGCCAGTACATCCGCGACGACGGCCCGCGTGAGCACGCCAGCAAGCGCGGTACACCGACCATGGGCGGTATCGCCTTCATCCTGGCGACGGTCGCCGCCTACTTCCTGTCCAAGGTGATCACGAGCTGGACCACCGAGCGGGCGGCCACGCCGACCTTCTCCGGTCTGCTGGTCCTCGGCCTGATGGTCGGCATGGGCCTGGTCGGCTTCCTGGACGACTACATCAAGATCGTCAAGCGGCGTTCGCTGGGTCTGCGGGCCAAGGCGAAGATGGCCGGCCAGCTGATCGTCGGCATCGCCTTCGCGGTCCTGTCGCTCCAGTTCGCGGACGCCCGCGGCAACACCCCGGCCTCCACCAAGCTGTCCTTCATCACCGACTTCGGCTGGTCGATCGGCCCGGTGCTGTTCGTCGTCTGGGCGCTGTTCATGATCCTGGCGATGTCGAACGGCGTGAACCTGACCGACGGTCTGGACGGTCTGGCCACCGGCGCCTCCGTGCTGGTCTTCGGCGCCTACACGTTCATCGGCGTCTGGCAGTTCCAGGAGTCCTGCGCCAACGCGACGACACTGACCAACCCGGGCGCCTGCTACGAGGTGCGCGACCCGCTCGACCTGGCCGTGGTCGCCTCCGCGCTGATGGGTTCCTGCCTCGGCTTCCTGTGGTGGAACACCTCGCCGGCGAAGATCTTCATGGGCGACACCGGCTCGCTCGCCCTCGGCGGTGTCCTCACGGGCCTGGCCATCCTCTCCCGCACGGAGCTGCTGGTGGCCATCATGGGCGGTCTGTTCGTCCTCATCACCATGTCGGTCGTCATCCAGGTCGGCTCCTTCCGGCTCACCGGCAAGCGCGTCTTCCGGATGGCGCCACTCCAGCACCACTTCGAACTCAAGGGCTGGTCCGAGGTACTTGTGGTGGTCCGATTCTGGATCATCCAGGGCATCTGTGTGATCGTCGGACTGGGCCTCTTCTACGCGGGATGGGCAGCGGACAAGTGACCGACTGGCAGGGGAAGAACGTCACCGTCGCCGGACTCGGCGTCTCCGGCGTCCCGGCGGCCAAGGTGCTGCACGGGCTGGGCGCGCGGGTCACCGTCGTCAACGACGGCGACGACGAACGCGCGCGGACCCAGGCCGCCGAACTCCGCGAACTGGGCGTCACCGTGCGCCTCGGCGACGGCGACACCCTGCCCGAAGGCACCGAACTCATCGTCACCGCGCCCGGCTGGAAGCCGGACAAGCCGCTGTTCGCGGCGGCGGCCGAAGCGGACGTCCCCGTCTGGGGCGACGTCGAGCTGGCCTGGCGGCTGAGGGGTCCCGACGCCGCCCCCTGGCTGGCCGTCACCGGCACCAACGGCAAGACCACGACCGTGCAGATGCTCGCCTCCATCCTCAAGGCGGCGGGCCTGCGCACGGCGGCCGTGGGCAACATCGGCGTCTCGCTGCTGGACGCCGTGCTCGGCGACGAGGAGTACGACGTCCTGGCCGTGGAGCTGTCCAGTTACCAGCTGCACTGGGCGCCCTCCCTGCGCGCGCACTCGGCGGCGGTGCTGAACATCGCCCCCGACCACCTCGACTGGCACGGCTCCATGGAGGCCTACGCCGCCGACAAGGGCCGTATCTACGAGGGCAATCGGATCGCCTGCGTCTACAACGTCGCCGACAAGCTCACCGAGGACCTGGTGCGCGAGGCGGACGTCGAGGAGGGCTGCCGGGCCGTCGGCTTCACCCTCGGCACCCCCGCGCCGTCCCAACTGGGCGTGGTGGACGGCATCCTGGTCGACCGCGCCTTCGTCGAGAACCGGCAGAAGAACGCCCAGGAGCTCGCCGAGGTCTCCGACGTCAACCCGCCCGCCCCGCACAACATCGCCAACGCCCTTGCCGCGGCGGCCCTCGCACGCGCCTTCGGAGTGCCTCCGCAGGCCGTACGGGACGGCCTCAGGGCCTTCACCCCGGACGCCCACCGCATCGCGCACGTGGCCGACGTGGCGGGCGTGGCGTACGTCGACGACTCGAAGGCCACCAACACCCACGCCGCGGAAGCGTCGTTGGCGGCATACGAGTCGATCGTGTGGATCGCCGGCGGCCTGGCGAAGGGCGCCACCTTCGACGAACTGGTCGCCAAGTCGGCCAAGCGACTTCGCGGGGCCGTCCTCATCGGCGCCGATCGCGCCCTGATCCGCGAGGCCCTCGCGCGACACGCGCCGGAAGTACCCGTCGTCGACCTCGACCGGACCGACACTGGGGCGATGCTCCAGGCGGTGACGGAAGCCAAGCGGCTCGCGCAGCCCGGCGACACGGTGCTGCTGGCCCCGGCCTGCGCCTCCATGGACATGTTCACCAACTACAACCAGCGCGGTGACGCGTTCGCGGAGGCGGTTCGCGAACTCGGCGCGGGCGCCTGACGGCGGGTCCCGTCCACAGCGGGTGCCACGGGACCCTTGGAGGGACGCGTGACTGTCGATGTGGTGCAGGGCGGGAGGAGCCGGTGATGTCCGGTAGCCGTACGGGCCGTCCTCCGGTCCAGCGGGCGGTCAGACGGCCGGCGGCCCCCCGGCCGCCGCGCGACAACCCCGTACGACGGCTCTTCACGCGCGCGCGGAAGGCCTGGGACCGTCCGCTGACCGCGTACTACCTGATCCTCGGCGGCAGCGTGCTGATCACCGTGCTGGGTCTGGTGATGGTCTACTCGGCCTCCCAGATCACCGCGCTCCAGCTCTCGCTGCCGGGGTCGTACTTCTTCCGCAAGCAGTTCCTGGCCGCGGCCCTCGGCGGCGGGCTGCTGTTCGCCGCCTCCCGGATGCCGGTGAAGCTGCACCGCGCGCTGGCCTACCCGATCCTCGCCGGTGCCGTCTTCCTGATGGTCCTGGTGCAGGTGCCGGGGATAGGGATGGCGGTCAACGGCAACCAGAACTGGATCTCGCTCGGCGGCTCCTTCCAGATCCAGCCCAGCGAGTTCGGCAAGCTCGCCCTGGTGCTGTGGGGCGCCGACCTGCTCGCCCGCAAGCACGACCGGAAACTGCTGACCCAGTGGAAGCACATGCTGGTACCGCTGGTGCCGGTCACCTTCCTGCTGCTCGGGCTGATCATGCTCGGCGGCGACATGGGCACCGCGATCATCCTCACCGCGATCCTGTTCGGGCTGTTGTGGCTGGCGGGCGCGCCGACCCGGCTGTTCGTCGGGGTGCTGTCGGTCGCCGGGGCGATCGGGGTGCTCCTGATCAAGACCAGCCCCAACCGCATGGCCCGCCTCGCCTGCATCGGCGCCACCGAGCCCCGCTCCGGGGTCGCCGACTGCTGGCAGGCCGTGCACGGGATCTACGCCCTGGCCTCCGGCGGGATCTTCGGCTCCGGGCTCGGCGCGAGTGTGGAGAAATGGGGCCAACTCCCCGAAGCCCACACCGACTTCATCTTCGCCGTCACCGGTGAGGAACTGGGCCTGGCGGGGACGCTGTCGGTACTCGCCCTCTTCGCGGCTCTAGGCTATGCGGGTATCCGCGTGGCCGGACGCACGGAGGACCCCTTCGTCAGGTATGCCGCGGGAGGCGTGACCACCTGGATCACCGCCCAGGCGGTGATCAACATCGGTGCGGTGCTCGGCCTGCTGCCGATCGCCGGCGTGCCCCTCCCGCTGTTCTCCTACGGGGGATCCGCACTGCTGCCGACCATGTTCGCCATCGGGCTGCTGATCGCCTTCGCGCGCGACGAGCCCGCTGCGCGGGCAGCGCTTGCGATGCGGCAACCCCGCTTTGGTAGAAAACGGGGGGCGGGGGGTTCCGTGCTTGATCGGGGCCCCCGGAGATGGAACACGATGAGACGGCGCGCCTCGGCGGCGCGCTCGTCCGGAGAGCGGTGAATTTCGGTGCATGTCGTACTCGCCGGTGGGGGGACCGCCGGCCACATCGAGCCAGCGCTCGCCCTCGCGGACGCCCTGCGCAGGCAGGACCCGACCGTGGGGATCACGGCCCTGGGCACGGAGCGCGGCCTGGAGACCCGGCTCGTCCCGGAGCGCGGCTACGATCTCGCGCTGATCCCGGCGGTGCCGCTGCCCCGCAAGCCCACCCCCGAGCTGATCACCGTCCCGGGCCGGCTGCGCGGCACGATCAAGGCCGCCGAGCAGATCCTGGAGCGCACCAAGGCGGACGCGGTGGTCGGCTTCGGCGGCTACGTCGCCCTGCCCGGCTACCTGGCCGCCAAGCGCCTCGGCGTGCCCATCGTGATCCACGAGGCGAACGCCCGCCCCGGCCTGGCCAACAAGATCGGCTCGCGCTACGCCGCCCAGGTCGCCGTCTCCACGCCGGACAGCAAGCTCAGGAACGCCCGCTACATCGGCATCCCGCTGCGCCGCTCCATCGCCACCCTGGACCGCGCCGCCGTCCGCCCCGAGGCCCGCGCGCGCTTCGGCCTCGACCCGAACCTGCCCACGCTGCTCGTCACCGGCGGCTCGCAGGGCGCCCGCCGCCTCAACGAGGTGGTGCAGCAGGTCGCTCCCTGGCTCCAGCAGGCCGGGATCCAGATCCTGCACGCGGTCGGCCCGAAGAACGAACTGCCGCAGGTGCACCAGATGCCGGGAATGCCCCCCTACATCCCGGTAAGTTACCTGGACCGGATGGACCTCGCGTACGCCGCTGCCGACATGATGCTCTGCCGCGCGGGCGCGATGACCGTCGCCGAACTCTCCGCCGTCGGGCTGCCGGCCGCCTATGTCCCGCTGCCCATCGGCAACGGCGAACAGCGGCTGAACGCCCAGCCGGTGGTCAAGGCCGGCGGCGGGCTCCTGGTCGACGACGCGGAGCTCACGCCCGAGTGGGTGCAGCAGAACGTCCTGCCCGTGCTCGCCGACCCGCACCGGCTGTACGAGATGTCCCGTGCCGCCGGCGAGTTCGGCCGCCGGGACGCCGACGACCTGCTCGTCGGCATGGTGTACGAGGCGATCGCCTCGCGCCGTTAGGACGATATGCACGGAGGGCAGTGAGCGTGGCCGGACCGACGACCGCCGAGCGCGGTGACCGCCAGCAGGAGTCGTCCGGCCCGCCGCTCGTGCGGCGGTTGCGGAAACCCCGTCTGCCCCGGGTTCGTGTGATCGTCATTCTGGCTGCCGTCCTGGTGCTCCTCGGCGCCGGTTCCGTCTGGGTGCTCTACGGCTCCAAGTGGCTCAGGGTCGACCACGTCTCGGTCTCGGGGACCGTCGTCCTGACGCCCGCCGAGGTGCGGGAGGCCGCCCGCGTGCCGGTCGGGAAGCCGATGGTCTCCGTGGACACCGATGCCATCGAGGCGCGACTGCGCCGGAAACTGCCCCGAATTGACGTGGTGGACGTCGTCCGTTCCTGGCCGCACGGAATTGGGCTGAAAGTGACCGAGCGTGTTCCGGTTCTTCTCATCGAAAAGGGCCGAAACTTCGTCGAAGTGGACGATGAAGGTGTCCGTTTCGCCACGGTTGCGCAGCCGCCGAGACGTGTTCCGACTCTGGAACTGGCCCCGTCCCGGTCCGGTTCGGCCGCCGCGAGCCTGCGCCGTTTCGGCGAGGACGGCCTGGTGCGGGCGGCGGTGCATGTCGCGGGGGACATTCCGGCCACCGTCGCGCGCGACACACAGGTCGTCAAGGTCCGCTCGTACGACGACATCTCGCTGGAGTTGACCGGCGGGCGGACGGTGGAGTGGGGCAGCGACGAGAACGGCCGCGCAAAGGCCCGTACCCTCAACGCTCTCATGAAAGCCGCGTCCGGCGCACGGTACTTCGACGTCAGCGTGCCCACGGCCCCTGCGTCATCAGGGAGTTGACGCACATCAGCGCAGGCCAGCACCCTGGTTGGGCACCGCTATGGCTGATCACATAGGGTGAAAAGAAAAACGGGAGGTTCGGCGTGTTCGTTGAACGGGCGCCACTTGTCGACTTAGTGTCCTGTTCAGAAGACTTCAAGGAACAGACACACTGGTAACCCTAAACTTCAGGGTTAGGGTTCGGGTCGGCGCTACGGACCGTCCCATTCGGCATCAGTCGTCGGATCGCGGCAAGGTCGCGATGCGGCGACACGTAACTCGAGGCGAGAGGCCTTCGACGTGGCAGCACCGCAGAACTACCTCGCAGTCATCAAAGTCATCGGTGTCGGCGGCGGTGGTGTCAATGCCATCAACCGGATGATCGAGGTCGGTCTCAAGGGCGTCGAGTTCATCGCCATCAACACCGACGCACAGGCGCTGTTGATGAGCGACGCCGACGTCAAGCTCGACGTCGGCCGCGAACTCACCCGCGGACTCGGCGCCGGAGCCAACCCGGCCGTCGGCCGCAAGGCCGCCGAGGATCACCGTGAGGAGATCGAGGAGGTCCTCAAGGGGGCCGACATGGTCTTCGTGACGGCCGGTGAAGGCGGCGGCACCGGCACCGGCGGCGCGCCCGTCGTGGCCAACATCGCACGCTCGCTCGGCGCCCTCACCATCGGCGTGGTCACGCGCCCGTTCACCTTCGAGGGACGGCGCCGCGCCAACCAGGCCGAGGACGGCATCGCGGAACTCCGCGAAGAGGTCGACACCCTCATCGTCATCCCGAACGACCGGCTGCTGTCCATCTCGGACCGCCAGGTCTCGGTGCTCGACGCCTTCAAGTCGGCCGACCAGGTCCTGCTCTCCGGTGTGCAGGGCATCACCGACCTCATCACCACCCCCGGCCTGATCAACCTCGACTTCGCCGACGTCAAGTCGGTCATGTCCGAGGCCGGTTCCGCCCTCATGGGCATCGGCTCGGCCCGCGGCGACGACCGCGCGGTGGCCGCGGCCGAGATGGCGATCTCCTCACCGCTCCTCGAGGCCTCCATCGACGGCGCCCGGGGCGTGCTGCTGTCCATCTCCGGCGGCTCCGACCTCGGCCTGTTCGAGATCAACGAGGCCGCCCAGCTGGTCAGCGAGGCCGCCCACCCCGAGGCCAACATCATCTTCGGCGCGGTGATCGACGACGCCCTCGGCGACGAGGTCCGGGTCACCGTGATCGCGGCCGGCTTCGACGGGGGCCAGCCGCCGGCCCGCCGGGACACCGTCCTCGGCTCGTCCTCGTCCTCGGCCCGGCGCGAGGAGCCGGCGCCGGCCCGGCAGCCCGAGAGCCGTCCCTCCTTCGGGTCGCTCGGCAGCGTCACGCCCAAGGAGGAGCCGGAGCCCGCCGCTCCGGAGCCGGTGGCCGAGATCCCGGTCGCTCCGCCGGTGCCGCCGTCGCGGACCTACTCGGACAGCGCGGCCGAGGAGCTGGACGTACCGGACTTCCTCAAGTGATCCTCCTGACGTGATAGGACAGCACGACATCGTGAACGGCGCGCACTTCGCCTTCACCGACCGGTGGGGCGGGGTGAGCGCCGTTCCGTACGAGGAGCTCAACCTCGGCGGCGCGGTCGGCGACGACCCCGACGCCGTTCGGACCAACCGCGAACTGGCCGCCAAGTCACTGGGCCTGGACCCGGCGAACGTGGTGTGGATGAACCAGGTGCACGGGGCCGGCGTGGCCGTGGTCGACGGACCCTGGGGCGAGAACCCGGTGCCCGAGGTCGACGCGATCGTCACGGCGCGGCGCGGACTCGCCCTCGCCGTCCTCACCGCCGACTGCACGCCGGTGCTGCTGGCCGACCCGGTGGCCGGGATCGCCGCCGCGGCCCACGCGGGGCGGCCGGGCATGGCCGCCGGGGTCGTCCCGGCCGCGGTGCGGGCCATGGTGGAACTGGGCGCCGAGCCGGACCGGATCGTCGCCCGCACCGGACCGGCCGTCTGCGGACGTTGCTACGAGGTGCCGGAGGCGATGCGCGCCGAGGTGGCCGCCGTCGAGCCGGCGGCGCACTCCGAGACGAGTTGGGGCACCCCGGCGGTCGACGTGAGCGCCGGAGTGCACGCGCAGCTCGAACGCCTCGGGGTGCGCGACCGGCAGCACTCGCCGGTGTGCACGCTGGAATCGGGCGATCACTTCTCGTACCGACGCGACCGCACCACCGGGCGGCTCGCGGGCTATGTGTGGTTGGACTGATGGGGCATGACGGACCGTAAGGGCGAACTCGCCGCAAATCTGGCGAAAGTGGAGGAGCGCATCGCCGCGGCCTGCGTGGCCGCCGGGCGCGAGCGGGAGGAGGTGACCCTGATCGTGGTCACCAAGACCTACCCGGCGGGCGATGTGCGGATCCTGTCGGAACTCGGTGTGCGCCATGTCGCCGAGAACCGCGACCAGGATGCCGCCCCCAAGGCGGCCGAATGCTCGGACCTGCCCCTTTCCTGGCATTTCGTGGGCCAGTTGCAGACCAACAAGGTGCGATCCGTGGTCGGTTACGCCGATGTCGTGCAGTCCGTCGATCGTTCCAAGCTCGTCACGGCGCTGTCGAAGGAGGCCGTGCGGGTCGGGCGCGAGGTGGGATGCCTGATCCAGGTCGCGCTCGACGCCGGGGCGAGCGAACGGGGGGAGCGCGGTGGTGTGGCGCCGGGCGGAATCGAGGAGTTGGCCGACCTCGTCGCCGGCGCTCCGGGACTGCGGCTCGACGGGCTGATGACCGTGGCACCGCTGACCGGTGAGTACGCCGGGCGCCAACGGGCGGCCTTCGAGCGGTTGATGGATTTGTCGACCGACCTGCGCCGAGCCCATCCTGCTGCGAACATGGTGTCCGCAGGGATGAGTGCGGATCTCGAGGCCGCCGTGGCCGCCGGAGCGACACATGTACGCATCGGCACTGCGGTACTCGGAGTCCGCCCCAAGCTCGGGTAACGTCGCCAAGAAGTCGGACCACAGCAGAAAATATGGTCAATGTCGCCGAAAGGCGGACAGAACGACCTCGTGGATCGCGGGCACTTGGCAGTCGTCAGCCGATCCACCACAGAGCGGAGGACTCAGAGCATGGCCGGCGCGATGCGCAAGATGGCGGTCTACCTCGGCCTCGTGGAGGACGATGGGTACGACGGCCGCGGTTTCGACCCCGACGACGACTTCGAGCCCGAACTGGACCCGGAGCCCGAGCGGGACCACCGACGGCACGAGCCGTCACACCAGTCGCATCAGTCCCAAAGGGACGAATCGGTACGAGTCGTGCAGCCTCCGGCACCGCGCGACCCGATTGCCCACGCCGCTTCGCTCCCCGCGGAATCGGGACGCCCGGCGCGGATCGCGCCCGTGGCATCCATCACACAAGAACGTCAGTCCCTGGAGAAGAACGCACCGGTGATCATGCCCAAGGTCGTGTCGGAACGAGAGCCTTACCGGATCACCACCCTTCACCCCCGGACCTACAACGAGGCCCGTACCATCGGGGAACACTTCCGTGAAGGCACGCCGGTGATCATGAATCTGACTGAGATGGATGACACAGACGCGAAGCGACTTGTCGACTTTGCGGCCGGTTTGGTGTTTGGTCTTCACGGCAGCATCGAGCGGGTGACGCAGAAGGTGTTCCTGTTGTCTCCTGCTAACGTCGATGTCACGGCGGAGGACAAGGCCCGCATCGCAGAGGGCGGGTTCTTCAACCAGAGCTGAGACACACAACCGGAACGAAGCACGAAACAGGGGAGAGTGAAGCACAGGCCATGAGCGTGTTCGCCGAGGTGATCTACATCGCGCTGATGGTGTTCCTCATCGTGCTCATCTTCCGGCTGGTCATGGACTACGTCTTCCAGTTCGCCCGCTCGTGGCAACCCGGCAAGGCCATGGTGGTCGTACTGGAGGCCACCTACACTGTCACCGATCCACCGTTGAAGCTTCTGCGGCGCTTCATCCCGCCGCTGCGTCTCGGGGGCGTGGCGCTCGACCTGTCCTTCTTCGTACTGATGATCATCGTTTACATTCTCATCTCCATCGTGGGAAACCTGATGGGGTGACTGTGGACGAAAGGTCTTGCCGACTGCCGATGACTACGTTGAGGTGAAGAGATGCCGTTGACCCCCGAGGACGTGCGGAACAAGCAGTTCACGACCGTCCGCCTCCGAGAAGGCTATGACGAGGACGAGGTCGATGCCTTCCTCGACGAGGTCGAAGCCGAACTGACCCGTCTGCTCCGCGAGAACGAGGACCTGCGCGCCAAACTGGCCGCGGCCACGCGCGCGGCCGCGCAGAACCAGCAGAACATGCGCAAGCCGCCGGAGCAGGACCAGCAGCAGGGCGGAATGCAGCAGGGCGGAATGCAGCAAGGCGGTATGCCGCAGGGCGGTATGCAGCAGGGCGGCATGCCGCAGCAGGGCATGCGCGGACCCGGCGCTCCGGTACCCGCCGGGATATCGGGCCCGCCGCAGCAGCAGATGGGTGGCCCCATGGGTGGTCCGCCCCAGCTGCCGAGCGGTGCCCCGCAGCTGCCCGCCGGCCCCGGCGGTCAGGGCGGTCCGCAGGGTCCCGGCCCGATGGGTCAGGGTCCGATGGGCCAGGGCCCGATGGGTGGTCAGCCCCCCATGCAGCAGCAGATGGGCGGTCCGATGGGCGGCCCCATGGGCGGTCCGATGGGCGGCCCCGGTCAGGGCCCCGGCGGCGACAGCGCCGCCCGTGTCCTCTCGCTGGCCCAGCAGACCGCCGACCAGGCGATCGCCGAGGCCCGCTCCGAAGCCAACAAGATCGTCGGCGAGGCCCGCAGCCGCGCCGAGGGTCTGGAGCGTGACGCCCGCGCCAAGGCCGACGCGCTCGAGCGGGACGCGCAGGAGAAGCACCGCGTGGCCATGGGCTCCCTGGAGTCCGCGCGCGCCACGCTGGAGCGCAAGGTCGAGGACCTGCGTGGCTTCGAACGCGAGTACCGTACGCGCCTGAAGTCGTACCTCGAGTCCCAGCTCCGTCAGCTGGAGACCCAGGCGGACGACTCCCTGGCCCCGCCGCGGACTCCGGCCACGGCCTCCCTGCCGCCGTCCCCGGCGCCCTCCATGGCCCCGGCCGGCGCGAGCGCCCCGTCCTACGGCGGCAACCAGGGCATGGGCGGTGGGCCGAACCCCGCCGGTCCGTCCTACGGCGGCCAGCAGCAGATGACCCCTGCGATGACCCAGCCGATGGCTCCGGTCCGCCCGCAGGGCCCGTCGCCGATGGGCCAGGCTCCCTCGCCGATGCGCGGGTTCCTGATCGACGAGGACGACAACTGACGGCCGGCACGGTCAGTAGTACGCCCTAGGCGTCGGCAGCGTTCACAGGGCGGAGCCCCGGATGCGATATCCGGGGCTCCGCCCTTTTTACGCGCGTTGGCACGGGCGTTGGGCGGCCACACACCGAGGGCCCGGTCTCCGCGGGGGAGACCGGGCCCTCGTGTCTTCTGCGCGCGCCGTGCGCCTTACGCCTTGCGCAGGCGGAAGGTGAGGGACAGGCCCTCGTCGGTGAACGGCTCGCCGTAGGAGTCGTCCGCCTCGCCCTGGGCGAAGTCGGTGCCCAGGACCTCGTCGGCGATCAGCTCCGCGTGCTCGGTGAGCGCCGCGACGACCGCCGGGTCCGTGGACGTCCAGCGCAGCGCGATGCGGTCGGCCACATCGAGGCCGCTGTTCTTGCGGGCCTCCTGGATCAGACGGATCGCGTCACGGGCCAGGCCGGCCTGGCGCAGCTCCTCCGTGATCTCCAGGTCCAGGGCGACCGTGGCGCCGGAGTCGGACGCCACCGACCAGCCCTCGCGCGGGGTTTCGGTGATGATCACCTCGTCGGGGGCGAGGGTGATCGTCTCACCGTCGACCTCCACCGACGCCGTGCCCTCGCGCAGGGCCAGGGACAGCGCGGCGGCGTCGGCCGCGGCGACGGCCTTCGCCACGTCCTGGACGCGCTTGCCGAACCGCTTGCCCAGCGCACGGAAGTTGGCCTTCGCCGTGGTGTCGACCAGCGAACCGCCGACCTCGGAGAGGGACGCGAGCGCCTCGACGTTGAGCTCCTCGGTGATCTGCGCGTGCAGCTCCGTGTCCAGCGTCTCGAAGCCCGCCACCGCCACCAGCGCGCGCCTCAGCGGCTGGCGCGTCTTGACGCCCGACTCCGCGCGGGTGGCGCGGCCCAGCTCCACCAGGCGGCGGACCAGGACCATCTGCTTCGACAGCTCCGGGTCGATCGCCGACAGATCCGCCTCGGGCCAGGAGGCCAGGTGGACGGATTCCGGGGCGCCGGGGGCGACCGGTACGACCAGGTCCTGCCAGACCCGCTCGGTGATGAACGGGGTCAGCGGGGCCATCAGCCTGGTGACCGTCTCGACGACCTCGTGCAGGGTGCGCAGCGCCGCCTTGTCGCCCTGCCAGAAGCGGCGGCGGGAGCGGCGGACGTACCAGTTGGACAGGTCGTCGACGAACGCCGAGAGCAGCTTGCCGGCGCGCTGGGTGTCGTACGCCTCCAGGGACTGGGTGACCTGGTCGGTCAGCGCGTGCAGCTCGGACAGCAGCCAGCGGTCCAGCAGCGGGCGCTCGGCGGGGGCCGGGTCGGCCTCGCTGGGCGCCCAGTTGGAGGTGCGGGCGTACAGGGCCTGGAAGGCGACCGTGTTCCAGTAGGTCAGCAGCGTCTTGCGGACGACCTCCTGGATGGTGCCGTGGCCCACGCGCCGTGCCGCCCAGGGGGAGCCGCCGGCCGCCATGAACCAGCGCACCGCGTCCGCGCCGTGCTGGTCCATGAGCGGGATCGGCTGCAGGATGTTGCCCAGGTGCTTGGACATCTTGCGGCCGTCCTCGGCGAGGATGTGACCGAGGCAGACCACGTTCTCGTACGACGACTTGTCGAACACCAGGGTGCCGACCGCCATCAGCGTGTAGAACCAGCCGCGGGTCTGGTCGATGGCCTCGGAGATGAACTGCGCCGGGTACCGGCTCTCGAACAGCTCCTTGTTCTTGTACGGGTAGCCCCACTGCGCGAACGGCATCGAGCCCGAGTCGTACCAGGCGTCGATGACCTCCGGCACGCGCGTGGCCGTCTTCTCGCACTGCGGGCAGGCGAAGGTGACCTCGTCGATGAAGGGGCGGTGCGGGTCCAGTCCGGACTGGTCGGTGCCGGTCAGCTCGGTCAGCTCGGCGCGGGAGCCGACGCAGGTGAGGTGGTCGTCCTCGCAGCGCCAGATCGGCAGCGGGGTGCCCCAGTACCGGTTGCGGGACAGCGCCCAGTCGATGTTGTTGTTGAGCCAGTCGCCGTACCGGCCGTGCTTGACGGTCTCCGGGAACCAGTTGGTCTTCTCGTTCTCCGCCAGCAGCCGGTCCTTGACGGCCGTCGTGCGGATGTACCAGGACGGCTGCGCGTAGTAGAGCAGCGCGGTGTGGCAGCGCCAGCAGTGCGGGTAGCTGTGCTCGTACGGCAGGTGCTTGAAGAGCAGGCCGCGCCGCTGGAGGTCCTCGGTGAGCTGTTCGTCCGCCTTCTTGAAGAAGACACCGCCGACCAGCGGGACGGTCTCCTCGAAGGTGCCGTCCGGGCGGACGGGGTTCACGACCGGCAGGCCGTAGGCGCGGCAGACCCTGAGGTCGTCCTCACCGAAGGCGGGGGACTGGTGGACCAGGCCCGTACCGTCCTCGGTGGTGACGTAGTCGGCGTTGACGACGAAGTGCGCCTCGGCCGGGAACTCCACGAGCTCGAACGGACGTTGATACGTCCAGCGCTCCATCTCGGCGCCGGTGAAGGTCTCGCCCGTGAGCTCGAAGCCCTCGCCGAGTGCCTTGCCCACGAGCGGCTCGGCGACGACGAGCTTCTCCGCGCCGTCCGTGCCCTTCGTCGCGACGACGTAGGTGACCTCGGGGTGGGCGGCGACGGCGGTGTTGGAGACCAGGGTCCACGGGGTCGTCGTCCACACCAGGAGTGCGGCCTCCCCGGCGAGCGGACCGGAGGTGAGCGGGAAACGGACGTACACGGACGGGTCGACGACCGTCTCGTAGCCCTGCGCCAGCTCGTGGTCCGACAGACCGGTGCCGCAGCGGGGGCACCAGGGGGCGACGCGGTGGTCCTGGACCAGCAGACCCTTGCCGAAGATCTCCTTCAGCGACCACCAGACCGACTCGATGTAGGCCGGGTCCATGGTGCGGTAGGCGCCGTCGAGGTCCGTCCAGTACCCCATGCGGGTCGTCAGCTCGGCGAAGGCGTCGGTGTGGCGGGTCACGGACTCGCGGCACTTGGCGTTGAACTCGGCGATGCCGTACGCCTCGATGTCCTGCTTGCCGGAGAAGCCCAGCTCCTTCTCGACCGCCAGCTCCACCGGGAGGCCGTGGCAGTCCCAGCCGGCCTTGCGGGCCACGTGGTAGCCGCGCATGGTGCGGAAGCGGGGGAAGACGTCCTTGAAGACGCGGGCCTCGATGTGGTGGGCGCCGGGCATGCCGTTGGCGGTGGGCGGGCCCTCGTAGAACACCCATTCGGGGCGGCCCTCGGACTGCTCCAGACTCTTGGCGAAGATCTTCTGCTCGCGCCAGAAGTCGAGCACCGCGTGCTCGAGCGCGGGCAGGTCGACCTGGGCGGGTACCGGGCGGTACGTCGGCGCTGTCATCAGCGAGCTTCCTCCAACGGACTTGCTGCCTTCCGTCGGAGGGACGAGAGCCGTATGTGCTACGTACGCCGTGTGCGGCGCGCTCCCGCGGTACCACCCTCCTTGGCCCCCGGTGCTTCGTGCGCACCGATGAGCCCCCTCATTGGGGTCGCGATGCCGGTTCTACCGACCGCGGCGGTCCTGCTGCGGCTTTCTTCCGGCGGCTCCGGGGTGATCTTCACGTCGCGCTCGCCCCCGGGCTTCCACCGTCCCCGGGTCGCTCTGGGCTGCGTACGCCGCTACTCGTCCCCATCCACGCTTTTCGCTCCGCCCAGTGTACGGCGCCCCGGGGACAGTGGCAGACGGATTTCCGGAGGGGTGAGATGCCCCGAATGGCGAGGTACGCGTGTTCGGATCCCGGGATGCCCGGCTCGGCGGATTACCCGGCGGGGAGCTGGGCACAACGCATGCAGGCTTGTCGCGCGGGGGTCGCGGGGCGGGCGGATCGGGCGGCGTGCCCCGTTGCCGCGGGACTCAAGTCGATTTATCGTCCCAGCACGATTCGCGTGCAAGATCACAATATGTGAAGGGGCCGCGGCCATGGTGGTGAAGAAGACCGCCGTACAGCAGTCGGCGGCGTCCGGCAGGGCCAGGGGCGCGGGTGCCTCCGGCGGTGTGGGCAACCCGGTGAGGCCGGCGCGGGCGGCCCAGGAGAAGGCGGTCGGGAAACGGACGGCCGGCAAGACGTCGGCGAAGGCGCCCGCGAAGGGGACTGCCGAAGAGGACGCGGCCCGGAAGAGCGTGGCCCAAACGAGCACGGTCCGGAAGACGGCGGTCACGAAGGCGGCCGAGAAGGCCGCGGCCACGAAGACCGTGGCGGCCACGAAGAGCACCGCGAAGAAGGGCGCCGCGAAGAAAACGGTGGCCAAGGAGGCGGGGGCCGGGAAGGCGCGGGCCACTGCCTCGGGGAAAGCTTCGGCCAAGGAATCCTCGGCCAAGGAATCCGGGGGCAAGAAGGTCGTGGCGAGAGGGGTCATCCCCAAGAAGGCCGCGGCGAAGGCGCCCAAGGGCGCGGGGGGCGGGAAGGCGGCGGCCGAGGAGGCCACTCCGAAGAAGACCGCGGCCGAAGAGACCGGCCGGGGGAAGGCTTCGGCAGGGCAATCCGGTGGCACAAAGGTGGTGGCCAGGGAGGTCATCCCCAGGAAGGCCGCGGGGAAGGAGACCGGCCCCGGAAAGGTCCCGGCCGGGGAATCCGGTGGCGCGAAGGTGGTGGCCAAGGGGACGGGGGGCGGGAAGGCGGCGGCCAAAGAGGTCATCCCCAAGAAGGCCGGGGCTAAAGAGGCCAGCCCCGGGAAAGCTTCCGCCGAGGAAACCGGCGGCGAGAAGGTCGTGGCCGAGGGGGCGGAGCACGGGAAAGCGGGGGTCGGCAAGGCGGGGGCTGGGGAATCCGGGGCGGTGGCCAAGAAGGCGGCGGTGAAGGAACCCGGCGCCAAGCGGCCCCGTTCAACGAAGACGGCGGTCGAGAAAGCGGTGGAGGAACCCGGCGCCGAGACAGCACGCGCCGAGGAGAGCGGTGTGGCGGAAAACGGGGTCGCGGAAGTGGGCGTCGGGGAAGCGGTGGGTAAGAAGGCGGGCACCGCGGAGGCGGTGGCCGGGAAGAGTTCGGCCAAGAAGGCGGGCGCGGCGCAGGCCGCGAAGCAGACGGGAGCCACAACGGTGGTTGCGAAGAAGACTCCTGGCACGGCCACGGCGGGGAGTACCGCCGTTCCCAAGGCACGCCTCGCCGCGGTGGAGCCCGGCGAGCTCGCGGTGCGCCCCGGCGAGGACCCATGGACCCTGGAGGAGGTCGAGGAGGCCCGCGCCGAGCTGCAGTCCGAGGAGGCACGGCTCAGCGCCGAGATCACCGCGTCCGAGCAGTCGCTCGTGGGGCTCATGCGGGACTCCGGGGACGGTGCCGGCGACGACCAGGCCGACACCGGTACCAAGAACATCACGCGTGAGCACGAGATGGCGCTGGCCGCCAACGCGCGCGAGATGCTCATCCAGACCGAGCGGGCCCTGGAACGGCTCGACTCCGGCACGTACGGTCTGTGCGAGAACTGCGGCAACCCCATCGGCAAGGCCAGGATGCAGGCCTTCCCCAGAGCCACCCTGTGCGTGGAGTGCAAGCAGAAGCAGGAACGCCGGTACTGACCGCTACCGGGGCCTGCCGTGGCGTGCCGTAGTCTCGTCTGCAGTCAGGCACCTAGGTTGAGGGACTCACGTGGCAGAGGCGGAGCGCATCATCGGTACGCCGGACACCCCGGGCGCGGCCGGAGCGGGAGACGATGAGACCGCGGCGACCGCGGCGATCGCGGAGACGCCGGCCGAGCGGCCCCGGGGCCGGCGCCGGATCGCCGTGCTGTTCTCGGTGGCCGCCTTCGCGTACGCCCTCGACCTGGTCAGCAAGCTGATCGTGGTCGCCAGGCTGGAGCACCACGCGCCGGTCAAGGTCCTCGGGGACTGGCTGGAGTTCACCGCCATCCGCAACCCCGGCGCCGCCTTCAGCTTCGGCCAGGCCTTCACGGTCATCTTCACGGCCATCGCGGCGGCCGTGATCGTGGTGATCATCCGCCTGGCCCGCAAGCTCTACAGCCTGCCCTGGGCGATCGCGCTCGGCATGCTGCTCGGCGGCGCGCTGGGCAACCTCACCGACCGGATCTTCCGCTCGCCGGGGATCTTCGAGGGCGAGGTCGTCGACTTCATCGCGCCCAAGGGCTTCGCGGTGTTCAACCTGGCCGACTCCGCGATCGTCTGCGGCGGCATCCTGATCGTGCTGCTGTCCTTCCGTGGCCTGGACCCGGACGGCACGGTCCACAAGGACTGAGGCCGCGGGAGGCTCGTACGGCGTAGTCCGACCCGTCCGGCATACTCGTCGGGTGAGTACGCTTCCCGAGATCCGAACCCTGCCCGTGCCCGACGGCCTGGAGGGCGAGCGCGTCGACGCCGCCATCTCCCGCATGTTCGGCTTCTCCCGTACCAAGGCGGCGGAGCTGGCCGCCGCGGGCAAGGTCCAGGTCGACGGCGCGGTGGTCGGCAAGTCCGAGCGGGTGAGCGGGGGTGCCTGGCTGGAGGTCGAGATGCCGCAGGCACCCGCGCCGGTGCAGGTGGTCGCCGAGCCGGTCGAGGGCATGGAGATCGTGCACGACGACGACGACGTGGTCGTGATCGTCAAGCCGGTCGGCGTCGCCGCGCACCCCAGCCCCGGCTGGACCGGGCCGACCGTCATCGGCGGGCTCGCCGCCGCCGGGTACCGGATCTCCACCTCCGGCGCCGCCGAGCGCCAGGGCATCGTGCACCGGCTCGACGTCGGCACCTCCGGCCTGATGGTGGTCGCCAAGTCCGAGTACGCGTACACGTCGCTCAAGCGCCAGTTCAAGGAGCGCACGGTCGACAAGCGGTACCACACCCTCGTACAGGGCCACCCCGACCCGACCAGCGGCACCATCGACGCCCCCATCGGCCGCCACCCCCACCACGACTACAAGTGGGCCGTCACCGCGGACGGCAAGGCCTCCGTCACCCACTACGACCTCATCGAGGCCTTCCGCGCCGCCTCCCTGCTCGACGTGAAGCTGGAGACCGGCCGCACCCACCAGATCCGCGTCCACATGGCCGCCCACCGCCACCCGTGCGTCGGCGACCTGACCTACGGCGCCGACCCCACGCTCGCCAAGCGGCTCCGCCTGACCCGCCAGTGGCTGCACGCCGTACGGCTCGGCTTCGAGCACCCCGGGGACGGGCAGTGGGTGGAGTTCGCCTGCGACTACCCGGAGGACCTCCAGCAGGCGCTCGACCAGGTCCGCGAGGAGACCTACGGGTGAGCGGCACGCCGTACGCGGTGCGGGTAGCCGAGAGCCCGGCCGACCGGGAGGCCTGCTTCGCGGTGCGCAAGGAGGTCTTCGTCGGCGAACAGGGCGTGCCCGAGGACATCGAGTACGACGCGTACGACGCCGTGGCCGTGCACCTGCTGGCGGTCCGGGAGGACGGCGTGCCCCTCGGTACCGGCCGGCTGCTGTACGGCGAGGCGGCGGCGGCCAAGACCGGCGGTGACGCCTCGGTGGGCTCGCTGGGGCGGCTCGCCGTGGCCAAGGAGGCTCGCGGGCTGGGCGTCGGGGTGGCCCTGGTGCGGGCCGTCGAGGACGCGGCACGCGCGCGTGGACTGGCGGCGGTGGACCTGCACGCGCAGACGCACGCGCTGGGATTCTACGAGCGGCTCGGATACGAGGCGTACGGGCCGGAATACCCGGAGGCGGGCATTCCGCACCGGGCGATGCGGCGCGCACTGTAGCGCGGACCGCCGCCGGGGCGGTCCCGGACGGCCGGTGAGCAGGGGTACATGGCAGGCTTGGGGGCAGCCGTGTGACGTCGAACCACCGGAGCGCCGGCCGTGGATCAGTTGGCTCTGCTGTTCATCCTGTTGCTCGGGGCCTTGGTGAGCGTGCCGGTGGGGGACCGGTTCGGGCTGCCGGCGCCGGTGCTGATGACGCTGCTCGGAATCGTGCTCGCGGTGGCCGACTTCGTGCCGAACGTGAACATCCCGCCGGACCTGATCCTGCCCGCGCTGCTGCCGCCGCTGCTCTACGCGGCGGTGCGGCGGACCTCCTGGCGGCAGTTCACCGCCAACAAACGGCCGATCTTCCTGCTCGCCGTCGCCCTGGTCTTCGTCACCACGGTGTGCGTGGCGGCCGTCGCCTCCGCGATCGTGCCGGGACTGCCGGTGGCCGCCGCCGTCGCGCTGGGCGCGCTGGTCGCGCCGCCCGACCCGGTGGCCGCGACCGCCGTCGCCGGGCAGCTCGGACTGCCGCGCCGGCTGGTGTCGATCCTGGAGGGCGAGGGGCTGTTCAACGACGTCACGGCCATCGTCCTCTACCACGTGGCGATCGCCGCGGTGGTCGGCGGGAGCTTCTCGCCGTGGGGGGCCGGACTGGACCTGGTGCTGTCCGCGGTGGTCGCCGTCGCCGTGGGGCTGGGGCTCGGCTGGGGCGCCAACCGGCTGATGGACCTGCTGGGGGACGCGACCCTGCAGATCGGTCTGACGCTGCTGGTGCCGTACGCCTCGTACGTGCTCGCGGAGGAGCTGCACGGCTCCGGGGTGCTCGCCGTGCTCACCACCGCGCTCTTCCTCGCCGAGTACGCCTCCGACCCGGACGACGTGATGACGCGGCTCGCCGGGCACACCGTCTGGGACGTGATCGACACGCTCGTCACGGGGGTGGCGTTCGGGCTGATCGGCCTGGAGCTGCACAACGCGATCCGCACGGCGTCCGGGCGGTGGGGCGAGCTGCTCGGCTGGGCGGCGGCGATCCTGGGTGTGGTGGTCTTCGTACGACTGCTGTGGCTGATGCCGGCGACCTGGCTGACAAAGCGACTGCACGCGAGGCGGGACTACGACGAGGACATCCCGATGAGCTGGCGGGAGACCGTCGTGATGTGGTGGGCCGGGATGCGGGGCGTGGCGTCGGTGGCGTTGGCGCTGGCGGTTCCGCTGCGAACCGATGACGGGTCGGCGTTTCCGGACCGGGACGAGATGGTGTTCATCGCCTTCGGGGTGATCATGGGGACGCTGGTGCTGCAGGGGTTGACGCTGCCGTGGCTGGTGAAGCGGCTGGGGGTGCGCTCGGACACGGAGCGCGAGAAGGAGTTCGAGAAGCAGCTGGCCGTGCGGGCGGCGAAGGCGGCGAAGCGGCGGCTGAAGGAGATCGAGGAGATCGAGGAGCTGCCGGAGGAGCTGGCCGAGCAGATGGGGCGGCGGGCGTTCGACATCGGGCTGCGGATCAGTCCGGACATGGGGGAGGACGAGCGGCGGGAGGCGCATCAGCAGCGGGTGCGCAGGCTGAAGCGGGTCCGGCGGATCCAGGGGGAGATGCTCAGCGCCGCGCGACACGAGGTGATGGCGGCGCGAAGTGAGCCCGGGGCGGATCCGGAGATCGTGGACCGGGTGCTGCGGCATCTCGACGTACGCAGTCTGAGATGACCTCCCACTTCGCGCCGCCCGCAGCGGCCGTCCCTGGCCGTCCCTTGCGTCGAGGTATCAGCCCCTCCCCGTCCTCGGCTGCTCATAGGCGCGGCGGTGGACGCCGTCCTGGGAGGGCACATGGGCCCAGTGCGGAGGCAGCACCGCGTCGGCCGTGTTGACGCGGGGCAGGGCGTACGGGTGTTCCGCGTACAGCCAGGTGATCATCTGCTCGCGGACCGTGACCCGTACCGTCCAGATGTCGTCGGCGTCCTTCGCGGTCACCAGCGCGCGGACCTGGACGGTGTTGGGCGTCGAGTCGGTGACCTGGAGGCCGTGGGCACGGCCGTCCCAGGCCGCGCACTCGCGCAGGATGTCGCGGAGCTTCTCGCGCATCGCCTCGATCGGCGCGCTGTGGTCCAGGTGCCAGTAGACGATGCCGGTCATCTGCGGGGTGCCGCGCGACCAGTTCTCGAAGGGATTGGCCGTGAAGTACGACACCGGCATGGTGATCCGGCGCTCGTCCCAGGTCCGCACCGTCAGGAAGGTCAGTGTGATCTCCTCGACGGTGCCCCACTCGCCGTCCACCACCACGGTGTCCCCGATCCGCACCATGTCGCCGAAGGCGATCTGCAGCCCGGCGAACATGTTGCTCAGCGTGGACTGCGCGGCGACACCGGCGACGATGCCGAGGATGCCGGCCGAGGCCAGCAGTGAGGCGCCGGCGGCGCGCATCGCCGGGAAGGTCAGCAGCATCGAGGCGGCGGCCACGACGATGACGATCGCCGAGACCACCCGCATGATCAGCTCGACCTGCGTGCGCACCCGGCGCACCCTGGCCGCGTCCCGATGGGCGCGGGCGTACCGGCTGTAGGACGTCTCGACTATCGCCCCCGCGATACGGATCACCAACCAGGCCGCCGACCCGATCAGCACCAGGGTCAGTGTCCGGCCGATGCCGGCCTGGTGCTGTTCCAGCAGCTTCGCCTGGTCGTACGACCCTCTGAGCATGGCGGAGCAGATCACGAGCTGATAGGGAACGCGCGCACGGCGCAGCAGTCCCCACAGCGGTGTCTCATGGTCTCGTTCGTCGGCCTTGCGCAGCAGCCGGTCCGTGGCCCAGCCGATGGCCAGGGTCACCAGAACCGCGCTGCCGATGACAATCAGTGGGCGGAGAGCGTCCATGCCTGCGAACCTAACCGGCGCTCCGGGGGCATGAACATGTGACTTCGGCGCGTATCTGGGTAGCGCCGGACACGGTCGCAGTCCGTCACTGGCGCACCGGCTGGCACCATGGCCTCATGAACATCATGCTCTTTCACTCGACCTACGGCCTCAGGCCCGCGGTGCGCCGGGCCGCGGACCGGTTGCGTGCCGCGGGGCACGAGGTGTGGACGCCGGACCTCTTCGAGGGGCGTACGTTCGACACGGTCGAGGAGGGCATGGCCTTCAACGACGAGGTCGGCAAGGACGAGCTGCTGAAGCGGGCCGTACTGGCCGCAGCGCCGTACTCCGAGCGAGGACTCGTCTACGCGGGGTTCTCGCTCGGCGCCTCCATCGCGCAGACCCTCGCGCTCGGCGACGAGAAGGCGCGCGGGCTGCTGCTCCTGCACGGCACCTCGGACCTCGCGCCGAACACCTCCGTGGACGACCTGCCGGTGCAGTTGCACGTCGCCGAGCCGGATCCGTTCGAGACGGACGACTGGCTGTCCGCCTGGTACCTGCAGATGGGCCGGGCGGGCGCCGACGTGGAGGTGTACAGATACGCCGGGGCCGGTCACCTCTACACCGACCCCGACCTGCCGGACTACGACGAGGAGGCCGCCGAGGCCACCTGGCGGGTGGCGCTCGGCTTCCTCGAATCGCTCTAGCCGGCGGCTACACCGGGTCGTAGGTCCGCTCGACCTTCTGGGTGCCGCTGCGCGTGCGGTAGGAACGCGCCCAGGTGGAGGTGGCGTTCGTGTCCGCGCGGTCGGACAGCACGTAGTAGTCCATCTGCGCGCGGTCGGCGGTGATGTCCAGGACGCCGTAGCCGTGCCGGTCGGTGTCGACCCAGTGGACGTGCCGGTTGGCGGCCTTGATGATCGGGGCGGCGACGGCGGAGACGGTGCCCTCGGGGACCTTCACGATGTCGTCGAGGTTGTCGGAGGTGACCGAGGTGACCACGAACTCGGTGGCCGCCGACGCGGACAGCGGGTAGGTCCCGGCGTCCACCGGCACGTCGTTGGCCCACGCCATGTGGATGTCACCGGTCAGGAAGACGGTGTTGCCGATGGCGTTGGAGCGCAGGTGGGCCAGCAGTTCGCGCCGGTCGTCGGTGTAGCCGTCCCACTGGTCGGTGTTGAGGGCGAGGCCCTCCTGGGGCAGTCCGAGCAGCTTGGCCAGCGGCTTGAGCAGGTCGGCGGAGAGGGAGCCGATGGCGAACGGCGAGATCATCACCGAGTTGCCGACCAGCCGCCACTTGGTGTCGGAGGCCTTCAGCCCGGCCTTCAGCCAGTCGAGCTGGGCGCGGCCGGTGAGCGTGCGGTCCGGGTCGTCGACCGAGCCGTTGCCGACCTTGACCTGCTGCGAGCGGAACGAGCGCAGGTCCAGCAGGGAGAGGTCGGCGAGCTTGCCGAAGCGCAGACGGCGGTAGGTGGTGCCGGCGATCGCCGGGCGTACCGGCATCCACTCGAAGTAGGCCTGCTTGGCCGCCGCCTGACGGGCCGCCCAGGTCCCCTCGGCGCCCTCGGTGTGGTTCTCGGCGCCGCCCGACCAGGTGTCGTTGGCGAACTCGTGGTCGTCCCAGATCGCGATGACGGGCGCCTTGGCGTGCAGGGCCTGCAGGTCGGGGTCGGTCTTGTACTTGCCGTGCCGGGTGCGGTAGTCGGCGAGTGTGAGGATCTCGTGGGTGGGCGCGTGCTGCCGTACGACGGTCCCGCGCGTGCCGTACTCGCCGGTGCCGTACTCGTAGATGTAGTCGCCGAGGTGCAGCCAGGCGTCGAGGTCGCCGCGGGCCGCGAGGTGACGGTACGAGGAGAAGTAGCCGGCCTCCCAGTTGGCGCAGGAGACGACGCCGAAGCGCAGGCCCGTGACGGCGGCGTCCGCCGCCGGCGCGGTGCGGGTGCGCGCCGCCGGGGAGTCGGTGCCGCCGGCCGAGAAGCGGAACCAGTAGTCGGTGGCCGGTTCCAGGCCGCGGATGTCGGCCTTGACGGTGTGGTCGGAGGCGGCCGTGGCGGTGGTGGAGCCCTTGGCGACGACGGTGGTGAACGCCTTGTCCTTCGCGACCACCCAGCTCACCTCGGTGTCCGCGCCGAGCCCGGAGCCGGGTATCGCCTCGGCGGCGGGCGTCACCCGGGTCCACAGCAGGATGCCGTCGGGCAGCGGGTCGCCGGAGGCTACGCCGTGCAGGAAGGCGGGCGTGTCCGTGGCGGCCCGGGCCGGGAGCGCGGCGGCGAGCGGGCCGGCCAGGACAGCGGTGGCCGCCGCGGCCTTGACGACCGTACGGCGGCGCGGGGAGAGGGAGTTGAGGCCCTCGGACGATGTGGAGGCTCTGTATCGACTGGTCACGGCCGATCAGGTTACTGATCGGTACGCAAAAAGGGCAGGCGAACTCACAAAGTTCGCCCGCCCTTTACGCAGTGGCTAGGCCTTGAGGGCCGCCCCGACCAACGAGTTGAACTCGGCCACCGTCATCGGCGGGTTGCCGTCGGGCCGGCCGTTGGTGGTGAGCTTCTTGCCGTTCATCACGAAGCTCGGCGTCCCCGTCACCCCGTCCTTGTTGGTGTTGAAGGTGTTCGACATGGCCACGGCCCAGGCGTCGTACGTGCCCTTCTTCACCGCGTTCTGGAAGGCGGTGTTGCCCTTCAGCGCGGAGACGGTGTCGGCGACCTTGATGAGGTAGGCGTCGTCCTTGAACTTGTCGGTCGTCTCGTCCGGGTGCCACTTCGCCGAGTACAGCGCGGCCTTGTACTCGATGAACGCCTCCGGGCTGACGTTCAGCGCGGCGCCCATCGCGCTCAGCGCGTTCTTGGAGCCCTGGCCGTTGTCCTTGTCGTCGATGAACGTGCCACCGATGTACTGGATCTTGAACTTGCCGTCGTCGACGTCCTTCTTCACGGTGGAGCCGACGGCCTGCTCGAACTGGGCGCAGACGGGGCAGCGCGGGTCCTCGTAGACCTTGAGGGTCTTCTTGGCGCTGCTCTTGCCGATGACGAGGGTGGTGCCCTTCGCGCCCGTGGTGTTGGCCGGGGCGACGACCTTGGCGTCCTTCAGACCCGCCCAGTAGCTGGGCTTGTTGGCCTGGACGACGGCGTAGCCTATGCCGCCGGCCGCCGCCAGTACGGCCACGACCGAACCGGCGACGATGGCCTGCCGCTTGGCCTTGTCGCGCTTGGCCTGGCGCTCGCGCTCCTGGCGCAGCCGCTCGCGGGCCGCCGTCTTCGCCGCCGCGCTGTTCCGCTTGCTCATGTGATGCTCTCCGTAGGGACGCGCGCACAGATGAAGTGCGCGGGGATGTTCATGGGGGCCGTGCTCGGGTGGTGCCGCTCAGACGAGGGCGGCCCGGCGCGGCGGTCCGCGCCGTCCCAGGGAGTGCGTGAGCAGCAGGTCGCGGGCGATGGCCGTACGGCGGACCGGGCGGGAGGGGCGACGCACCTTCGGGACCCGTCGTACCGCCCCCGAGGCGACCGCGAGCAGCAGCGGCCGGAACGTCGTCGCGCCCACCGCGCGCACCACCTGGCCCAGCGCCCGCTCGCCCCGGCGCAGCCAGGCGGCGGCGAGCAGCCCGACGCCGACGTGCGCGGCGAGCAGCAGCCAGGCGGTCGCCGGGTCGGCGTGGGCCAGCAGCAGGGCGAGCCGGTCGGTGTCCGTGCCGGTCACCCGTGCGAGGGGGGTACCGACACCGCTGCCGTTGCCGCACAGCACGTCCCAGCCGACCGAGCGCAGCGGGCCCGCGACCGGGCCGCCCGCCCGGCCGTAGCAGACGTGCTGGCCGGTGGTGAAGACGGTGTCGGCGGCCAGCTCCAGCGGGATCAGCAGGGCGGCGATCCTGGCGAAGCCGCGCTCGCGGCCCGCCAGGGCGTAGGCGAGGACGAACACGGCGACCGCGACCGCGGCCACCGTGTTCACCGGCAGCGGGACCCGGGACAGCAGCACGTGCGACGCGGTGCTGAGGGTCACGACCAGTGCCGTGAACAGCGCCGCGCGTACGGCTCTGAGCTGGATCCGGGATATGTCCATAGTCGGGGAGAGTGTGTCACGCGCCGCTGTAAGAGACCCCTAAAGGGCGCCTGTGAGCGGCCGGTCGGTTACAGGCCTGGAATCCGGCCGTTGCGGAACAGGTCGACGAAGATCTGGTGGTCGGCACGCGCGCGTGCGCCGTACCCGTGCGCGAAGTCGGTCAGCAGCTGGGCGAAGCCCTCCTCGTCCGCCGCGATCGCCGCGTCGATGGCCCGCTCGGTGGAGAACGGCACCAGGGACTCGCCGGAGGTGTCGTCGGCCGCCGCGTGCATCGTGGCGGTGGCCCGGCCGAGGTCGGCGACGACCGCCGCGATCTCCTCCGGGTCGTCGATGTCGCTCCAGTCCAGGTCGACCGCGTACGGCGACACCTCGGCGACCAACTGGCCCGCGCCGTCCAGCTCGGTCCAGCCCAGCCACGGGTCGGCGTGCGCCTGGAGGGCGCGCTGGGAGATCACCGTGCGGTGGCCCTCGTGCTGGAAGTAGTCACGGATCGCCTGGTCGGTGATGTGCCGGGAGACGGCCGGGGTCTGGGCCTGCTTGATGTAGATCACCACATCGTTCTCCAGGGCGTCGCTGTGGCCCTCCAGGAGGATGTTGTACGACGGCAGACCGGCCGACCCGATGCCGATGCCGCGCCGCCCGACGACGTCCTTCACCCGGTACGAGTCCGGGCGGGCCAGCGAGGTCTCCGGGAGCGTCTCCAGATAGCCGTCGAAGGCGGCCAGCACCTTGTAGCGGGAGGCCGCGTCCAGCTCGATGGAGCCGCCGCCCGGGGCGAAGCGGCGCTCGAAGTCGCGGATCTCGGTCATCGAGTCCAGCAGCCCGAACCGGGTCAGGGAGCGGGCGTCACGCAGCGCGTCCAGGAGGGCGCCCTGGGCGGTGTCCAGGGTGAAGGGCGGCACCTCGTCGCGCTTGGCGCCGGTCGCCAGGGCGTGCACGCGCTCGCGGTAGGCGGCCGCGTAGACCCGGACCAGCTCGGTGATCTGGTCGTCGCCGAGCGCCTTCGCGTACCCGATGAGGGCGATGGAGGCGGAGAAGCGCTTCAGGTCCCAGGTGAACGGGCCGACGTACGCCTCGTCGAAGTCGTTGACGTTGAAGATCAGGCGGCCGGTGGCGTCCATGTACGTGCCGAAGTTCTCGGCGTGCAGGTCGCCGTGGATCCACACCCGGGACGTCCGCTCGTCGAGGTACGGGCCGCCCCGCTTCTCGGCGTCGAGGTCGTGGTAGAAGAGGGCCGCCGTGCCCCGGTAGAACGCGAAGGCCGAGGCCGCCATCTTCCGGAACTTCACCCGGAACGCGGCCGGGTCGGCGGCCAGGAGCTCGCCGAAGGCGGTGTCGAAGACGGCGAGGATCTCCTCGCCGCGCTGCTCGTCGTTGAGCTGGGGAACCGACATCGCTGGGTGCCTCCTGGTACGGGTGGTACGTGACATGTAGGGGAGGATCTTCCCTCACACCAACGTCCGACGGCGCGGGGGAGTGCCCGCTGTCTCCTCGCACGAAGGTACGCGGCGAACGCCGCCGAGTGTCAGTGCCGGGGCATAGACTTCGACGCTGTCCCCCAGACCGTCCGCGGTCGGTCCGCAGCCGGTCGGAAGATCGTCGACGCCCGTTCTCCTTGGAGGCCGAAACCGTGTCAAAGCCGCCCTTCACGCACCTGCACGTTCACACCCAGTACTCGCTGCTGGACGGTGCCGCGCGGCTCAAGGACATGTTCAACGCCTGCAACGAGATGGGCATGACGCACATCGCCATGTCCGACCACGGCAACCTGCACGGGGCGTACGACTTCTTCCACTCCGCGAAGAAGGCCGGAGTCACCCCGATCATCGGGATCGAGGCGTATGTCGCCCCCGAGTCCCGGCGGAACAAGCGCAAGATCCAGTGGGGCCAGCCGCACCAGAAGAGGGACGACGTCTCCGGTTCGGGTGGTTACACCCACAAGACGATCTGGGCGGCGAACGCGACCGGCCTGCACAACCTCTTCCGGCTCTCCTCGGACGCGTACGCCGAGGGCTGGCTGCAGAAGTGGCCCCGCATGGACAAGGAGACCATCTCCCAGTGGTCCGAGGGGCTCATCGCCTCCACCGGCTGCCCCTCCGGCGAGCTCCAGACCCGGCTGCGCCTCGGCCAGTTCGACGAGGCCCTGAAGTCCGCCGCCGAGTACCAGGACATCTTCGGCAAGGACCGCTACTTCCTGGAGCTGATGGACCACGGCATCGAGATCGAGCGCCGGGTCCGCGACGGGCTCCTGGAGATCGGCAAGAAGCTCGGCATCCCGCCTCTGGTCACCAACGACTCGCACTACACGTACGCGCACGAGGCGGCGGCGCACGACGCCCTGCTGTGCATCCAGACCGGCAAGAACCTCTCCGACCCCGACCGCTTCAAGTTCGACGGCACCGGCTACTACCTGAAGTCCACGGACGAGATGTACGCCATCGACTCCTCGGACGCCTGGCAGGAGGGCTGCCGCAACACGCTCCTGGTCGCCGAGCAGATCGACACCACGGGCATGTTCGAGGCCAAGAACCTCATGCCCAAGTTCGACATCCCCGAGGGCTACACCGAGGTCACCTGGTTCAAGGAGGAGGTCCGCCGCGGCATGGAGCGGCGCTTCCCCGGCGGCATCCCCGAGGACCGCCAGAAGCAGGTCGAGTACGAGATGGACGTCATCATCCAGATGGGGTTCCCGGGCTACTTCCTCGTGGTCGCCGACTTCATCATGTGGGCCAAGAACAACGGCATCGCGGTGGGCCCGGGCCGTGGTTCCGCGGCGGGCTCGATCGTCGCCTACGCCATGGGCATCACCGACCTCGACCCGATCCCGCACGGCCTGATCTTCGAGCGGTTCCTCAACCCCGAGCGCGTCTCCATGCCCGATGTCGACATCGACTTCGACGAGCGCAGGCGCGTCGAGGTGATCCGGTACGTGACCGAGAAGTACGGCGCCGACAAGGTCGCCATGATCGGCACCTACGGCAAGATCAAGGCGAAGAACGCCATCAAGGACTCCGCGCGCGTGCTGGGCTACCCGTACGCGATGGGCGACCGCCTCACCAAGGCGATGCCCGCCGACGTCCTCGGCAAGGGCATCGACCTCAACGGCATCACCGACCCCTCGCACCCCCGCTACAGCGAGGCGGGCGAGATCCGCTCGATGTACGAGAACGAGCCGGACGTGAAGAAGGTCATCGACACCGCCAAGGGCGTCGAGGGCCTGGTCCGGCAGATGGGTGTGCACGCGGCCGGCGTGATCATGTCCAGCGAGACCATCACCGAGCACGTCCCGGTCTGGGTGCGGCACACCGACGGCGTGACCATCACGCAGTGGGACTACCCGAGCTGTGAGTCGCTCGGCCTGCTGAAGATGGACTTCCTCGGCCTGCGCAACCTGACGATCATGGACGACGCCGTCAAGATGGTGAAGTCCAACAAGGGCGTCGACATCGATCTGCTGAGCCTCCCGCTCGACGATCCGACGACCTTCGAACTGCTTCAGCGCGGCGACACCCTCGGCGTCTTCCAGTTCGACGGCGGCCCGATGCGCTCGCTGCTGCGCCTGATGAAGCCCGACAACTTCGAAGACATCTCCGCCGTCTCCGCGCTCTACCGTCCGGGCCCGATGGGCATGGACTCGCACACCAACTACGCGCTGCGCAAGAACAAGCTCCAGGAGATCACCCCGATCCACAAGGAGCTGGAGGAGCCCCTCGAAGAGGTCCTGGCCGTCACCTACGGCCTGATCGTCTACCAGGAGCAGGTGCAGAAGGCCGCCCAGATCATCGCGGGCTACTCGCTCGGCGAGGCCGACATCCTCCGCCGCGTGATGGGCAAGAAGAAGCCCGACGAGCTGGCCAAGAACTTCACCATCTTCCAGGCCGGCGCGAAGAAGAACGGCTACAGCGACGAGGCCATCCAGGCCCTGTGGGACGTGCTGGTCCCCTTCGCCGGCTACGCGTTCAACAAGGCGCACTCCGCCGCGTACGGCCTGGTCTCGTACTGGACCGCGTACCTCAAGGCGAACTACCCCGCCGAGTACATGGCCGCGCTGCTGACCTCCGTCAAGGACGACAAGGACAAGTCGGCCGTCTACCTCAACGAGTGCCGCCGCATGGGCATCAAGGTGCTCCCGCCGAACGTCAACGAGTCCGAGTCGAACTTCGCCGCCCAGGGCGACGACGTGATCCTCTTCGGCCTCTCCGCCGTCCGCAACGTCGGTACGAACGTCGTCGAGTCGATCATCAGGTGCCGCAAGGCCAAGGGGAAGTACGCGTCGTTCCCCGACTACCTCGACAAGGTCGACGCGGTGGTCTGCAACAAGCGCACCACGGAATCGCTGATCAAGGCCGGCGCCTTCGACTCGATGGGGCACACCCGCAAGGGCCTCACCGCCCAGTACGAGCCGATGATCGACAACGTGGTCGCGGTCAAGCGCAAGGAGGCCGAGGGCCAGTTCGACCTCTTCGGCGGGATGGGCGAGGAGACCAGCAGCGAGCCGGGCTTCGGGCTCGACGTGGAGTTCACCACCGACGAGTGGGACAAGACCTACCTGCTCGCCCAGGAGCGGGAGATGCTCGGTCTGTACGTCTCCGACCACCCGCTCTTCGGCCTGGAGCACGTGCTGTCCGACAAGGCCGACGCAGGCATCGCCCAGCTCACCGGCGGCGAGCACGCGGACGGCGCGGTGGTCACCATCGGCGGCATCATCTCGGGCCTGCAGCGCAAGATGACCAAGCAGGGCAACGCCTGGGCGATCGCCACGGTGGAGGACCTCGCCGGTTCCATCGAGTGCATGTTCTTCCCGGCGACCTACCAGCTGGTGTCGACCCAACTCGTCGAGGACGCGGTCGTCTTCGTCAAGGGGCGGCTGGACAAGCGCGAGGACGTGCCGCGGCTCGTCGCGATGGAGCTGATGGTCCCGGACCTCTCCAACGCGGGTACGAACGCGCCCGTGATCCTCACCATCCCGGCCACGCGGGTCACCCCGCCGATGGTCAGCCGCCTCGGCGAGATCCTCAGCCACCACAAGGGCGACAGCGAGGTCCGGATCAAGCTCCAGGGCCCGCGCAAGACCACGGTCCTGCGCCTGGACCGGCACCGGGTGAAGCCGGACCCGGCGCTCTTCGGCGATCTGAAGGTGCTGCTCGGGCCGTCCTGTCTGGCGGGCTGAGCGGCCCGGCGGACGGCGGTCGACGTGAACGAGGGGCGTATCCGGCACGGATACGCCCCTCGTCAGTGCCTGGGCTCAACGGCCCGCGCCTCGGTCTCAGTTGTGGCCGAAGCGCTTGTGCTGCTTACGGGCAACGTCCGCCGGGCCGCCCTGTGCCATCGGGGATTCGTGCGCCTCCACCGGAGTGCGCTGCGTGTGCTCCTGCGGCTGCTCGGCCTGGGAGGAGCGGTTCTTCGGGCCGGCCTGCTTGCGGTTCTTGTTCTTGGCCATGGTGATCTGCCTCCTGTGGGGGATCTAGGGGCCAGGGCCGCCATCAGATTCACATAGGCTGACAATGAACGCATTCCAGATAATTACCGTGTGTGACAGGCTTGTCGGAGCGCAAGGCCCGGAAACGCCACGCCGAAGATCGAGTTCGGGCCGTTAACCCCCGCGTGGTCGGGCAGACTCGAAGGAAGCCGCAAACGAAACCTCCGGGGAAGAGGGTGAGTCGCGTGGACCGCTGCATCGTCCTGGTGGACGCCGGGTACTTGTTGGGGGCCGCCGCCAGCCTCCTCGCCGGTGAGCCCTCGCGGTCCCGGATCACCGTCGATCACACCGCCCTGATCCAGGCGCTGCGCGAGCGCGCCGAGGCCGACACCGAGCGCCCCCTGCTGCGCATCTACTGGTTCGACGGCGCCCCCGACCGCGTCCCCCAGCCGGAGCACCGCCGGCTGCGCGTGATGCCCCGGGTCACCGTCCGGCTCGGCGCCCTGACCCGCAGCGACGGCCGCTGGGCCCAGAAGGGCGTGGACGCCGCCATGCACGCCGAGCTCACCGAGCTGGCCCGCAACCGCGCCTGCTCCGACGTCGTCCTGGTCACCGGCGACGGCGATCTGCTGCCCGGCATGATGGCCGCCAAGGAACACGGCGTCGCCGTCCACCTGTGGGCCGTACAGGCCGCCGACGGCGACTACAACCAGTCCGAGGACCTGGTCGCCGAGGCCGACGAGCGGCGCGTCCTGGACCGTGCCTGGATCACCCAGGCGGTACGGGCCAAGGAGCTGACCGGTGTCTGCGCGCCGCCGCCCGTGCCCCGGCCGGAGATCGCCGCGATCCTCTCCGCGCCGCTGCCCGAGTCCGCGCCGGCCACCGCGGCCGAGCGGTCCGTCGAGGAGGGCGAGCACGCACCGGCCGCCACCGCCTCGGAGAACGGTGCCCAGGAGCGGCCCGCCCCCAAGGGCGTGCCCACCCCCAAGGACCTGGCCGCGCTGCGGGCGCCCGGCGCCCAGGCCGTCCAGCACCCGGCCACGGCCACCCTGCGCTGGTCCTCCGACAAGGGCTGGGTGGACCGGCCGGGCGTGGTCGCCGAGCCCCCCGAGGCGGCCTCCATGCCGACGCTGGCGCAGCTGACCACGGCCGAGCAGCGGTGGGCCGACCGCGAGGAGGACATCACCACGGTCGGCGGGGACCCGTACGAGGTCGGGCAGGTGTTCGCCCGGCGGTGGATCTCCCGGCTGGGCGACCAGAGCCACCTGCAGAAGCTCTCCGCGATGTACCCGCGTGTCCCGCACCGCATCGACGGCGAGCTGCTGCGCTACGCGGCCCGCTTCGGCCTCCTCGCCCACAAGGACGACCAGATCGACGAGCACGACCGCTACGCCATCCGGGCGGGCTTCTGGCGGGAGATCGACGTGCCCGCCGCCGCGGAGCACGCGCCCGCGGGGGAGTGAACCCACGTAGGAGGACCCAAAGGCGAGTAAAGGTCCCCGACCCCGTACTCTCGTCCTTTGTGAGTACGCGCGCGGCACAGGCACTTCGGCATCCCGATGACGTCGTGTGCGCCGTGCGCGGGCTGACCAAGACCTACCCCGCCGTGCGCGGGCGGCGGGGGACGCCCGGGGCCCCTCAGGTGCTGGCCACCGACGGCGTGGCGCTGGACGTCCGGCGCGGTGAGATCTTCGGCCTGCTCGGGCCGAACGGCGCCGGCAAGTCCACCCTCGTACGGCAGCTCACCGGACTGCTCAGGCCGGACGCCGGCAGCGTCGATCTGCTCGGCCACGACATCGTGCGGCATCCCGAGCGGGCCGCGCGCATCCTCGCCTACCTCGGCCAGGAGTCCACCGCCCTGGACGAGCTGACCGTCTCCCTCGCCGCCGAGACCACCGGACGCCTGCGCGGCCTGGACGTGGTGCGGGCGCGCGCCGAGCGGGACGCCGTGCTGGAGGAGCTCGGCCTCACGCCGATCGCCGGGCGCGCGCTGAAGAAGCTGTCCGGCGGCCAGCGGCGGCTCGCCTGCTTCGCCGCCGCCCTGGTCGGCGAGCGTCCGCTGCTGGTCCTGGACGAGCCGACCACCGGCATGGACCCGGTGGCGCGGCGCGCGGTGTGGGCGGCGGTCGACCGGCGGCGGGCCGAGCGCGGTACCACCGTGCTGCTGGTCACCCACAACGTCATCGAGGCCGAGACCGTTCTGGACCGGGTCGCCGTCCTCGACCAGGGCCGGGTCATCGCCTGCGACACCCCCGCCGGGCTCAAGGAACGCGTGGCCGGTGAGGTGCGGGTGGAGCTGGTGTGGCGGGAGCAGCCTCCCCTGGAGGTGCCGGAGGTCGCCGTGCTGCGGGAGCGGGCCGTGGAGGCCGGGCGCCGCTGGACCCTCCGCCTCGCGCCCGAGGAGGCCCGCGCGGCCGTCGCCACGGTCACCGGCGGGGCCGCCTTCGCCGCCCTGGACGACTTCACGCTCGCCACGCCCAGCCTGGAGGACGTGTATCTGGCGCTGGGCGGTGCCGCGCGGCAGGGGCTGGTGAGGGCATGAGCGCGCGGGGCGTGGCGTCCGTAGGTTCCCCTGGGGAGCGGCTCGGCCGCCGTAGGGAAGAGGAGCAGCTCGAGGTGAGTGCCGTATCCGCGCAGTCTCCCCGGGGGAGTGCCGTGTCCGTGTCCGTGGAGCAGAAGGTGGCGCGGGACGCGGCCGAACTGGGGCAGGGCGCGCGGTTGTGGCCGTCGCTGGCCGCCGTGTACCGGGCGCAGCTGTCCCGGGCCCGGGTGGCGCGGATCCCGCTGCTGTTCGTGGCCACCTTCCAGTCGGTCGGTATCATGATCATGATGCGCGGGGTGGTGGACACCCGGGGCGAGGCGCAGTCCGTGGTGGCCGGGTCGTCGGTCGTGGTCGTCGCGTACGTCGCGCTGAACCTGCTGGCGCAGTACTTCGGGCAGCTGCGGGCGAGCGGAGGGCTCGACTACTACGCCACACTGCCGGTGTCGCCGGCGGCCGTGGTGCTGGGGGCGGCGGGGGCGTACGCCTCCTTCACCGTCCCCGGGACGCTGGTGACCGCGGTGTTCGGCTGCGTCCTGTTCGGGCTGCCGCTGGGCAACCTGTGGATCCTCGTCGCGGTGATCCCGCTCGCGGGTGCCGCGCTCGCCGGGCTCGGCGCGGCCTGCGGGCTGCTCGCGCCCCGGCCCGAGCTGGCCACGCTGCTCGGACAGCTGGGCATGTCGGCGGCGCTGCTCCTCGGGGTGCTGCCGCCCGACCGGATGCCGGAGATCATCCGGCTGGCCCGGGATCTGCTGCCGTCCACCTACGGCGTGGAGGCGTACGCGCGTACCTTCGGGGCACACCCCGACTGGGCGTTCGTCGCCGGTGACCTGGGTGTGTGCGCCGGGGTCGGGGTGGTGTCGCTGGCCGTGGCGACCTGGGCGTATCGCAGGGCCGCCGTCCGGTGACGCGCCGCACAGGGCGACCTGGCACGATGTCAGGGTGACCGCACCACTGACTCCGCCTCCGCCGCCGCACGAACCGTCCTCGCACCAGGCCTGGCAGGCGCCGCACCCTGCCGGGACGGCGGGAGGAGCCTACGAACAGGACGGCCCCGGGATGAAGACCGAAGTGCGCGAAGCCGCCGTGGTGACCGTGGCGCTGGCGCTCGGCGGGGTGCTGCTCGGGCTGCTGTGGTGGTGGCTGGCGCCGAGCCTGCCGCTGGTCGGTGCCCCGGATGAGAACGGCGGCTGGATCGTCATCCTCAAGGACAGCGAGGGGGAGCAGGCGATCGGCGTCGACGGAACGTTCACGCTGCTGGCGCTCGCCTTCGGGGCGGTCAGCGCGGTCGCCGTCTTCCTGCTGCGGCGGCGCGGGGGCGTGCCGCTGGTCGTCGCGCTGACCGTCGGGGGCGTGCTCGGCTCGCTGCTGGCATGGCGGCTCGGGGTGTGGCTCGGCCCCGAGAAGGACGTCCTCGCCCACGCCAAGTCCGTGGGCAAGGGAGTGACCTTCTCGGCACCGCTGAAGCTCGGCGCGAAGGGCGCGCTGCTGGCGTGGTCGGTGGGCGCGCTACTGGTCCACCTCGGCCTGACAGCACTCTTCGGACCGCGGGACCCCGACCCCTACCAGGACGGCTACCACCAGCCCCCGTACGGGGCGCCTCCGGCGTAGGGCGGATCCCGCTGGGGGCTGCGCCCCCGGGCCCCCAGAGGTCACGCGCGGCCGATGGGGGCGAGGGTGGCTTCGGTGAGGTTGGTGAGGGTGGTGGGGGAGAGTTCGACCTCCAGGCCCCGGCGGCCCGCTGAGACGCAGATCGTGGTGTGGGTGGTTGCCGAGTCGTCGAGGACCGTCGGGAGTTTTTTGCGCTGGCCGAGGGGGGAGATGCCGCCGCGTACGTAGCCCGTGGTGCGTTCCGCCAGGGTGGGGTCGGCCATGGTGGCGCGCTTGCCGCCGACCGCGGTGGCCAGGGCCTTCAGGTCGAGGGAGCCCGCGACCGGGACCACGGCCACCGTCAGGGTGCCGTCGACGTCGGCGACGAGGGTCTTGAAGACCCGTTCGGGGGAGACGCCCATCGCCTCGGCCGCCTCCTCGCCGTAGGAGGGGTGGGAGGGGTCGTGGTCGTAGGCGTGCACGGTGTAGTCGACGCCCGCCGCCGTCAGCGCGACCGTGGCGGGCGTGCCTCCCGGCTGTTGCTGCTTCTTGGACTTCTTCGCCATCCGGGATCCCGGCCTCAGTTCAGACTCGTCGGGCCGCGCGTCAGGTCTGCCGCCGGCAATGAGGGCAGGTTACGGATGATGGCCGTCTCCGAGCGAAGGAGTTTCAGCTCGTCGCGCAGGCGGGAGGCGGTGTCCGGGGCCTGCAGCAGCCGCTGCTTCGTCGGGGTGTCGAGCATCATCGCCGCCGCCACCAGATAGGAGACGACGGCCGGTTCGTCCGGCAGCTCCGCCCCGGTGGACAACGAGCGCTCCCGCGCTCCCGCCAGCCGCTTCTGGTACTGCCGGAAGGCCCGCAGGGTCCCCTCGGCCAGCGCCCCCGCCTCGTCGCCCGGTTCCTCCTCCAGCTCCTCCAGCTCGGCCGTCAGGAAGGGGCCCGACGCGTCCACGGACAGCAGCCGGACCCGGGTCGTCCCGGTCGCCAGCACCTCGAAGGTGCCGTCGGCCCGTTCCCGGACGGTCGCCGCGTCCGCGACGCAGCCCACGCCGTGGAACGCCCGCAGGGGATCGGCGCCGAAGCCCGCGGCGGGCCCGCGGTCGGGCAGGGCCGTCGGGTCCGGCATGCCCGGGGCGCTCGGCGCGACCTCGTAGCCGTCGCGGATCGCCACGACGACGAACCGGCGCGGCTCCTCCTCGGGCGTCTTGAGCAACTCGCGCATCATGGCGCGGTAGCGCTCCTCGAAGACGTTGAGAGGCAGCACCAGGCCCGGGAACAGTACCGAGTTCAGCGGGAAGAGGGGGAGACGGACGGTGGTCACGGCGCCCCAGCCTAGTGGTCACCGGCACGGGCGTGTCCGCGGTGCTCACCAGGCGGTCGCAGGGGGGCCGGGATCAGCCCCGTCCGGAGTTCCTCGCGCAGCCGCAGGAAGTGGCCCAGCGGATCGTCCGAGACCCGGTCCCAGGGGAAGGAGGTGGCGTAAGGGCCGATCAGACGCAGTTGGGCGCGGGCGTCCTCCCAGCGTTCCAGCCGTACGAGGACGTACGTGAGCTTGTTGCGGATCTCGGCGGGCCAGGGGTCGGCCGCCGGGAACCGGCCGGAGAGCGCGAGGGCCCGGTCGGCCGCCGCGTCCAGCCGCCCGCGCGGCACCTCGGGACCGCAGCCGTCGGTCAGATAGCCGAGGGCCACCCGCGCGGGCAGCGCCTGGACGAGCGAGTCCGCCGGGGCGTCCTGCGCGGCCAGGTCGGCGAAGTCGAAGCACGCGTGGTGGGAGCCGTGCCAGGAGGCGGCGAGGTAGCGCAGGGCCGCGACATGGCAGCCGTAGTGGTGCGGGGCGCGCCGGACCGCCGCCTCCCACAGCTCCTCGAAGTACCGGTGGCCGGCCCGGGAGCCGCGGGCGTGGTCCAGCGCGATCCGCCACGGCACCGGGTCGCGGTCGTCGCCCCGGGCAGCGGCCGTGATCAGCGGGCTGACCTCGCGCAGCAGTTCGGCCCGGGCCGGCGAGGGCCAGGCCCGGTCCACCGCCAGCTGCGCCCCGACCAGCAGTGCGTCGGGATCGTCCGGGGCGGCCGTACGCCACTCCTCGAACCACTCGGGGCGCGAGCGGGCGAAGGCGGCCAGGCGACGCGCGTAGCGGTCACGGTTCTCCCACGCGGCGGCCGCACGGGTGGCGGCCAGCAGCTCGGCGGCGGCCCCGTACTCGCCTCGCCCGGCCGCGACGAGGGCGGGGCCGAGCAGGGCGTCGGGGGCGTCGAGCAGCACCTCGTCATCGATCGGCGGTCCGGCCGGGCGCGAGGGGGTCCTTTTCATCCGGGTGGGGCGGATGAACGGGGGCAGCAGAGCCATGGTGTCGACCATTGAAAGACCGCAGGTCGGCCCCGCGCCAGCCCTTGCGGCAAGGCCGAGGAAAGTTGTACGCGGCCCGGTCAAGGGCGAGTAAAAGATGATGACTGTTCAACTACTGACGGATACCTGCCAACCCCGGGAAACCGGCGCGGTCCGGCACCGGGTCAGCCCCGCCGCAGCAGCCGCGTCGCCCCCGCCGCCACCGTGGTCGCCAGGACCCAGCCCAGCAGGATCAGCGCCGTCGCCAGCCACTGCCAGCCGCCGCGCAGCTGCCACTGACCCGCCTGGCCCAGGTCGATGACCGGCAGCAGCAGATCGAGGGCGAACAGCGCCGGGCTCCAGGTCGGGTGGCCCCCGGAGTTCATCGGCGGATGGCTGGCGTGCGTGAAGGCGAGCGTGCCCGCCGCCCACAGCACCGCCATCCACACGGCGGCCCGGCCCGGCCGGTACCCGTAGGCGACCGTCCAGTCCTGCGCGTACCCCCAGAGCTTGGCGGCCAGCGGCAGGGTCTCGCGGCGCCGGCGCTGCTTGGCGAGCAGCACCTCGCGCGCGTCCTCGTCCTCACCGGCGCCGCGCAGCACGGCGGCCAGCCGCTCGTACGGCTCCGGGTTGTACTCGGCGGTGGCCGCCGCCACCCAGCCCAGCCGTTCGGTGAGCGGGAACGGGCCCTGCGGCACCAGGCTCTCGTACGTGAAGCCGCCCATGTGCAGCTGCCCCGGCTCCGGCCAGCTGGCCGCCCGGTCCACGAGGTTGACGACCCGCGCCCCGGACAGCACCACCTTGCCGCGCTGCGGCCGCTCCCCGAGGAAGCGCAGCTCGGGCGTCTGCACCCGGCGCAGCGACAGCTCCTGCTCCTCGGCGAAGGCGAACCGCGCCCGCTCCAGGTCGACCGCGTCCCCGAACCGCCCGTCGTCCAGGCGCACCCCGCCCTGGCACTCGAAGCGCTGGACGCGCGTCCCGCGCGCGGGGGTGGTGCCGCTGAGCAGCGGACTGCCCACGCCGGCCGGGGTCAGGTAGAGGGTGCGCTCGACGGTCAGCTGGGGCGCGTTCAGGGCCAGCCGGGAGTAGGGGTTGGCCAGCTTCGCGCCGCGCAGGCTCAGCGAGACGCCGACCTTGGCGCTGCGCAGACTCAGCTCGCCGTGCGACTCCAGCAGCTCCGCCTGGAGGTCCTGGCCGACGGTCATGCCGTCGGCGGCGATCGAGCGGCCGGTGCGGTCCCGGTACACGATCGCCTGGTTGAGCAGCAGATCCGTACCGATGTGCGCGTCGGTGAGCCGGACGCCGCCCTGGAAGCGGCAGCGCGGCAGGTGCAGGTCGCCCTCGGTGTGCACCCGGGCGGCCTCCAGGCGCGGCACCGCGCAGTCCACCAGGCGCAGGGTGGTGAAGCGGGCCTCGGGCAGCAGGACCTCCCGGTCGAAGCGGCAGCCCTTCAGCTCCACGTACGGCACCACCGTGCCGCCCGCCAGGTCCAGGGTGCCGCTGATCCGCACGCCGGCCAGCTTGAGCGAGGACACACGGCCGGCCAGGGCGGGCGGGCCGTCCAGGAGCAGCCAGCAGACGATGCGCGCCCGCACGGTCCGCTCGGGCCCCCAGGGATGCCCGCCGTGCGGGTCGTCCACGACGGCGTCCCCGCTGCTCAGGTCGTACACGCTGCCGTTGCGGAAGGCCTGCCACATGCCGGCCTCGGCGGCGGTCAGGTCGTCCGGCAGGTCCCCCGCACGGAGGCCGGCCCCCTCGGTCACTGCTCTTCCTTCTCCCTCTGCTACTCGCGGGTTCGTCCGTTTCGTACAGCAGTTCATGCCCGGTGAGTGAGCCCCGAACGCTAGACGTGAAGGGGATCTTCCGGGTTCCGGCCACGTTCTGTATCAGCCATTGATACGCGCGGACGACCGCCGACCCCGGTCTGAGAGAATTGGAACCGTGATCTCCCGAATCGATCTGCGCGGCGACGCCCTTCCCGAGGGCCCCGCCCTGCGCGACCTGCTGCCCCGAGCCGACTTCGACGTTCAGGCCGCACTGGAGAAGGTGCGTCCGATCTGCGAGGCCGTGCATCATCGGGGTGACGCGGCGCTGATCGACTTCGCCGAGAAGTTCGACGGGGTGCGGCTGGAATCCGTACGGGTCCCGGCGCAGGCGCTCACCGACGCGCTGGAGCGGCTCGACCCGGCCGTGCGCGCGGCCCTGGAGGAGTCCATCCGGCGCGCCCGTCTCGTCCACCGCGAGCAGCGCCGTACGACGCACACCACCCAGGTCGTGCCCGGCGGCTCGGTCACCGAGAAGTGGGTGCCGGTCGAGCGGGTCGGTCTGTACGCCCCCGGCGGGCGGTCCGTCTACCCCTCCTCCGTGATCATGAACGTCGTGCCCGCGCAGGAGGCCGGCGTCGGGTCGATCGCCCTCGCCTCGCCGGCGCAGGCCGAGTTCGACGGCCTGCCGCACCCGACGATCCTCGCCGCGTGCGCGCTGCTCGGCGTGGACGAGGTCTACGCGGCCGGTGGCGCCACCGCCGTCGCGATGTTCGCGTACGGCACCGAGTCCTGCCCGCCCGCCCCCATGGTCACCGGGCCCGGCAACATCTGGGTCGCCGCCGCCAAGCGCTACTTCACCGGCAAGATCGGCATCGACGCCGAGGCCGGCCCCACCGAGATCGCGATCCTCGCGGACTCCAGCGCCGACCCGGCGCACGTCGCCGCCGACCTGATCAGCCAGGCCGAGCACGACCCGCTCGCGGCGGCCGTGCTGGTCACCGACTCCACCGAGCTGGCGGACGCGGTGGAGAAGGAGCTCGAACCGCAGGTCGCGGCCACCAAGCACATCGACGACCGGATCGTCCCGGCCCTGAAGGGCAGGCAGTCCGCGATCGTGCTGGTCGACGGAGTCGACGAGGGTCTCAGGGTGGTCGACGCCTACGGCGCCGAGCACCTGGAGATCCAGACGGCCGACGCCGCCGCCGTCGCCGACCGGGTCAGGAACGCGGGGGCGATCTTCATCGGCCCCTGGGCGCCGGTCTCGCTGGGCGACTACGCGGCCGGGTCCAACCACGTCCTGCCCACCGGCGGCTGCGCCTGCCACTCCTCCGGCCTGTCCGTCCAGTCCTTCCTGCGCGGCATCCACATCGTCGACTACACGCGGGAGGCGCTGGCCGACGTGGCCCACCACGTGGTGACGCTGGCGGAGGCGGAGGACCTGCCCGCGCACGGCGCGGCGATCAAGGCGAGGTTCGGCTGGAAGGTACCGACGAGCAAGTGAGCTTCGGAATCGACGATCTCCCCGTACGGGACGAGCTGCGCGGCAAGTCCCCCTACGGCGCGCCCCAGCTGGACGTCCCCGTACGGCTGAACACGAACGAGAACCCCTACCCGCTGCCCGAACCGCTGGTCGAGCGGATCACCGAGCGGGTGCGCGAGGCGGCCCGCGGCCTCAACCGCTACCCGGACCGGGACGCGGTCGAGCTGCGTACCCAGCTCGCCAAGTACCTGACGGACACCTCCGGTTACGAGGTCGGCCCGGCGAACGTGTGGGCCGCCAACGGCTCGAACGAGGTCATCCAGCAGCTGCTGCAGACCTTCGCCGGCCCCGGCCGTACGGCGATCGGCTTCGAGCCCTCGTACTCGATGCACGCGCTCATCTCGCGCGGCACGGGCACCGGCTGGATCTCCGGCCCCCGGCGCGAGGACTTCACCATCGACCCGGCGGCGGCCGAGCGGGCCATCGCCGAGCACCGGCCGGACGTCGTCTTCATCACCACCCCCAACAACCCCACGGGCAACGCCGTCCCGCCCGAGACGGTTCTCGCGCTCTACGAGGCGGCGCAGGCGGCCAAGCCGTCGATGGTCGTCGTGGACGAGGCGTACGTCGAGTTCAGCCACGGCGACTCGCTGCTGCCGCTGCTCGAAGGTCGGCCGAAACTCGTCGTCTCGCGGACCATGTCGAAGGCGTTCGGGGCCGCCGGCCTCCGCCTCGGCTATCTCGCCGCGCACCCGGCGGTGGTGGACGCCGTCCAGCTCGTACGGCTGCCGTACCACCTGTCGGCGATCACCCAGGCGACCGCCCTGGCCGCCCTGGAGCACACCGGCACGCTGCTGAAGTACGTCGAAGAGCTGAAGTCCGAGCGGGACCGACTGGTCGGTGAGCTGCGCGCGATCGGCTACGAGGTCACCGAGTCCGACGCGAACTTCGTGCAGTTCGGACGGTTCCCCGACGCCCACGAGGCCTGGCGGCGGATCCTCGACCGGGGCGTCCTGGTCCGTGACAACGGCGTACCGGGGTGGCTGCGGGTCACCGCCGGGACCCCGGCCGAAAACGACGCGTTCCTCGACGCGGTCCGTGATGTGAAGAAGGAGCAGAGTTCATGAGCCGCGTAGGACGCGTGGAGCGCACGACGAAGGAGACCGCGGTCCTCGTCGAGATAGACCTCGACGGCACCGGCAAGACCGACATCGCCACCGGCGTCGGCTTCTACGACCACATGCTCGACCAGCTCGGCCGGCACGGTCTGTTCGACCTGACCGTGAAGACCGACGGCGACCTGCACATCGACTCCCACCACACCATCGAGGACACCGCCCTCGCGCTGGGCGCCGCCTTCAAGCAGGCGCTCGGCGACAAGGTGGGGATCTACCGCTTCGGCAACTGCACGGTCCCGCTGGACGAGTCCCTCGCCCAGGTCACCGTCGACCTCTCCGGCCGCCCCTACCTCGTGCACACCGAGCCCGAGAAGATGGCGCCGATGATCGGCGAGTACGACACCACGATGACCCGGCACATCCTGGAGTCCTTCGTCGCCCAGGCGCAGATCGCGCTGCACGTGCACGTGCCCTACGGGCGCAACGCCCACCACATCGTGGAGTGCCAGTTCAAGGCGCTGGCCCGGGCGCTGCGCTACGCCAGTGAGCGGGACCCGCGCGCGGCCGGCATCCTTCCGTCCACGAAGGGTGCGCTGTAAACCCATGAACGGTCTGTCCACCGTCCTGATCGTCGTCGGCCTGTTCCTGGTCGGCGGCATCTACTCCTTCGTCAAGCAGCAGATGCCCAAGAGCCTCATCGTGCTGCTGTCCATCGGCGCCGCGATGTGCCTCGTCGCGGGTGTGCTGCGGCTGGAGGTGTGGAACTGATGAGCACGCCGAAGAAGGTCGTGGTCTTCGACTACGGCTTCGGCAACGTCCGCTCCGCCGAGCGCGCCCTCGCGCGCACCGGAGCCGAGGTCGAGATCACGCGCGACTTCGACAGGGCCATGAACGCGGACGGCCTGCTGGTGCCCGGCGTGGGCGCCTTCGCCGCCTGCATGCGGGGCCTGAAGGAGGCCCGCGGCGACTGGATCATCGGCCGCCGGCTGTCCGGCGGGCGCCCGGTGATGGGCATCTGCGTCGGCATGCAGATCCTGTTCGCGCGCGGCATCGAGCACGGCGTCGAGACCGAGGGCCTCGACGAGTGGCCCGGCTCGGTCGAGCCGCTGCAGGCCGAGATCGTGCCCCACATGGGCTGGAACACCGTCGAGGCACCGGCCGACTCGGAGCTGTTCGCGGGGCTGGAGGCGGACGCGCGCTTCTACTTCGTGCACTCCTACGCCGTCCACGACTGGTCGCTGGACGTGCACAACCCGGTGATGCACGCCCCCAAGGTGACCTGGTCCACCCACGGCAAGCCCTTCGTGGCCGCCGTGGAGAACGGCGCCCTGTGGGCCACCCAGTTCCACCCCGAGAAGTCCGGCGACGCCGGAGCCCAGCTGCTCACCAACTGGATCGGAACCCTGTAGAGACATGGCCAAGCTCGAACTCCTCCCCGCCGTCGACGTCCGCGACGGCCAGGCCGTCCGCCTCGTGCACGGTGAGTCCGGCACGGAGACCTCCTACGGCTCGCCCCTCGAAGCCGCCCTCGCCTGGCAGCGGTCGGGCGCCGAGTGGCTGCACCTGGTCGACCTGGACGCCGCGTTCGGCACCGGCGACAACCGGGAGCTGATCGCCGAGGTCGCGAAGGCGATGGACATCAAGGTGGAGCTGTCCGGCGGCATCCGCGACGACGCCTCCCTGGCCGCCGCCCTCGCCACCGGCTGCACCCGGGTGAACCTCGGCACCGCCGCCCTGGAGACCCCGGAGTGGGTCGCCAAGATCATCGCCGAGCACGGCGACAAGATCGCGGTGGGTCTGGACGTACGCGGCACGACCCTGCGCGGACGCGGCTGGACCCGCGACGGCGGTGACCTCTACGAGACGCTGGCGCGGCTCGACAAGGAGGGCTGCGCGCGCTACGTCGTCACCGACATCGCCAAGGACGGCACGCTGCAGGGCCCCAACCTGGAGCTGCTGAGGAACGTGTGCGCCGCGACCGATCGCCCGGTCGTGGCCTCCGGTGGCGTGTCGTCGCTCGACGACCTGCGGGCCCTCGCCGAACTGGTACCTCTCGGTGTCGAGGGCGCCATCGTAGGGAAGGCGCTGTACGCGAAGGCGTTCACCCTTGAAGAGGCCTTGGAGGCGGTAGCCCAGTGAGCGATGTACGACGCGTCACGACCGGTGCGCCCTGGGAGGAGAACTTCGGCTACTCCCGAGCGGTGGAGCTGCCGAACGGGCTGGTGCTGGTCTCCGGTTGCACATCGATAGTGGACGGCGAGATCGCCGGAGGCGGACCGTACGAGCAGACGGTCAACGCCTTCAACGTGGCGCTCGCGGCGCTGGGCCAGTTGGGCCTGGGCCGCGAGGACGTCGTGCGTACGCGCATGTACATCACCCACGCCCGGGACGTGGACGACGTCGGACGCGCGCACAAGGAGCTGTTCGACTCCGTCCGGCCCGCCACATCCATGATCATCGTCTCCGGCTTCGTCGACCCCAGTCTGGTCGTCGAGGTCGAGGTGGAGGCGTTCCGAGGAGTGTCCGGACCATGACCCTCGCCGTCCGAGTCATCCCCTGCCTGGACGTGGACGACGGCCGGGTCGTCAAGGGCGTCAACTTCCAGAACCTGCGCGACGCGGGCGACCCCGTCGAGATGGCCAAGGTGTACGACGCCGAGGGCGCCGACGAGCTGACGTTCCTGGACATCACCGCGTCCTCGGGCAACCGCGAGACGACGTACGACGTGGTCCGCCGCACCGCCGAGCAGGTGTTCATCCCGCTGACCGTCGGCGGCGGGGTCCGCACCGCCGAGGACGTGGACAGGCTGCTGCGCGCGGGCGCCGACAAGGTGGGCGTGAACACCGCGGCGATCGCCCGCCCGGACCTGATCCGGGAGATCGCCGAGCGCTTCGGCCGCCAGGTGCTGGTGCTCTCGGTGGACGCGCGCCGCACGGAGTCGGGCTCCTTCGAGGTGACCACCCACGGCGGGCGCAAGGGCACCGGCATCGACGCCGTCGAGTGGGCGCACCGGGCCGCCGAACTGGGCGCGGGCGAGATCCTGCTGAACTCCATGGACGCGGACGGCACGAAGGACGGCTACGACCTGGAGATGATCGCGGCCGTACGCAAGCACGTGACGGTCCCCGTCATCGCCTCGGGCGGCGCGGGCCGGCTCGCCGACTTCGCCCCGGCGGTCGGGGCGGGCGCGGACGCGGTGCTCGCGGCCTCCGTCTTCCACTTCGGTGACCTGCGGATCTCAGAGGTGAAGCAGGCTCTGCGGGAGGCGGGTCACCCGGTGCGGTGACGTAACCACACGGACCAAGATGCGAAAGGGAAGTTGCGCAAAATCTGTTGTGCAACTTCTCTTTCGTATCTACGGTTGGTGGCATGACAACCAAGGGGAGTCGTGCCATCACGGACGTGGGCACGCTCAAGGCACTCGCCCATCCGCTGCGGATGAAGCTGTACCGGGCCCTGTGCGTGGCCGACAAGGCGACCGCCTCGCACCTCGCCGAGCAGGTGGACGAGGCCGTCTCGCTGGTCAGCTACCACCTGCGCAAGCTCGCCGAGCACGGGCTGATCGAGGAGGCCGAGCCGCAGAGCGGGGACGGCCGCGAGCGGTGGTGGCAGCCGTCCTCGGACGGCGTGAGCATCCGCGACCGGGACTTCCGGGACGCGCCCGAGAAGGCGGCAGCGCATCTGGCGGCCACCCGGCTCTTCCACGAACAGCGCGTGGACATGTACCGCCGCTACCTCGACGAGCGGCCCACCTGGAGCCCCGAGTGGAACGCCGCCGCTCCCGACAGCGAGTCCCTCCTCCGCCTGACCGCGAGCGAACTGAACGAACTGCGTGAGGAACTCGTCGCCCTCGCCAGGAAGTACGACGAGAAAGGCCGGTCCGCCGAAGCCTCGGGCGACACCGAAGGGCGCGAGCACGTCGCGCTGCACGTGTACGGATTCCCGTTCCGCGTCTGAGAGGACCTCGCCGCCCCATGACCGCCACGCTCATATCCTCGGCGCAGCCCACCACCGACCGCCCCGCCCACCGCGACCCCAACGTCCTGCGCTGGCTCGCGGCGTACACGTCCTCGATGGTCGGAGACAGCGTCTACTACATCGCCCTGTCCTGGGCCGCCGTACAGACCGGAAGCCCCTCGCAGGCGGGGGTGGTCATGTCGGTCAGCGCACTGCCGAGGGCCGTGCTGATGCTGGGCGGCGGTGTGATCGCCGACCGGCTGGGACCGCGCAGAGTCGTCATCGGCAGTGACGCGGTGCGCTGCGCGGCCGTCCTCGCGGTGGCCGCCCTGCTGTTCCTCACCAGCCCCGGCCTGTGGCCGCTGGCCCTGCTGGCCCTGGTCTTCGGCACCGTCGACGCCGTGTTCATGCCCGCCGTGGGCGCCCTCCCCGCGCGGATCACCGGCAAGGACCAGCTCGCCCGCGTCCAGGGCATGCGCGGCCTCGCGATCCGCTGCGCGAGCGTCGTCGGCGCCCCGCTCGGCGGCCTGGGCGTGGCGGTCGGCGGGGCGGCGGTCGCGTTCGCACTCGCCGGACTGCTCATCGCGGTGTCGGTGCCGCTGCTGGTCTCCCTGCGGGTGCGGGAGCTGCCCGCCGACGACACCGCCCCTTCCGGCACCGCCCGGAACACCGCCTGGAGCGACCTCGCGGCCGGACTCCGGTACATCCGGGGCCACCGGGTCCTCGCCCCGCTGATGCTGGCCATCGCCCTCGGCGACCTGGGCTTCGTCGGCCCCTTCAACGTCGGTCTGACCCTGCTGGCCGACGAACGCGGCTGGGGCGCCTCCGGGATGGGCTGGGTGCTCGCCGGGTTCAGCGTCGGCGCGGGCGCCGCCTCGCTGCTGCTGACCGTCCGGGGCCGGCTGCCCCGCGCCGGCCTGGTCGCCGCGTACGCCATCCTCGCGGGCTCCGTCGCGATCGGCGCCCTCGCCTTCGTCCCGGATCTCGCAGGGGCAGTCGGGGTCGCCCTGCTCGTCGGGGCGCTCGCCGGACTCAGCGGCGCGATGTGCGGCGCCCTTCTCCAGACCCAGTCCGAACCCGCCTACCTGGGCCGGGTCACCGCCGTCTCCGGCCTGGTCAGCCTCGGCCTGGCCCCGCTGAGCATGCCGATCGCCGCCACCGCGGCCGACGCCTTCGGCCTCGGCCCGGTCTATGTCGTCAGCGCCGCCGTGTGCGGCCTCGGCGGGGTCGTCGCCCTGTGCGCGCCGGGGCTGCGCCGCGCCGAACTGCCCCGCTGACCGTCACCGCTTCGGCTGGGCCAGCTGCACCAGATTGCCGACGGTGTCGTCGAGCACGGCGGCGATCACCGGCCCCTGCTCCCGGGGCTCGTGGGTGAAGCGCACACCGAGCCCGCGCAGCCGTTCGTACTCCGCCGCGATGTCGTCCACCGAGAAGACGATGGCCGGGATCCCCGCCTCGTACAGGGACCGGCGGTACGGCTCCGCGATGGGGCCCGAGCCCGGCTCCAGCAGCAACTGCAGCTCCGGCTGGGCCCCGCCGGACGCCCCGACCGTGACGAACAGCGTGCCGTCGCCCAGGTCCAGGTGGTTGCGGGTCTCGAAGCCCAGGACGTCCGTGTAGAAGGCGTGGGCCTCCGCCACGTCGTCGACGTACACGCCGGTCATCGCGACCCTGATCACGGGAAGCCCCCTCAGATGCCGAGCTGCTTCGACTCGTGCAGCTTGCTGATCGCGTTCTCGTCGCCCTCCAGGTCCACCTTCGCGGCGCTCTGCCGGCCGAAGGCGAACATCAGCAGCTCGGAGGGCTCGCCGGTGACCGTCACCACCGGCGTGCCCCGGTGGGCGACCGCCGTCTGGCCGTCCGGGCGGCGCAGCACCAGGCCCGTGGGCACGCCCCGGCCCACCAGGCGGGCGGTGCGCTCCAGGCGGGACCACAGGGTGTCCTGGAAGACCCGGTCCAGCTCCCGCGGGCTCCAGTCGGGCTGGGCGCGGCGGACGTCCTCCGTGTGGACGTAGAACTCGACGATGTTGGCCGCCTCGTCGATCTGCTTGAGCTGGAAGGGCGAGAAGCGCGGCGGGCCCGTACGGATCAGCTGGATCAGCTCCTCGTACGGCTTCGCGGTGTACTCCGCCATCACCTTCTCCAGGCGCGGCGCGAGCTGCTTGATCAGGGTGCCGCCGGCCGCGTCGGGGCGGCGCTCGCGCACCACCACGTGCGCGGCGAGATCGCGGGTCAGCCAGCCCTGGCACAGGGTCGGGGCCTCGGGGCCGGTGGTTTCCAAGAGGTCGGCGAGCAGAAGCCGTTCACGCTTGGCGAAGGTCGACATGCTGTCAGCCTACGACCGCGTACCAGGTCCGGACAGTGGACACGATCCCGGGCCCGCCGGCGCCTCCCGGCACAATGGCACCATGACCAGTACGACCGGTACGCCCCGGCCCAGCAGCCTCGACCCCGAGATCGCCGCGCGCCTCAAGCGCAGCGCCGACGGACTCCTGCCCGCCATCGCCCAGCAGTACGACACCGGAGAGGTGCTGATGCTGGGCTGGATGGACGACGAGGCGCTGCACCGCACGCTCACCACCGGCCGCTGCACGTACTGGTCCCGCAGCCGCCAGGAGTACTGGGTCAAGGGCGACACCTCCGGCCACGTCCAGCGGGTCAGGTCCGTCGCCCTGGACTGCGACGCCGACACCGTGCTGGTCAAGGTCGACCAGACCGGCGCCGCCTGCCACACCGGCGCGCGCACCTGCTTCGACGACGACGTGCTCCTGAAGGACGCCGAGGGCGCCGGTTCCGGCGTACCGGCCTCGGATCAGTAAGGTCAGCGGCCATGGATCTCGAGACGTTCCGCAAGCTCGCCGCCGACCGCCGCGTCATCCCGGTCACCCGCAAGCTCCTCGCCGACGGTGACACCCCGGTCGCGCTGTACCGCAAGCTCGCCGCCGAGCGCCCCGGCACCTTCCTGCTGGAGTCCGCGGAGAACGGCCGCTCGTGGTCCCGCTACTCCTTCGTGGGCGTGCGGTCGTCGGCCACGCTGACCGAGCGCGACGGCCAGGCCCACTGGCTGGGCACCCCGCCCGTCGGCGTCCCCGCGGCCGGCGACCCGCTCGCCACCCTGCGCGCCACCGTCGAGGCCCTGCACACTCCCCGCGACCTGGCCCATGACCTGGGCCTGCCGCCCTTCACCGGCGGCATGGTCGGCTACCTCGGCTACGACATCGTCCGCCGCCTGGAGAAGATCGGCCCCGGCGAGCGGGACGACCTCCGGCTCCCCGAGCTGACCATGCTGCTGACCAGCGACCTCGCGGTGATGGACCACTGGGAGGGCTCCGTCCTGCTGATCGCCAACGCGATCAACCACAACGACCTGGAGACCGGCGTCGACGAGGCCTACGCCGACGCCGTGGCCCGGCTCGACGCCATGGAGGCCGACCTGTCCCGGGCGGTCGCCCAGCCCCCGGCCGTCCTGCCGCCCTCCGAACTGCCCGAGTACACCGCCCGGTGGGGCGGCCCCGACTTCCAGGCCGCGGTCGAGGACATCAAGGAGCGCATCCGGGCGGGCGAGGCCTTCCAGGTCGTACCGTCGCAGCGGTTCGAGACGCCGTGCACGGCGAGCGCGCTGGACGTGTACCGGGTGCTGCGGGCGACCAACCCGTCCCCCTACATGTACCTGTTCCGCTTCGACGGGTTCGACGTGGTGGGATCCTCGCCCGAAGCCCTGGTCAAGGTCGAGGACGGGCAGGCCATGGTCCACCCCATCGCCGGCACCCGGCACCGCGGCGCCACCCCGCAGGAGGACCAGGCCCTCGCCGACGAACTGCTCGCCGACCCCAAGGAGCGCGCCGAGCACCTCATGCTCGTCGACCTCGGCCGCAACGACCTCGGACGGGTCTGCGAACCCGGCTCGGTGGAGGTCGTCGACTTCATGTCCATCGAGCGGTACTCGCACGTGATGCACATCGTCTCGACGGTGACCGGACGCGTGGCGCGGGGCCGCACCGCCTTCGACGTGCTGACGGCCTGCTTCCCGGCGGGCACCCTCTCCGGCGCGCCCAAGCCCCGCGCGATGCAGATCATCGACGAACTGGAACCGTCCCGGCGCGGGCTGTACGGCGGCTGCGTCGGCTACCTCGACTTCGCGGGCGACTCCGACACCGCCATCGCCATCCGTACGGCCCTGCTGCGCGGCGGCACCGCCTATGTCCAGGCCGGCGCGGGCATCGTCGCCGACTCCGACCCGCTCGCCGAGGACCAGGAGTGCCGCAACAAGGCCGCGGCGGTGCTGCGGGCCGTGCACACCGCCAACCGGCTGGGCGAATAGGGCGCTTATCACGTTCCCCATCCGAACCCCGGGCGCCGTTTCGCCCGGGGTTCGGGAGATAGTGGGGTACGTGACTGCCGTACCCCACTCATCCGAAGCCCCCGCATCCGAGCGGTCCGGCCGCCGGAGCCTCGCCCTCGCCCTGCTGTGCGGCGCGCTCGGCGCGGCCGTGGCGCTGCTGGCCACCCGGCAGCGCTGGTCGGAGGGCACCGCGACGGTGGCCGGCGGCGCCTTCCCGCTGACCGCCAGGGGCAGTGACGTCACGGGCGTCCCCGCGGCCCTCGCCATAGTGGGCCTCGCCGCGCTCGTCGCCGTCTTCGCCGTCCGCAGGGCCGGCCGCTTCCTGGTCGCCGGGCTGCTCGCGCTCTCCGGCGCCGGCACCGTCGCCGCGGCCCTGATCGGCGCCTCCGACAGCTCCGCGCTCGACGAGAAGGCCGCCGAGGCCACCGGCGACACCTCCGCCTCCGTGGGCGCGCTCAGCCACACCGGCTGGCCCTACGTCGCGGCCGTCGGCGGCGCCCTCCTCCTGCTCGCCGGCCTCCTCGCCCTGCGCTATGGCCGGCTGTGGCCCGCCATGTCCGGCCGCTACGAGCGCGACGGCACCCCCCGCCCGCGCCGCACCGCCAAGGCCGCCGACCCCGACCGCCCCGAGGAACTCTGGAAGGCCCTGGACCGGGGCGAGGACCCGACGGGGGCCTAGCCGCCTCCCCGGTGTGGCGAAACAGACGCCCACGAGGAGCGACCCCCGCTCACGGCACGCGTACGCGTACGGGACAATGGACGGCAACGTCCGCCCCGGACACGGGCGGGCCCGGAGACGTACGGCACGTACGGACACGCACACCAGCAACGAGGAGCAAGCAATGGCGGGCAGCAGCCACGGTCACACCCCGGCCGCCTGGACCGGTGTCATCATCGCCTTCATCGGTTTCTGCGTCGCGGGCGCCTTCATGGTGATGGCACAGCCGCTGGGCTTCTGGGCCGGCATGGCGATCGTGGTCCTCGGCGGTGTCGTGGGCGCCGTCATGCGCTCCATGGGCCTGGGCCAGCCGAAGCAGTCGCACGCGGTGGCGCACGCCGCCCCGGCCGTGACCCGCGAGCCGGCGAGCGTCGAGGGCTGAGCACGCGTTCTTCGCGTCCTTCGCGCAAGGGGCGGCCGGCACCGGTGAGGTGCCGGCCGCCCCTCACGCGCGCGGGGGGCCGCTACGGGGCAGAATGCGAGGCGTGAACGCCGACAGCCCCAGCGTCCAGCGCACACCCCCGCCCGCCGCCCGGTGGGGACGGGCGGCCGTGCCCGCCGGGGTCCTCACGGCCGTCGCCGGGGCCTTCGCCTACGTCGGGGCCGTCGACCCCAACCAGCCCGGCCACTACCCGGTGTGCCCGCTGCTGCGCTACACCGGCCTGTACTGCCCCGGCTGCGGCGGCCTGCGCAGCGCGCACGCCTTCGTCCACGGGGACCTCCTCACCGCGCTCCAGGACAACGCGGTGGCCGTGGTCGGCTATCTGGGTTTCGCGGTGCTGTGGACCGTCTGGGTGGTGCGCGCGGTGCGCGGACGGCCGCTGCGGATCGACCCCGCACCGGCGGCCCTGTGGGCCGCCGGGGTGTCGCTGCTGGTGTTCACCCTCGTCCGGAACCTGCCGTTCGGCGGCTGGCTGCATCCTTGACCGGCCGGTGAACGTCCAGGTAGTGGGATCGGCGTCAACCGGATGCGGGGCCTACGCCGTCCTCCGGATACCATCGCAGTGACCATGGCTTTTCAATGGGTTTTCAACCGTCTGGAAAAACCGTCTGGAAGGGGGCCGCTCGCGTGAGTGTGCTCGACGAGATCATCGACGGAGTCCGTGCCGACCTCGCGGAGCGGCAGGCGCGCGTCAGCCTCGACGAGCTCAAGGAGCGCGCGGCGAAGGCTTCCGCCGCCAAGGACGGCGTGGCCGCACTGCGCGGTGAGGGCGTCAAGGTCATCTGTGAGGTGAAGCGCTCCAGCCCGTCCAAGGGCGCGCTGGCCGCGATCGCCGACCCGGCCGGGCTCGCCGCGGACTACGAGGCGGGCGGCGCGGCCGTCATCTCGGTCCTCACCGAGCAGCGCCGCTTCGGCGGCTCGCTGGCCGACCTGGAAGCCGTCCGGGCCCGCGTGGACATCCCGGTCCTGCGCAAGGACTTCATCGTCACCTCGTACCAGTTGTGGGAGGCCCGGGCGTACGGCGCCGACCTCGTGCTGCTGATCGTGGCGGCCCTGGACCAGCCGGCCCTGGAGTCGCTGATCGAGCGCGCCGTCTCCATCGGTCTCACCCCGCTCGTCGAGGTGCACGACGAGGACGAGGTCGAGCGGGCGGTGGACGCCGGCGCCAAGGTCATCGGCGTCAACGCGCGCAACCTCAAGACGCTGGAGGTCGACCGCGGGACGTTCGAACGCGTCGCGCCGGAGATCCCGAACCACATCGTCAAGATCGCCGAGTCCGGGGTGCGCGGACCGCACGACCTCATCGCCTACGCCAACGCGGGCGCGGACGCGGTCCTGGTCGGCGAGTCCCTGGTGACCGGCCGCGACCCGAAGAGCGCCGTCGCCGATCTGGTGGCGGCGGGGGAGCACCCCGCACTGCGGCACGGCCGGGGCTGAGCTCCCGGTAGGCTGGCCGTCGATGACTCTCCCGCTCACCCCGGCGACCCGGGACCCGTATGCCCGCCTCGCGCGCGGCTGCCGGCCCCGTGGCTGTCGTGCGCCCGCGCGACGGGTGCACGGCCGCCGGGTGCGGTACGTCATCGGTGACGAGCCCGGGCAGGTGAACGGGCGTCGATGGCAGCGCCCCCTTCAGGGGCGCGGGGTAGTTCTGGACATGCGGCTTCGCCGCGTGGGTGCGACGAGCCGTACACGGCCCGCCGTCGGCTGACCATCCCCGCCCCCACGGCGATCAGTGTCTTTTTCACGCACTCACCGTGAGGTATCCGCATGCCCAGCGAGTTCTTCATCCCCGACCCGGAGGGTCAGGTCCCCAGCGCCGAGGGCTACTTCGGCGCGTTCGGCGGCAAGTTCATCCCGGAGGCGCTCGTCGCCGCCGTGGACGAGGTAGCCGTCGAGTACGACAAGGCGAAGGCCGACCCCGAGTTCGCCCGCGAGCTCGACGACCTGCTCGTCAACTACACCGGCCGGCCGAGCGCCCTCACCGAGGTGCCGAGATTCGCCGAGCACGCCGGTGGCGCCCGTGTCTTCCTCAAGCGCGAGGACCTCAACCACACCGGCTCCCACAAGATCAACAACGTGCTCGGCCAGGCCCTGCTCACCAAGCGCATGGGCAAGACCCGCGTCATCGCCGAGACCGGCGCCGGCCAGCACGGTGTGGCGACGGCGACGGCCTGCGCCCTGTTCGGCCTTGAGTGCACCATCTACATGGGCGAGATCGACACCCAGCGCCAGGCCCTCAACGTGGCCCGGATGCGCATGCTCGGTGCCGAGGTCGTCGCCGTGAAGTCCGGCAGCCGCACGCTGAAGGACGCCATCAACGAGGCCTTCCGCGACTGGGTGGCCAACGTCGACCACACCCACTACCTCTTCGGCACGGTCGCCGGGCCCCACCCCTTCCCGGCGATGGTCCGCGACTTCCACCGCGTCATCGGCGTCGAGGCCCGCCGCCAGCTCCTGGAGCGGGCGGGGCGCCTCCCCGACGCCGCCGTCGCCTGCGTCGGCGGCGGATCCAACGCCATCGGCCTCTTCCACGCCTTCATCCCGGACGAGGGCGTGCGGCTCATCGGCTGCGAGCCCGCCGGGCACGGCGTCGAGACCGGCGAGCACGCCGCGACCCTGACCGCGGGCGAGCCCGGCATCCTGCACGGCTCCCGCTCCTACGTCCTGCAGGACGAGGAAGGCCAGATCACCGAGCCCTACTCGATCTCGGCCGGTCTGGACTACCCGGGCATCGGGCCCGAGCACAGCTACCTCAAGGACTCGGGCCGCGGCGAGTACCGCGCGGTCACCGACGACGCGGCGATGCAGGCCCTGCGCCTGCTGTCGCGCACCGAGGGCATCATCCCGGCGATCGAGTCCGCCCACGCGCTGGCCGGCGCTCTGGAAGTCGGCAGGGAGCTGGGCGAGGACGGGCTGATCGTGATCAACCTGTCCGGCCGCGGCGACAAGGACATGGACACGGCCGCCCGCTACTTCGGCCTGTACGACACCGACGCGGAGGTCGCGGCCAACGCGGCCGACACCGCCGAGATCGAGGGGGACGCCAAGTGAGCGGGAACATCCAGCTGCTGTCGGACACCCTCGCCGCCGCCAAGGCCGAGGGGCGCTCCGCGCTCATCGCCTACCTCCCGGCCGGGTTCCCGACCGTGGACGGCGGTATCGAGGCGATCAAGGCCGTCTTCGACGGCGGGGCGGACGTCGTCGAGGTCGGCCTGCCGCACAGCGACCCCGTCCTCGACGGGCCCGTCATCCAGACCGCCGACGACATCGCCCTGCGCGGCGGAGTCAGGATCGCGGACGTGATGCGCACGGTCCGGGAGGCCCACCAGGCAACCGGGAAGCCGGTGCTCGTGATGACCTACTGGAACCCGATCGACCGCTACGGCGTCGAGCGCTTCACCGCCGAGCTGGCCGAGGCGGGAGGCGCGGGCTGCATCCTGCCCGACCTGCCCGTCCAGGAGTCGGCGCTGTGGCGGGAGCACGCCGAGAAGCACGGCCTCGCGACGGTCTTCGTGGTGGCGCCGAGCAGCAAGGACGAGCGGCTCGCCCGGATCACCGCGGCGGGCAGCGGCTTCGTCTACGCGGCCTCGCTGATGGGTGTCACCGGCACCCGCGAGTCGGTCGGCGCGCAGGCACAGGACCTGGTGGAGCGGACCCGGGCCGCCGGTGGCGAGCTGCCGGTCTGTGTCGGGCTGGGTGTCTCCAACGCGGCCCAGGCCGCCGAGGTGGCCGGCTTCGCCGACGGCGTGATCGTCGGCTCGGCCTTCGTCAAGCGGATGCTGGACGCGCCGGACCACGCGGCCGGTATCGAGGCGGTCCGCGAACTCGCCGGCGAGCTGGCGAAGGGCGTGCGCGGACAGGCCTGACACGACGGTACGTGATCATTCGGTCACTCGAACGAGTGGACCTGGGACCGGGGAGGCGCGCTGCGCCTCCCCGGTTCGTTCTGGGGGTGTGAGCGAGAAGAACCGGAACGGAAAGCGCACCGCCCGGGAGCGGCTGGCGGAAGAGCGTGAGAAGCAGAGGTCCGCGGAGAAGCGACGGCGTGCGCTGATCGTCGGCGCGAGCGTCGTCTGCGTCCTGGGCCTCGCGGCGGTGATCGGGGTGATCGCCGCGAACGCGGGCAAGGAGAAGAGCAGCGACAAGACGACCGGCCCGGTCGTCGCGCCCTCGGGGGCACAGGGCAAGGACAGCCTGGCGATCCCGGTCGGCAAGGACGGCGCCAAGTCGACGCTCACGGTGTGGGAGGACTTCCGCTGCCCCGCCTGCAACGCCTTCGAGAAGGCGTACCGCTCGACGGTCAACGAGCTGACCGCGGCCGGCAAGCTCAGAGCCGAGTACCACCTGGTCACCCTGATCGACGGCAACCTCGGCGGCAGCGGCTCCCGCCGCGCGGCCAACGCCGCGGCCTGCGCCCAGGACGCCGGGAAGTTCCGCGCGTACCACGACGTGTTGTACGAGAACCAGCCCCAGGAGACGGACGACGCCTACGGCAGTGACGCCAAGCTGATCGAGCTGGCGGGCAAGGTGCCCGGCCTCGACACACCCGCCTTCCGCAAGTGCGTCGAGGACGGCACGCACAACAGCTGGGTGGTGAAGTCCAACGACGCTTTCGGGGCCAGTGGCCTCAACCAGACGCCGACCGTGCTGCTGAACGGCAAGAGCATCTACCAGGACCCGGCCATGACGCCTGCGAAGCTGAAGCAGATGGTGGAGGCGGCCGACAAGGGATGAGCCGGCGCCGGGGGTAAGCGTTTCTCACCCCCCCGTTACGGACCCGTAGCCGGGCTGCCTGCCGTGTGCGCGGCCCGGCACGGTAGCGTCGACCCTGCCATGGAACTTGCCTACATTCCCAGCCCGTCGCGCGGGGTGATCCACCTCGGCCCCATCCCGCTGCGCGGCTACGCGTTCTGCATCATCATCGGTGTCTTCGTTGCCGTCTGGCTCGGCAACAAGCGCTGGGTCGCCCGCGGCGGGCGGGCCGGCACGGTCGCCGACATCGCTGTCTGGGCCGTACCGTTCGGCCTGGTCGGCGGGCGGCTCTACCACGTGATCACGGACTACGAGCTGTACTTCAGCGAGGGCCGTGACTGGGTGGACGCCTTCAAGGTGTGGCAGGGCGGTCTCGGTATCTGGGGCGCGATCGCGCTCGGCGCGGTCGGCGCGTGGATCGGCTGCCGGCGCCGGGGCATCCCGCTGCCCGCGTACGCCGACGCCATCGCGCCCGGTATCGCCTTCGCCCAGGCCATCGGCCGCTGGGGCAACTGGTTCAACCAGGAGCTGTACGGACACGAGACGCACCTCCCGTGGGCGCTGCACATCACCTCCTCCGAGGGCGGCCGGGTGCCGGGCTACTACCACCCGACGTTCCTCTACGAGTCCCTGTGGTGCATCGGCGTCGGCCTCCTGGTCATCTGGGCCGACCGCCGCTTCACGCTGGGCCATGGCCGGGCGTTCGCCCTGTACGTGGCCGCGTACTGCGCGGGCCGCGGCTGGATCGAGTACATGCGCGTCGACGACGCCCACCACATCCTGGGCCTGCGGCTCAACGTCTGGACCGCGATGATCGTGTTCCTGCTCGCGGTGGTGTACCTCGTGGTCTCGGCGAAGAAGCGGCCGGGCCGGGAAGCGGTGGTGGAACCGGGGGCCCTTGACGGTTCGGCCGAGACCGAGACCGAGGCCGAGGCCGGGGACAAGGCTGAGGACAAGCCTGGGCCGGATGCCGTGGAGGCCGAGGACGAGGCCGAGCCGGATGCCGCGGAGGCGAAGGACGAGACCGAGTCGGCCGGCAAGAAGAGCTGACACCAGGCGGTACGACGTCGAGGGCGCCCCGGTCGGGGCGCCCTCGACGCGTTTCAGGACCTGTCGGCCAGCGACAGCGTCCGCTGGGCCGCCGCCACCACCGCCGCGTCGACGAAGCGGCCGTCCGGGAGGGCCTGGGCGCCCTGGTCGGTCATCGCCGCCTTGACGATCGTCTCGGCCTGTTCGAGCTCCTGGGGGGTGGGGAGGTAGGCGCTCTCGATCACCGGCAACTGGCGGGGGTGGATGGCCGCCCGGCCGAGGAAGCCCAGATCGCGGCCGTGGGCGCAGGAGGCGGCCAGGCCCGCGAGGTCGCGGATGTCGGGGTGGACCGACTGGGGCGGCGGGGGCAGCCCGGCCGCGCGCGCGGCGACGACCAGCCGGGAGCGGCACCAGTCGAGGCCCGCGTCGTCGCGTACGCCCAGGTCGGCCCGGAGGTCCGTCTCGCCCAAGGCGACGCCCCGCAGTGACGGGTGGGCGGCGGCGACGGCATAGGCCCGCTCGATGCCCAGGGCGCTCTCCAGCATCGCGAAGAGGGGCAGTGCGGTGCGCTCGGCCACCGCCACCACGTCCTGCGCCGACGTCACCTTCGGCAGCCGCAGTCCGGCCACCCCCGGCAGCCCGGCCACCGCCCGCAGATCCGCCGCCGCCCACGGCCCGTCCAGGGCGTTCACCCGGACGTGCACCGGCACCGGCTGGGGCTCGGACAGCACTTCGGCCGTGGCCGCGCGGGCGTACTCCTTGCGGTCCGGGGCGACCGCGTCCTCCAGGTCGGCCACCACGACGTCGGCGCCGGAGGCCAGTGCCTTGACGACCACATGCGGGCGGTCACCGGGTGCGTACAGCCAGGTCAGCGGGAACGCGGTCACAGGGCGCCCTCCTCGCGCAGAGCGCGCAGCTCCTTCGGGGACAGTCCCAGCTCGGTCAGGACGGCCTCGGTGTCCGCGCCGTGCGGGCGGCCCGCCCAGCGGATCGCGCCGGGCGTGGCGGAGAGGCGGAAGAGGACGTTCTGCATACGCAGCGGCCCGAGTTCCGGGTCGTCGACGCGGGTGACGGTGTCCAGGGCCTGGTACTGCGGGTCGGCCATCACTCCCCGGACGTCCTGGATCTCCGCCACCGCCGCCTCCGCCTTCTCGAAGGCGGCCAGTACCTCGGTGCGGGTGCGCCCGGCGATCCAGCCGCCGACCGCCTCGTCCAGCACCTCGGAGTGCGCGGCCCGGTCGGCGCCCGTGGCGAACCACGGCTCGTCGATCAGCTCCGGCCTGCCCACCAGACGCATCACCCGCTCCGCCACCGACTGCGCGGAGGTGGAGACGGCGACCCAGGAGCCGTCGGCCGTGCGGTAGGTGTTGCGCGGGGCGTTGTTGGCGGACCGGTTGCCGGTGCGCTCCTGGACGTATCCGAGCTGGTCGTACCAGGTGGGCTGGGGGCCGAGGACGGTCAGGATCGGCTCGATGATCGCCATGTCGACGACCTGGCCCGCGCCGGTGCGGTCCCGGGCCGCCAGCGCGGCCATCACGGCGTACGCCGTCGCCAGGGCGGCGATGGAGTCGGCGAGGCCGAACGGCGGCAGCGTCGGCGGGGCGTCCGGCTCCCCGGTGATCGCGGCGAAGCCGCTCATCGCCTCGGCGAGGGTGCCGAAGCCGGGGCGGTGGGCGTAGGGCCCGAACTGGCCGAACGCGGTGACCCGGGTCAGTACCAGGCGTGGGTTGGCGGCGGACAGTTCGTCCCAGCCCAGGTCCCACTTCTCCAGGGTGCCGGGGCGGAAGTTCTCGATCACGACGTCGGCGGTGGCGGCCAGGCGCAGCAGCGTGGTCCGGCCGCCCGGCTTGGACAGGTCCAGCGTCATCGTGCGCTTGTTGCGGCCGAGCACCTTCCACCACAGGCCGACACCGTGTTTCGCGGGACCGTGGCCCCGGGAGGGGTCGGGCTTGGCCGGATGCTCGACCTTGATGACCTCGGCGCCGAAGTCGCCGAGCAGGGTGGCGGCCAGGGGGCCGGCGAAGAGGGTGGCGAGGTCGAGGACGCGCAGGCCGCTGAGCGGTTGTGGAGTACTCATGCGGTGTACTGCGCCTCGATCTCCGGGCGGTACGGCATCGACGCCGACGCCCCCTCCCGCTGTACCGAGATCGCCGCCGCCGCGGCTGCCCAGGTCAGCGCCTCCCACACGGGCCGCTCCTCGGCGAGGGCCACCGCGAGGGCGCCGACGAAGGTGTCGCCGGCGCCGGTGGAGTCCACGGCGGTCACCCGGGGCGCGGGGAACACGAGGGGTTCGGCGTCCCGGGTCATGTACAGGCCGCCCGCCGAGCCCAGGGTGATCACGACCTCCGGCACCTGGTCGAGCAGGGCGGCCCCCGCGTCCAGCGGGTCGGTGCGGCCGGTGAGGGTGGCCGCCTCGTGTTCGTTCGGCACCAGCAGGTCGGTGGCCGCGAGGAGTTCGGGCGGGAGCGGGCGGGCGGGCGCCGGGGTGAGGACCGTACGGACACCGTGCCTGCGGGCCGCCTCCGCGCCCGCGACGACTCCGGCCAGGGGGATCTCCAACTGCAGGAGCAGCGCGTCGGCGGAGGCGATGACGCCCTCGTCGCCGGGGGTGAGGTGGTCGACGGTGCCGTTCGCGCCCGGGATCACGACGATCGCGTTGCCGCCCTCGTCGTCGACGACGATGTGCGCGGTGCCGGACGGGCCCTCGACCGTGCGCAGGCTGTCGGTGTCCACGCCGGAGTGGTCGAGGGTGGAGCGCAGCCGGGTGCCGAAGGCGTCGTTGCCGACCGCGCCGATCATCGAGACCGTCGCGCCGGCGCGGGCGGCGGCGATCGCCTGGTTGCCGCCCTTGCCGCCGGGGATCGTACGGAACTCCCGTCCCGTCACGGTCTCGCCGCGCTGCGGGGCCTTCTCGACGTACGCGACCAGGTCCATGTTGATGCTGCCGAGTACGGCGATATGGGTCATGGGTGGGGCACCTCCGGGTGGGTGAGCGAGTGGGTGAGCTGGGCGAGGGTGTCGAAGCCGGTGCCGTCGAAGCCGGCCACGGACGTGGCGAGGCGGTTCTTCAGGGGGGACGTCCAGCGGTCCGGGAGGGCGGCGGGGGATCCGGCGAGGAGACCGGCGAGGCCGCCCGTGGTGGCGCCGTTGGAATCGGTGTCCCAGCCGCCCGACACCGTGCGGCAGACGGAGCCGGTGAAGTCACCGTCCGCGTGGGTGAGGGCGGCGGCGATCAGGGCGGTGTTGGGGATGGCGTGCACCCAGTGGTAGGTGGCGGAGTGGGTGGCGTGGAGTTCGTCCACGACGTCGTCGAAGTCCTCGTGGGTCCGCGCCAGTTCGATGGCGTGGTCGATCGCCTCGGCCAGGCGGGAGCGGGGTGGGATCACCGTGCGGCCGGTGCGCAGGCAGGCGTGGACGTCGTGGGTGCCGGTGGCGGCGGTGGCGATGGCGGCGGCGGTGAACATCGCCGCGTAGACGCCGTTGGCGGTGTGGGTGAGGGTCGCGTCGCGATGGGCCTGTTCGGCGGCGGCGGCCGGGTCGCCCGGGTTGGTCCAGCCGTGCACGTCGGCGCGGATCAGGGCGCCGATCCATTCGCGGAAGGGGTTGCGGTGGCGGGCGGTGTGCGGGGGCTCGATGCCGGTGAGGAGGTTGCGGTGGGCGATGCGTTCCGCCGTGAACGTGCGGCCGGGTGGGAGTTCGTCCAGCCAGAGTCTCGCCACGTCGGTGGTGGTGAAGGCCCTGCCGTGGCGTTGGAGGAGGACGAGGTTGAGGAGGGGGTAGTTGAGGTCGTCGTCCTCGGGCATGCCGTCGATGTTCTCGGCGAGGGAGGTTGCCGCGGAGCGGCGGTTCCAGGGATGCGCCGCGAGGAGTTCCCCGGGGACTCCCCTTGCCGTGAACCAGGTGTTCAGGGGCCAGTTGCCGGTGGACCGGGCGAGTTGGCGGATGGCGTGCAGGGGGAGCTTCTCGACGGGTTTGCCGAGCAGGCAGCCGACGGCTCTGCCCAGCCAGGCGGCTTCCAGGGCCAGTGGGGTCGGGGCTGGGGCAGGGGAGTGTGCGGACCGTGCCGGCCAAGCCGGGCAGGCGGCCCTGATCCTCGCCAGATCCGTCGGCTCGTCCTCCGCCAACCTGCTCGGCAGGTCCGCCAGTTCGTCCAGCAGGTCCTCCGCCAGCGTCCGCAGATAGCGTGAGGCCGGTCGCGCCGACGCCCCCGCTCGTACCGGCGCCTCCTGACCGCCCGCCGCCCACCACCGTGCCGCGATCGCCGAGGGCTCGCGGCCGTCCTGGGTCGCCTGACGGAGTTCGTGGCCCACCAGGTCCTCCGGCTGGACCCAGGTCAGGCGGAGCATCCGGCGCCCCCGAGCTGGGCGAAGGCCGCCTCGTGGGACCGGCGGCGCCGTACGTCCCGGTCGAAGACCTCCCGGGTCACCTCCGTGAGCGTGCGGGCCGGTTCCCACAGGTCCAGGCGGCTGGCCTCGGCCACCGTCTTGGACCAGTCCTCCGGGACCGGTGAGCCGAGGGCGCCGGCCAGGGCACCCGCCATCGTGGCGATGGAGTCGCAGTCCCGGCCGTAGTTGACCGAACCCAGCACCGCCTGGCGGTAGTCGCCGCCGGAGACCAGCAACATGGCCAGGGCGACGGGGAGTTCCTCGATGGAGTGCAGACGGGAGGGGCGGCGGGCTGCGAGGGAGGGGGAGCGGTAGTCGGGCCCCACCGTGTCGTAGGGGGCGACCGCCTCCCGCAGGGGGGTCAGGGCCGACTCGAAGTCCCGGTGGCCGACCGCCACCTCGCAGACCCGGTCGATCGCCTCCCGCGTGCCGTCCTTCGCCAGGCCCAGGCACGCGGCGACCACCGACTCCGGCGTGGCGCCCGGCGTGGCCGCCGCGGCCACCGCCGCCGCGAAGACCCCGGCCGCCTCCCGCCCGTACGACGACTGGTGCGCACCGGCGACGTCCAGCGCCTCGGCGTACGCGCCCGCCGGGTTGGCCGCGTTGACCAGGCCGACGGGGGCCATGTACATCGCCGCGCCGCAGTTGACGATGTTGCCGGTGCCCGCCTCCCGGGGATCGACGTGGCCGTAGGCCAGCCTGGCCACCAGCCATTTCTCCGCCAGGAAGATCCGGTGCAGGGGGAGCGCCTCCGCCTCCAGCTCCGGGATCCAGCGCGGGGTCGTCATCAGGTCGGGGACCAGGTGGTCGGCGATCGCGTACGCGTCGAGGTGGTCGCGGACCCGCGCGTACACCCGTACCAGCGCATGGGTCATCAAGGTGTCGTCGGTGACGTGCCCGTCGCCCTTGTGGTAGGGCGCGATCGGGCGGGCGGTGCGCCAGGCTCCGCCGTTCCAGGGGCCGACGATGCCGTGGACGCGCCCGCCGTGGCGCTCGGCGATCTGGTCGGGGGAGTAGCCCTCCACGGGGCCGCCCAGGGCGTCGCCGACGGCGGCCCCGACCAGCGCCCCGGTGATCCGCTCGTCCAGGCCCACCCCGCTGTTTTCTTCTGCTTTGGGCGTCATGCCCCGAATCATCCTCCTGGTCGGTCCGGTTGCGTGGCTTCCAGGAGTCCGGCGAGTTCCACCAGGTCGGTGCCGGTGAGGCGGGGCAGCGCGCAGCCGGAGAGGGTGCGGCAGGCGTCGCGCCAGGCCTCGGGGATGGCGTCGCCCCCGCCCAGTGCGCCGGTGAGGGCGCCGGCCAGCGCGGGCGCGGAGTCGGCGACCCGGGACAGACAGGCCGCGGCGGGGACCGCCTCGCCGATCCTGCCGCGTGCCGCGGTGGCCAGGGCCAGGGCGACCGGGACCGTCTCGGCGGCGGCGATGCCGTAGCTGTAGACGTGGTCGACGATCTGGTGTTCGAGGAGCGGGACGAGTCCGAAGGCGGTGTCGGTGTCCCGGACGAGGGCCAGCGCGTGGCGGGTGTTGCGGCCGATCTCCGTCTCGTCGGGCAGTTCGGCGAGCGCCGCCGTCACACAGGCCCCGGTTTCCGCCCCGGCGAGTGCCAGCGCCAGGGCCGCCGCCATCGCCCGCGCGCCGTGCACGCCGTCGCCGTCCTGGGTGTAGCGGGCGTCGAACTCGGCCAGGTCGGCGGCGCGCCGGGGGTCGCCGGGGTGGGCCACGGCGAGCACACAGGCCCGTACGCAGGCCGCGTCGTCGAAGTAGTGCGGGTTGTCGTGGCCGGTGGCGGGCGGGCGCAGCCCGGCGGCGAGGTTGCCGAGTCCGGCGCGGACCGAGATCCGGGCGCGCAGGGGCAGTACCGCCGACTCGACCTCGGGGGCGCGTTCGGCGGCGGCCGCGACCTCGGAGGCGACGGCGGTCCAGGTCAGGTCGATGGCGGCGCGCATCCGGCGGTCCCGGCTCAGGTCCCCGAGCGCGCTGTCGTCCCCGGCGCGCAGCACCGCCTCCGCCGCGAACGCCGCCCACTCGGCGTCGTCGGAGGGGCCGAGGCGCAGCGGTTCCGGGGGCTGGTTGAGCGCGATCGGCACCGGGAGCGTGGTCGTCGCGTTCCGCTCGGCGAAGGTGTCCAGCTCCCGGGTGAGCCGCCGGGTCCACTCCGGCATCCGCGCGGCCCGGTGCCGGGCCGCGGGCCAGCCGGCCGCGTCCCCGGCGGCGAGCCCCAGGAGGAGGCCCTCCACGCGCCGGGTCACGGCCGGACCTCGTCCTGGTCGGCGGCGAGCACGTACTCCGCCGGGTCGGGCGCGGGCGGCGGGTCACCCGGTACGGGATCCCGCAGGAGCGCCGCAGCGACGTCCGGTACGACCAGGTCCGCGCCCCACTTGCCGCCCTCGCCCGGGGTCAGCAGCTCCGCCACGTCGAGCACATGGTGCCCCGCCATGGACGGCAGGCAGCTGCCCCGCGCCGGACCGATCGCCGCCGCCCACCCGGCCGGGATCGCGGCGTCGCCCTGGGTCGCGCCGGCCAGGGCACCGGCGACCGCGGCCGTGGTGTCGGCGTCGCGGCCCATGTTGACGGCCGTCAGCACGGCGTCCCGGAAGTCTCCGTCGGCCGCCGCGTACGCGCCGAAGGCCAGGGCCACCGCCTCCGGGGCCAGGTCGGTCCAGGGGTAGCCGCCGATGACGACGGCGGAGCGGACCGCGCGTTCGCCGCGGTGGGCGACGGCCGCCGCGCGGCGCAGGGAGCGGGCGGTCCAGGAGTCGTCCGGGACCACCGCGAGGGCGGCGGCCACCACGGCGACGACCGGGGCGCCCGCCATCGCCGCCGCGACCCCGGCCGCCACCGCCTGGCCGCCGTAGATGCCCTCGCCGTCGTGGCTGACCGAGCCGTCGATCGCCACCAGCCGGGCCGCCTCGCCGGGGCGGCCCGCGGCGAACACCCCGAAGGGGGCGGCCCGCATCGCCAGACCGTCGCTCCAGGCGTGCCGGTGCTGCGCGGAGATGGGGGCCGCAAGGCCCCGGCGGAGGTTCTCCAGCGTGCCGCGCTCGCTGAAGCCCGCGCCCCGGAAGGGGCCCTCCGCACGGTCGGCGATCCACTCGTGCCAGGCCGCCTCGACATGCGCCGGGGTGAGCGCGGAGCCGTGCCGGGCGAGCAGGAGCCCGGAGAAGATCGCGTACTCGGTGTCGTCCGTGCCGGCCGGCCGCTCGGCCACGTACCCGGTGATCCGGCCCCAGCGGGAGCGGATCTCGGAGGGTTTCAGGTTCTCGGCCGGTGCCCCGAGCGCGTCCCCGACGGCCAGGCCGAGCAGCGCACCGCGCGCCCGTTCGCGGATCGATGCCATACGGGCCTCACCTCCGGGGGGAGCTCCGCCCAGAGCGCGGAGCCCTTTGCGGAGGTCTCCCACCGGAGCGGGCCGGTAGCGCCTGGGAGGCCGCAGAGTCACCCGGTCGCGCCATGGCCGGGAGGCTGCGCCGGGATCAAAACCGCAGGTTAGCCCAGCCTTTCCTTGCTGGCGGCGAGGGAATCCCAGGCGTAGGTTTGCTGTTGTCGAAAAGTAGAACTCGTCCAAAGTTAGCTTTGGCTAAGCTTCCTGGGGGACCCCTCATGGCGATCATCGAGACCGAGGCGGCGCTGCACGAGGCGCACCGCGACAACCACACGCACCGCGATGTGAACGGCGGCTGGCTGCGTCCCGCCGTGTTCGGCGCGATGGACGGCCTGGTCTCCAACCTCGCCCTGCTGACCGGTGTCGCCGGCGGGTCCGTCGGCCACCAGACCATTGTGATCACCGGGCTCGCCGGTCTCGCGGCCGGTGCCTTCTCCATGGCGGCCGGCGAGTACACCTCCGTCGCCTCCCAGCGCGAGCTGGTCGAGGCCGAGCTGGACGTCGAGCGCCGGGAGCTGCGCAAGCACCCCCAGGACGAGGAGGCCGAGCTCGCCGCGCTCTACGCGGCGCGCGGCGTGCAGCCGGAGCTGGCGCGTGAGGTGGCCCGGCAGCTGTCCCGTGACCCCGAGCAGGCGCTGGAGATACACGCCCGCGAGGAGCTCGGCATCGACCCCGGCGACCTGCCCTCGCCGCTGGTCGCGGCCGTGTCGTCGTTCGGTTCCTTCGCGCTGGGCGCCCTGCTCCCCGTACTGCCGTTCCTGCTGGGCGCGACCGCGCTGTGGCCGGCCCTGCTGCTGGCGCTCGCCGGGCTGTTCGGCTGCGGTGCGGTGGTGGCCAGGGTGACGGCACGCACCTGGTGGTTCAGCGGGCTCCGGCAGCTCGCGCTCGGCGGCGCAGCGGCCGGTGTGACGTACGCCCTGGGCAGCTTGTTCGGAACGGCCGTAGGATAGTGCGACTGCTACTTATGCGTTGGGCCGCATAAGTAGCCGTTACTTGCTGGTTTCGCATGCTTAATCACCGGGCATGAGCCGTAAGCGCTGCGGGCAATGACGCCTGTCGCGCACCCGCGGGGCGGGCGACGACGCTTTTCCCCGCCCCCTCGGGCCGTCCGACACCGATCTGACCGATCGTGTCGGGATCGGTCCCCACACACTTCCACCGCATCGCGCGGCACCCCCCACCGCGACCCTGCGGTGTCCGCATGTTGGAACGCAGTATCCGGTTCCCGAGAACCGCTCCATCATGTAACCTGCACGAAATTTTGCACCCACGCAGAGGGCCAACGTCGTCCCTCGGCACTTGCACATGCCACATGACGACGACGGGAGAGCCGATGCGTACGCCGCGCCAGCCGTCCCAGCATTCCGCGAATGGCCAGAATTGGTCGTTCATGGATGCTCGCCCTGCTGCGCAGGGTATGTACGACCCCCGCAACGAGCACGACGCCTGTGGCGTCGGATTCGTGGCCAACCTCACCGGCGAGGCGAGCCACGCGCTGGTCGAGCAGGCGCTGACCGTTCTGCGCAACCTCGAACACCGCGGTGCCACCGGCTCCGAGCCCGACTCCGGCGACGGCGCGGGCATCCTCGCGCAGGTGCCGGACACCTTCTTCCGCGAGGTGGCCGGATTCGACCTCCCCGCGGCCGGCGCCTACGCCGTCGGCACCGCCTTCCTGCCGGAGGACGGGGCCGAGGACGCCGTCTCACAGATCGAGACGATCGCCGCCGAGGAGGGCCTCACCGTCCTCGGCTGGCGCGAGGTCCCCGTCGCCCCCGAACTGCTGGGCGCCACCGCCCGGTCCACCATGCCGGCCTTCCGGCAGGTCTTCGTCGCCGACGGTTCGAGCGAGGGCATCGCGCTCGACCGCAAGGCCTTCGTGCTGCGCAAGCGCGCCGAGCGCGAGGCCGGCGTCTACTTCCCGTCGCTGTCGGCCCGCACGATCGTGTACAAGGGCATGCTGACCACCGGCCAGCTGGAGCCCTTCTTCCCGGACCTGTCCGACCGCCGCTTCGCCTCCGCGATCGCGCTGGTGCACTCCCGGTTCTCCACGAACACCTTCCCGTCGTGGCCGCTCGCCCACCCGTACCGCTTCGTCGCGCACAACGGTGAGATCAACACCGTCAAGGGCAACCGCAACTGGATGCGCGCCCGCGAGTCCCAGCTGGTCTCGGACCTGTTCGGGTCCGACGAGCGGGCCCTCGAGCGCATCTTCCCGGTGTGTACGCCCGACGCCTCCGACTCGGCGTCCTTCGACGAGGTGCTGGAACTCCTGCACCTGGGCGGCCGCTCGCTGCCGCACTCCGTGCTGATGATGATCCCGGAGGCGTGGGAGAACCACGACTCCATGGACCCGGCCCGGCGCGCCTTCTACCAGTTCCACTCCACGATGATGGAGCCCTGGGACGGTCCCGCCTGCGTCACCTTCACCGACGGCACCCAGGTTGGCGCCGTGCTCGACCGCAACGGCCTGCGCCCCGGCCGCTACTGGGTCACCGACGAGGGCCTCGTCGTCCTCAGCTCCGAGGTCGGCGTCCTCGACATCGACCCCGCCAAGGTCGTCCGCAAGGGCCGCCTGCAGCCCGGCCGCATGTTCCTCGTCGACACCGCCGAGCACCGCATCATCGAGGACGACGAGATCAAGGCGCAGCTCGCCACCGAGCACCCCTACGCGGAGTGGCTGGAGGCCGGCGAGATCGAACTGGGCGACCTGCCCGAGCGCGAGCACATCGTGCACACCCACGCCTCGGTCACCCGCCGCCAGCAGACCTTCGGCTACACCGAGGAAGAGCTGCGCGTCATCCTGGCGCCGATGGCCAAGTCCGCCGCCGAGCCGATCGGTTCGATGGGCACGGACTCCCCGATCGCGGCCCTCTCCGAGCGCCCGCGGCTGCTCTTCGACTACTTCACCCAGCTGTTCGCGCAGGTCACCAACCCGCCGCTGGACGCGATCCGCGAGGAACTGGTCACCTCGCTGCGCTCGTCGCTGGGCCCGGAGGGCAACCTGCTGGAGCCGACGGCCGCCTCGTGCCGCTCGGTCACCCTGCCCTTCCCGGTCATCGACAACGACGAGCTCGCCAAGCTCATCCACATCAACGCCGACGGCGACATGCCCGGCTTCAAGGCCGCGACCCTCTCCGGCCTGTACCGGGTCTCCGGCGGCGGTGAGGCGCTCGCCGCGCGCCTCGACGAGATCTGCGCCGAGGCCGACGCCGCCATCGACAACGGCGCCCGTCTGATCGTCCTCTCCGACCGGCACTCCGACGCCGAGCACGCGCCGATCCCGTCGCTGCTGCTCACCGCGGCCGTCCACCACCACCTCATCCGCACCAAGCAGCGCACCCAGGTGGGCCTGCTGGTCGAGGCCGGCGACGTCCGCGAGGTCCACCACGTCGCCCTGCTGATCGGCTTCGGCGCCGCCGCCGTCAACCCGTACCTGGCGATGGAGTCCGTCGAGGACCTGGTCCGCGCGGGCACCTTCCTGCCGGGCGTCGAGCCCGAGAAGGCCATCCGCAACCTGATCTACGCCCTCGGCAAGGGCGTCCTGAAGGTCATGTCCAAGATGGGCATCTCGACCGTCGCCTCCTACCGCGGCGCCCAGGTCTTCGAGGCCGTCGGCCTCGACGAGGCCTTCGTCGAGAAGTACTTCAACGGCACGGCCACCAAGATCGGCGGCGTCGGCATCGACGTCATCGCCAAGGAGGTCGCCGCCCGCCACGCCAAGGCCTACCCCGCCTCCGGCATCGCTCCCGCGCACCGCGCGCTGGAGATAGGCGGCGAGTACCAGTGGCGCCGCGAGGGCGAGCCGCACCTGTTCGACCCGGAGACGGTCTTCCGCCTCCAGCACTCCACGCGCGCCGGCCGCTTCGACATCTTCAAGAAGTACACCGAGCGCGTGAACGAGCAGTCCGAGCGTCTGATGACGCTGCGCGGTCTGTTCGGCCTCAAGTCCGACCGGCAGCCGATCCCGGTGGAGGAGGTCGAGCCGGTCTCGTCGATCGTCAAGCGCTTCTCCACGGGCGCCATGTCGTACGGCTCCATCTCCAAGGAGGCGCACGAGACGCTCGCCATCGCCATGAACCAGCTGGGCGGCAAGTCCAACACCGGTGAGGGCGGCGAGGACCCGGAGCGCCTGTACGACCCCGCTCGCCGTTCGTCGATCAAGCAGGTCGCCTCCGGCCGCTTCGGTGTGACCTCCGAATACCTGGTCAACGCCGACGACATCCAGATCAAGATGGCCCAGGGCGCCAAGCCCGGCGAGGGCGGCCAGCTGCCCGGCCACAAGGTGTACCCGTGGGTGGCCAAGACCCGGCACAGCACCCCCGGTGTCGGCCTGATCTCCCCGCCGCCGCACCACGACATCTACTCCATCGAGGACCTGGCCCAGCTGATCCACGACCTGAAGAACGCGAACCCGCAGGCGCGGATTCACGTCAAGCTGGTCTCCGAGGTCGGCGTCGGCACGGTCGCCGCGGGTGTGTCGAAGGCGCACGCGGACGTGGTGCTCATCTCCGGCCACGACGGCGGTACCGGTGCCTCCCCGCTGACCTCGCTGAAGCACGCGGGCGGCCCCTGGGAGCTCGGCCTCGCCGAGACCCAGCAGACGCTGCTGCTCAACGGCCTGCGCGACCGCATCGTCGTGCAGACCGACGGCCAGCTGAAGACCGGCCGCGACGTGATCATCGCCGCGCTGCTCGGCGCCGAGGAGTTCGGTTTCGCGACCGCGCCGCTCGTCGTCTCCGGCTGCGTCATGATGCGCGTCTGCCACCTGGACACCTGCCCGGTCGGCATCGCCACCCAGAACCCGACCCTGCGGGACCGGTTCACCGGCAAGGCCGAGTACGTCGTCAACTTCTTCCGGTTCATCGCCGAGGAGGTTCGCGAGCTCCTCGCGGAGCTGGGCTTCCGCTCCATCGAGGAGGCCGTCGGACACGCCGAGGTCCTCGACGTCCAGCGGGCCGTCGACCACTGGAAGGCGCAGGGCCTGGACCTGGAGCCGCTGTTCCACGTGCCCGAGCTGGCCGAGGGCGCGGTGCGCCACCAGGTGATCGCCCAGGACCACGGCCTGGAGAAGGCGCTGGACAACGAGCTGATCAAGCTCGCCGCCGACGCGCTGGCCGCCGACTCGGCGACCGACGCCCAGCCGGTGCGCGCCCAGGTCGCCATCCGCAACATCAACCGCACGGTCGGCACCATGCTCGGCCACGAGGTGACGAAGAAGTTCGGCGGGGCCGGTCTGCCCGACGACACCATCGACATCACCTTCACCGGCTCGGCCGGCCAGTCCTTCGGCGCCTTCCTGCCGCGCGGTGTCACTCTGCGCCTGGAGGGCGACGCCAACGACTACGTCGGCAAGGGCCTCTCCGGTGGCCGCGTCGTCGTCCGGCCGGACCGGGGCGCCGACCACCTCGCCGAGTACTCGACGATCGCGGGCAACACCATCGCGTACGGCGCGACCGGCGGTGAGCTGTTCCTGCGCGGTCGTACGGGCGAGCGGTTCTGCGTCCGCAACTCCGGCGCGACGGTCGTCTCCGAGGGCGTGGGCGACCACGGCTGCGAGTACATGACCGGCGGTCACGCGGTGGTCCTCGGCGAGACGGGCCGCAACTTCGCGGCCGGCATGTCGGGTGGCGTCGCGTATGTGATCGACCTGAACCGCGACAACGTCAACATCGGCAACCTCGACTCGGTCGAGGCGCTGTCCGACGACGACAAGCAGTGGCTGCACGACGTGGTGCGCCGCCACGCCGAGGAGACCGGCTCGACCGTCGCCGGGAAGCTGCTCGCCGACTGGGACGTGTCCGTGGAGCGCTTCAGCAAGATCATCCCCAGCACGTACAAGGCAGTGCTCGCCGCCAAGGACGCCGCCGAGCGAGCCGGTCTCACCGAGACCGAGATCACCGAGAAGATGATGGAGGCGGCGATCAATGGCTGACCCGAAGGGCTTCCTGAACCACGGCCGTGAGGTCGCCAAGACCCGTCCCGTCACCGAGCGAGTCAAGGACTGGAACGAGGTCTACGTCCCCGGCTCCCTGCTGCCGATCATCAGCAAGCAGGCCAGCCGGTGCATGGACTGCGGCATCCCGTTCTGCCACAACGGCTGTCCGCTGGGGAACCTGATCCCCGAGTGGAACGACTACGCCTACCGCGAGGACTGGGGCGCGGCCTCGGAGCGTCTGCACGCGACGAACAACTTCCCGGAGTTCACCGGCCGCCTCTGCCCCGCTCCCTGCGAGTCGGCCTGTGTGCTGGGCATCAACCAGCCGCCGGTCACCATCAAGAACGTCGAGGTCTCGATCATCGACAAGGCGTGGGAGACCGGTGACGTCGCCCCGCAGATCCCCGAGCGCCTGTCCGGCAAGACGGTCGCGGTCATCGGCTCGGGCCCGGCGGGCCTGGCCGCCGCCCAGCAGCTGACCCGGGCCGGCCACACGGTCGCGGTGTACGAGCGCGCGGACCGCATCGGCGGCCTCCTGCGCTACGGCATCCCCGAGTTCAAGATGGAGAAGCGGCACATCAACCGCCGCATCGAGCAGATGCGCGCGGAGGGCACCCGCTTCCGCACGGGCATCGAGATCGGCCGCGACCTGAAGGCGACGGACCTGAAGAAGCGGTACGACGCGGTCGTCATCGCCGCCGGCGCCACCACCGCCCGCGACCTGCCGGTCCCCGGCCGCGAGCTCAAGGGCGTCTACCAGGCGATGGAGTACCTGCCCCTGGCCAACAAGGTCCAGGAGGGCGACTACGTGACGACCCCGGTCTCCGCCGAGGGCAAGCACGTCGTCGTGATCGGCGGCGGCGACACCGGCGCGGACTGCGTGGGCACCGCCCACCGCCAGGGCGCGGCCTCGGTGACGCAGCTGGAGATCATGCCGCGGCCCGGGGAGGAGCGGAACCCGGTCGCCCACCCGTGGCCGACCTTCCCGATGCTGTACAAGGTCACCTCGGCGCACGAGGAGGGCGGTGAGCGGGTCTACTCCGTCTCCACCACCCACTTCGAGGGCGACGAGGACGGCAACGTCCAGTGGCTGCACCTGGTCGAGGTCGAGTTCGTCGACGGCAAGCTGACCCAGAAGCCGGGCACGGAGCGCAAGATCCCGGCCCAGCTGGTCACCCTCGCCATGGGCTTCACCGGCACCGACCGCGACAACGGCCTGGTCGACCAGTTCGGCCTGGACCTCGACGAGCGCGGCAACGTCGCCCGCGACGCCGACTTCCAGACCAACGTGCCCGGCGTGTTCGTCGCCGGTGACGCCGGCCGCGGCCAGTCCCTCATCGTCTGGGCCATCGCGGAGGGCCGCTCGGCCGCCCGCGGCGTCGACCGCTTCCTGACCGGCGCCAGCGACCTCCCGGCGCCGATCCGCCCGACGGACCGTGCGCTGATGGTCTGACGGTTCCGTAGGAAAACCCCAACAGACGTCCCGTACAAAGGCGTGCGGAACACAGACGGCGCCTGCCCTTCCAGTCCCCGACCGGACCCTGGGCAGGCGCCGTCGCCTTTTCGCGCCCGGATCAGACCGCCCCACCGGTCAGCGCGTCGGCCTTGGCCCAGGTGAGGACCAGGAGCAGCGCCAACAACGCCACGCACACCCCGGCCTGCACCACCGCCCGCCGGTCCCGCGGCGCGTAGGCGTACGCCAGGGTCACCACGCCGCCCGCCAGGAGGCCGCCGAGGTGGCCCTGCCAGGAGGTCAGGCCGGCGGAGATCAGCAGCCACAGGAGGAGACCGCCGACGAAGCGGTTGACGGTGTCCATGTCGGCGCCGAGGCGGCGGGCCATGACGTAGTAGGCGGCGCCGAGTCCGAAGATCGCGCCGGACGCGCCGACCACGAGGTCCTGCGGGGCGATCAGCAGGACCAGGACCGAGCCGCCGAGGGCGGACAGCAGGTACAGGGCGAGGTAGCGGACACGGCCGAGCTGGGCCTCCACCACCCGGCCGATGCTCCACAGCGACACCATGTTCATCACGATGTGCAGGATCCCGAAGGTGCCCTCGGTGGGCGGGCTGTGCAGGAACGCGCCGGTCAGCAGTCGGTACCACTCGCCGTGCGCGACACCCTGCGGGTGGTAGCCCGGCGGCACGGTGCCCAGCATCCCGAACCGGACCTCGACCGAGGGCCGCACCAGCTCCGCGAGGTAGGCGAGGACGTTGAGCCCGACGAGGACGTACGTCACCAGCGGCACCGCCGTGATCCGGCCGCCGAACGCCGTCCGGGCCTGCCGCACCGAGCGCGCGCCCTCCTTCACGCACTCCACGCACTGGTGGCCGACGGCGGCCTCCCGCATGCAGGCGGGGCAGATGTAGCGGTCGCAGCGGGTGCAGCGGACGTGGGACTCCACCTTGGGGTGCCGGTAGCAGGTGGTCACCGCGGACTGGGCGGACTCGGTGGACTCGGTGGACTCGGGCGCCACGGCCGGCTCCTCGGGGAGGGTGGGGACAGGGGTGAGCCGGTGGGGACGGCGGCGAACAAAAATAGCGAACGCCCCAGAGCGGGTGGGAAGGTGGGGCCATGGTCGCGATCAGTCTCAGCAAGGTGGAGGAGACCGCGCCCGCGCTGGTCAGCCTGTACAAGAGCGCCGGGGGGTCCCTCACCCGGCATGGGCTGGACGGGCTGCGGGCCGCCGTCTACCTCGTGGTCGACTACTCCGGTTCGATGAAGCCGTACTACGACGACGGCAGCGTCCAGGCGCTCGCCGACCGCGTGCTGGGCCTGTCCGCCCACCTGGACGACGACGGCCGGGTGCCGGTGGTGTTCTTCTCCACGGGAATCGACGCCGTCACCGACATCTCCCTCGCCGACCACCAGGGGCGCATCGGCCGGATCGCGGCCGGACTCGGGCACATGGGCAAGACCAGCTACCACCTGGCGATGGACGCCGTCATCGACCACTACCTCGACAGCGGCACCCGCGAACCCGCCCTGGTCGTCTTCCAGACCGACGGCGGCCCGATCAACAAGCTCGCCGCGGAACGCTATCTGTGCAAGGCGGCGAAACTGCCCCTGTTCTGGCAGTTCATCGGCTTCGGCGACCCGGGCAGCCGGCAGTTCCAGTTCCTGCGCAGGCTCGACGAGCTGGCGGTGCCGGGCAAGCGGGCCGTCGACAACGCCGGTTTCTTCCACGCGGGCGCGGATCCGCGGACCGTGCCGGACGCGGAGCTGTACGACCGTCTCGTGGGCGAGTTCCCCAAGTGGCTGGTGGCCGGGCGGGCCGCGGGCATCGTACGGGGATGACGGGGGCTCACCAGCGTCCACCACCCCCGTCGAGCACCAGGTCCCGGCACTCGTCCGGGCCGCCCCACGCGGTGCGCAGGACGCGGGCCCTGGTCAGCCAGAGGGACAGGTCGTACTCCGCCGTGTAGCCGATCGCGCCGTGCAGCTGCAGCGCCGTACGGGCCGTCGCGTACGCCGCCTCGCACGCGCTCACCTTGGCGGCGGCCACATCCGCCGGGTCCATGGTCAGGGCGGCCCCGAGGAGGAGGGGGCGGGCGAACTCCAGGGCGATCCTCGCGTCCGCCAGCCGGTGTTTCACCGCCTGGAAGGAGCCTATGGGGACGCCGAACTGGGTGCGCCGCCTGACATGGGTGACGGTCCTGTCGAGGAGCGCGAGGCCGATACCGAGGGCCTGCGCGGCGGTGGCCAGGCGGGCCCAGGTGAGGGCGTGCTCCCGGGGCGGATCGGGGGTGAGGAGTTCGCCGCCCGGCATGAGGGGGGTGAGGCGGCGGGCGGGGTCCAGGGAGCGGCGGACCGGGCCGGGGCCGGGGGACAGGCGCAGGCCGTCGGCGGCCAGGGCGAGGTGGAGGTCCGCCGCGTCTCCGTCCAGGGCGTACGGGGTGGCGGCGACCGTGGCCATCGTCCCGCCCGCGACGAGCGGGGGCAGGAACCGTTTGGCGAGGGCGGGTTCGGTGAGCAGCGCGGCGGCCGTGACCGTCTCCACCAGCGGGCCGGGCACCGCGTGTCTGCCCAGTTCCACGAAGGCGACGGCCAGTTCGACGGGAAGGGGCCCCATGCCGTCGTACGCCTCCGCGACCGCCAGTGCGAACACCCCCGCCCGAGCGATACGGGCCCACAGCGCGCGCCCGCTCGTGTGGTCGCCGCGGCTCCAGTCCCGGATCACCGACGGCGTGTCCGCCGCCGTCAGCATCGCGTCCAGCGACTCGGCGAAGGCGCGCTGTTCGGCGTCGAGGAGGAAGCGCATCAGCGGCGTCCCTTCGGCAGGCCGAGCAGGCGCTCGGCGATGATGTCGCGCTGGATCTCGTTGGTGCCCGCGTAGATGGGACCGGCGAGCGAGAAGACGTACCCCTCCGACCAGGCGGAGTCCGCCGTTTCGCCCTCGGGGCCGAGGAGGTCGAGCGCGGTCTCGTGCAGCGCCAGGTCGTACTCGGACCAGAAGACCTTGTTCAGGCTGGACTCGGGGCCGAGGGTGTCGCCGTCCAGGAAGCGGGAGGCGGCGGCGTAGGTGAAGAGCTGGTAGGCGCGGGCGCCGATCAGGGCGTCGGCCACCCGGGCGCGCGCCGAGTGCGGAGCGCCCTGTTCCCGCCACAGGGCGAGGAGCCGGTCGGCGGCGGCGAGGAAGCGGCCGGGGGAGCGCAGCGTCAGGCCGCGTTCGTTGCCCGCCGTCGCCATCGCGATCCGCCAGCCCCGGCCCGGCTCGCCGATCACGTCCTCGTCCGGCACGAACACCTCGTCCAGGAAGAGTTCGGCGAAGGCGGGCTTGCCGTCCAGGCGGCCGATCGGGCGGACCGTGACGCCGGGCGCGCGCAGGTCGAACATCAGGTAGGTGAGGCCCTGGTGAGGTTTAGGGGTGTCCGGGTCGCTGCGGAACAGCCCGAAGGCGCGGTCGGCGAACGCGGCCCGCGACGACCAGGTCTTCTGCCCGCTCAGGAGCCAGCCGCCGTCCGTGCGCACGGCCCTGGAGGTCAGCGAGGCCAGGTCGGAGCCCGCCTCCGGCTCGGACCAGGCCTGCGCCCACACCACCTCGCCGGAGGCCATCGGCGGCAGCACCCGCGCGCGTTGCTCCTCGGTGCCGTGGTCGAAGAGGGTCGGCGCCAGCAGGCTGATGCCGTTCTGGCTCACCCGGCCCGGAGCGCCCGCCCGGTAGTACTCCTCCTCGAAGAGCAGCCAGCGCATCAGCCCCGCGTCCCGCCCGCCGTACGCGCCCGGCCAGGACACCACCGACCAGCGGTCCGCGGCCAGTTCCGCCTCCCACGCGCGGTGTGCCGCGAACCCCTCCTCGGTCTCCAGGGAGGGCAGGGGCGTGCGCGGTACGTGCGCCGCCAGCCAGGCGCGGGCCTCGGCGCGGAACTCCTCGTCGGCCGGGGTGTGGGTGAGGTCCACGGTCACCGCCACCGTCCTTCCCTAGTGGTCCGTCCGCAACGAGCGCCTTCCCTAACAAGTGTTTGGTAGGTTAGCGTGGCCCTATGACAGGCGTCGAGAGTCCGGCGTACGAGCCCGGGCACGGGCTGCTGACGGGGCGTACCGCCGTCATCACGGCGGCGGCCGGGGCGGGCATCGGCGGGGCGACCGCGCGCCGCTTCCTGGAGGAGGGCGCGCGCGTACTGATCAGCGACGCGCACACCCGGCGGCTCAAGGAGTACGAGGCCCGGCTCGCCGGGGAGTTCGGCGCGGCCTCGGTCACCGCGCTGCCGTGCGACGTCACCGACGAGGACCAGGTGCGGGCCCTGTTCGAGGCGGCCGGACGGGAACACGGGCGGCTGGACATCGTGGTCAACAACGCCGGACTCGGCGGGACCTCGGCCCTCGTCGACATGACCGACGACCAGTGGTCCCGGGTGCTGGACGTGACGCTGAACGGCACCTTCCGGTGCACCCGGGCGGCCCTGCGCGCCATGCGGGAGACCGGCGGTGGCGTGATCGTCAACAACGCCTCCGTCGTCGGCTGGCGCGCCCAGGCCGGGCAGGCGCACTACGCCGCCGCCAAGGCCGGTGTGATGGCGCTGACCCGGTGCGCGGCGATCGAGGCCGCCGAGTACGGGGTGCGGGTCAACGCGGTCGCGCCGAGCCTCGCCATGCACCCGCACCTGGCGAAGGTCACGACACCCGAGCTGCTCCAGGAGCTGACCGCACGGGAGGCCTTCGGGCGGTACGCCGAGCCCTGGGAAGTGGCCAACGTGATCGTCTTCCTGGCGTCCGGCTACTCCTCGTACCTGACCGGGGAGGTCGTCTCCGTCAGCAGCCAGCACCCCTGACGGCCGGAGCGACCACAATGGACCCGTGCCGACCAAGAAGAAGCCCCAGGTGACCGCCGCCGCCCAGCGCCGCCGCGAACTCCTGGACACCGCCGCCGAGGTCTTCGCCGAGCAGGGCTACAACGCCACCACCGTACGCAAGATCGCCGACCACGCGGGGATGCTCGCAGGCAGCCTCTACTACCACTTCGACTCCAAGGAGTCGATGCTGGAGGAGATCCTGCGGTCCTTCCTCGACGAGCTCTGGGGCGGCTACGACACCGTGCTGGCCGCCGGGCTGGACCCCCGCGAGACGCTGGAGGCGCTGGTCACCGAGTCGTTCCGGGAGATCGACCGGCACCGCGCCGCCGTCGCGATCTACCAGAAGGAGAGCAGGCAACTGGTCGCGCAGGAACGCTTCACGTTCCTCGCCCAGTCGCAGCTCAGGTTCGAGAAGGCGTGGCTGTCCACGCTGGAGCGCGGGGTCGCCGCGCGCGTCTTCCGGGCCGACCTCGACGTCCGGCTCACCTACCGGTTCGTGCGCGACACCGTGTGGGTCGCCGCGTCCTGGTACCGGCCCGGCGGACAGCACAGCCCGGAGGAGATCGCCCGGCAGTACCTGTCGATGGTGCTGGACGGGATCGCCGTACGCACCTAGCCCGCAGGGGGTTTGCCATGGCCGAGGCCTACATCGTCGAAGCGGTCCGGACGCCTGTCGGACGGCGCGGGGGAGGGCTGAGCGCGGTCCACCCGGCCGACCTCGGCGCACACGTGCTGAAAGAACTGGTCAGGCGCTCGGGCATCGACCCGGCCGCTGTCGAGGACGTCGTCTTCGGCTGCCTGGACGCGGTCGGCCCGCAGGCCGGCGACATCGCCCGGACCTGCTGGCTGGCGGCCGGGCTGCCCGAGGAGGTGCCGGGCGTGACCGTCGACCGGCAGTGCGGCTCCTCCCAGCAGGCCCTGCACTTCGCCGCGCAGGCCGTGCTCTCCGGCACCCAGGACCTGGTGGTCGCGGGCGGCGTGCAGAACATGTCGCAGATCCCGATCGCCTTCGCCACCCGGCAGGCCGCCGAGCCCCTGGGGTTCACCGAGGGGCCCTTCGCGGGCAGCGAAGGCTGGCGCGCCCGGTACGGCAGCCGGCCGGTGAACCAGTTCGCCGGCGCCGAGACGATCGCCGCGAAGTGGGGGATCAGCCGCCAGGACCAGGAGGAGTTCGCGCTGCGCTCCCATCGGCGGGCGGTGCGCGCCATCGACGAGGGCAGGTTCGAGCGGGAGACCGTGCCCTACGGCGAGGTCACCGCCGACGAGGGCCCGCGCCGGGACACCTCCCTGGAGAAGATGGCCACGCTGAAGCCGGTCATCGACGGCGGCACCATCACCGCCGCCTGCTCCTCCCAGGTCTCCGACGGCGCGGCGGCCCTGCTGCTGGCCTCGGAGCGGGCGGTACGGGAACACGGGCTGCGCCCGCGCGCCCGCGTGCACCACCTCTCCGTACGCGGCGAGGACCCCATCCGGATGCTCTCCGCGCCCATCCCGGCCACCGCGCACGCCCTGAAGAAGACCGGCCTCACCCTCGACGCCATCGACCTCGTCGAGATCAACGAAGCCTTCGCCCCCGTCGTCCTGGCCTGGCTGAAGGAGACCGGCGCGGACCCGGAGAGGGTCAACGTCAACGGCGGCGCGATCGCCCTCGGGCACCCCCTCGGCGCCACCGGCGCCAAGCTGATGACCACCCTGCTGCACGAACTGGAGCGTACCGGCGGCCGGTTCGGGCTGCAGACGATGTGCGAGGGCGGCGGCCAGGCCAATGTGACGATCATCGAGAGGCTGTGAGCCTCGCCCGCACCTCCTCCGCCTCCTTCATGATCCGCTCCACCAGCTCCGCGCACGACGGCAGGTCGTCGATGACCCCGGCGACCTGCCCCGACGCCATCACCCCGAGATCCGTACGCCCCTCCACCATCGCCGACCTGAGCAGCATCGGCGTGTTGGCCGCCAGCAGCACCTGACTCCACGACAGATCCTTGCCGTGCCTCATGGCGAGTCCGTCACGGACCATCCGCCGCCAGCCGAGCCCGGACAGCCGCCGGAACCCGGCCGCGTGCCGGACGGCGTGCAGCAGCGCGCGGGTACGGCCGGAGCGCTCCAGGGCGTCCACCAGCTCCGTGCGCAGCATGCGGTGCGGCAGGCCGTCCACCGCCGTGGTCACGGTGACGTCCCTGACGGTGGCCGCCAGATACCGGGCCTTGACCGGGTCCGGCACCGTCGAGTCCGAGGTCAGCAGGAACCGGGTGCCCATCGCGACCCCCGCCGCCCCATAGGCCAGCGCCGCGACCAGGCCCCGTCCGTCGAAGAAGCCGCCCGCCGCCACGACCGGTATCCGCACCGCGTCCACCACCTGCGGCAGCAGCACGCCGGTCGCCACCTCACCGGTGTGCCCGCCGCCCTCGCCGCCCTGCACGATCACCGCGTCCGCGCCCCACGCCGCGACCTTCTCGGCATGCCGCCGCGCCCCGACGGACGGGATCACCACCACGCCCGCCGCCTTCAGCTCGGCGATCAGCTCACGGGAGGGCGCGAGGGCGAAGGACGCCACCCGCACCCCCTCCTCGATGATCAGGCGGACCCGGTCGCCGGCGTCGCCCGCGTCCGCCCGGAGATTCACCCCGAACGGCGCCTCCGTGCGGGCGGCGACCTCCCGTACCGCCGCGCGCAGCTGGTCCAAGGTCATCGTCGCGGAGGCCAGGATGCCGAGGGCGCCCGCGTTCGCCGCCGCCGAGACCAGACGCGGGCCCGCCACCCAGCCCATCCCCGTCTGCACAAGCGGATGCCGGACCCCGACCAGCCGGGTGAGCGCCGTCTCCATCAGCCCCTCACCCCCTCGGGGACCTCGCGCGCGCGGGTGCCGTCCGGGTCGAGCACCTCGCGGATCAGGCGCAGTTCCCCGGCCGTCGGCTCCCGCGTCACCGGCACCTCCTCCGGGACCGCCAGCGCGAAGCCCGTCGCCTCCTCGACCTGTGCGACGCTCACCCCCGGATGCAGCGAGGCCAGCCGCATCGAGTGGTCGGGCGTGGCGAAGTCGAAGACGCCGAGGTCGGAGACGACCCGGGGGATGCGGTGGTAGCGGGCCGTGCCCGGGTGTTCGGCGGCACGGTCGTACCCCACCCCGCACACCATGTCGACCCGCTCCACGAAGACCCGGCGGGAGTGCCTCGGTATCCAGTAACTCGTCGGGTTGTTCAGCGTGTTCAGCGACGCCCCGCGCACGCCGAGCAGCTGCCGCCGGGGTCTCGCCCAGTCACCGACGCACGAGATGTTCTGGTTGCCGAAGCGGTCGATCTGGCCGGCGCCCATCATCACGTGCCGCCGCCCCCCGGCCACCAGGGTCAGGTGCTGCCGATAGGGCAGCCAGCCCTCCGGTGTGCCGTCCGGGCGGACGAGCAGCGCCTCGCCGTCGGTCAGCATCAGGTCCGGGGCGAAGGTGAGCCGGGCCAGCCGCGCCCCCAGCGACGGAATCAGGCCCATCGGGCTCGCCAGGATCTCGCCCGATCCGCGCCAGGCGTCGGCGCAGGCGATCACGCAGTACTCGGCGCGCGTGGGTCCACTCATCGCTGCTCCTCCTGCCGGGCCCGCACCGCCGCCCGGTACGCCTGCTCGTCCCCCGTGAGGTACCGCTCGGCGAACTTGGGCCAGGGCGTGGCCGCGTACTCCTTCTGGAACTCCTCGTCCCGCCCGTAGTCGGGGGCGCACGACGTGAAGTGCGCACCGTTCGGTGCCTCGACGACACCGGTCACCGCATGCCGTTTCACGAGCAGCGTCTGCGGCGCCGCCTCCTTCGTCAGCTCGGCAGTGTCCACGATCCGCTCGCAGGAGACGTAGGCCGTGTCCGCCGCCTCGCAGAACAGGTCGTCGAAGTACGGGTCGGGGCCCAGGTACTGCCCGTTGCCCAGCCGGTCGGCGCGGTTGACGTGGACCAGGGCCGCGTCCAGCCGCAGGGCGGGCATGGCCACGAACGTCTCCCCGTCCTCGTACGGGGAAGTCACCGTCCGCAGGCCGGGGTTGACCCGCATCACGTCCGAGCCGATCCCGGCCCGCACCGGCAGGAACGGCAGCCGGTTCGCGGCGGCGCGCAGCCCCCACATGAACATCGCCTCGTCGACCTCCATCAGCTCGAAGGCCCCCCGTTCGCGCGCCGCGCGGTAGTGCGGTTCGAGCGGGACGGAGTCGAGCGTGACGAAGGCGGCGACCAGCTTCCGGATCCGTCCGGCGGCGGCCAGCACGCCGATGTCCGGGCCGCCGTACGAGACGACGGTGAGGTCACCGATCCCGGACCGGAGCAGCGCTCTGACCAGGGTCATCGGTTTGCGCCGGGACCCCCAGCCGCCGATGCCCAGGGTCATGCCGCTCTCCAGCCGCGAGACCACCTCGTCGGCGGTCATCGTCTTGTCCCTCACCTACGCGCCCTCCTTTCCGAACGTGTCGCGGATCCGGTCGGCCACCCCGCTCAGGCCCGCCTCGAAGGTGAAGCCCTGCTCGAAGCGGTAGCTGCGGCGCACGTCGACCGGGTCGATCCCGTTGATGGCGGCCTTGGCCAGGCGCAGCAGCCGCCCGTCCTTGGCGGCGATCTCCCGCGCCAACTCCAGCGCGGCGTCGCGCAGCCGGGCGCGCGGGACCACCCGCCACACCGAGCCGTGCGCGTGCAGCTCGGCCGCGCTCGCCGTGCGCGAGGTGTAGTACAGCGCGCGCATCAGGTGCTGCGGGACGAGCCGGGCCAGGTGTGTGGCGGCGCCCAGCGCGCCCCGGTCCAGCTCGGGCAGCCCGAAGACGGCGTCGTCGCTCGCCACGATCGCGTCCGCGTTCCCGACCAGCCCTATCCCCCCGCCGAGACAGAAGCCCTGCACCGCGGCCACCACCGGTGTCTCGCACTCGTACACCGCCGCGAAGGCCTCCGCGCAGCCCTGGTTGGCGCCGATCAGCGCCTGGTGCCCCGCTCCCTGTATCTCCTTGATGTCCACGCCCGCGTTGAAGCCGCGCCCCTCGGCGGCCAGCACCACGCAGCGCACCTCCGGATCGCGGCCGGCCGCGCGCACGGCGTCGGCCAGGGCGAACCAGCCGCGCACCGGCAGCGCGTTCACCGGCGGGAAGTCGACCGTGACGACGGCGATTCCGTTTTTTTCGGGCCCCTTTTCCGGGGACGAGGTGGAGACACTCATGGACGCATCAGCTACCTTCGCACTCAACGCCTTTCCACCAAACATTTGTTAGGTGTGAGGCTTCGAAGCTAGCAGTCGGCGGATCGCGGCGGGAGGCCCTGTGGAAAACCCGGCGGCAGACCCTGTGGAAAACCGGACCGTGGTGGTCACCGGCGGCACCCGGGGCGTCGGGGCCGGTATCGCCCGGGCCTTCGCCGAGACCGGCGCCCGGGTCCTGGCCTGTGCCCGCAGACCTCCGGAAGTGCCCGTCGACGGCGTGGAGTTCGCCCCGCTCGACCTGCGGGACCCGCCCGCCGTCCGCGCCTTCTTCACCGCGCTGCCCCGGCTCGACGTCCTGGTCAACAACGCGGGCGGCACCCCCTGTCGACGGCTGGCCGACGCGGACGCCGAGCGGCACGCCCGGGTGATCGAGCTGAACCTGCTCACGCCGCTGACGGCCTCGCTCGCCGCGTACGAGCATCTGCGGCGGGCCCGGGGCTCCGTCGTGATGATCGGCAGCGTCAGCGGCAGCCGCCCCTCGCCCGGTTCGGCGGCCTACGGGGCGGCCAAGGCGGGCCTGGAGAGCCTGGCGAAGTCCATGGCCGTGGAGTGGGCGCCGGAGGTCCGGGTCAACACGCTGGTCGTCGGCATGGTCCGCACCGAGCTGTCCCACCTCCACTACGGCGGCGAGGAGGGCATCGCGGCCGTCTCCCGCACCGTCCCGCTGGACCGTCTCGCCGAGCCGTCCGACGTGGGCGCCGCCGCCGTCTTCCTCGCCTCCGACGCCGCCGTGTACATCAGCGGGGCGAGCCTGCTCGTGCACGGGGGCGGGGAGCGACCCGCGTTCCTGGACGCCGCCACCGCCAACAAGGAGGTCTGACATGAACGCGAGCGGAATCTGTGCGGGCCGCGTCGTCGTGGTCACCGGCGCCGGCCGGGGGCTCGGCCGCGCCCACGCCCTGGCCTTCGCCGCCGAGGGCGCGCGGGTCGTCGTCAACGATCTGGGCGTCGGGCTCGACGGGGCGCCCGGGCCGGACAGCCCGGCGGGCGCCGTCGTGGCCGAGATCCGGGCGGCGGGCGGCGAGGCGACGGCCCACGGCGGCGACATCTCGACGACCGAGGGGGCCGCCTCGCTGATCCGGGCCGCGGTGGAGACGTACGGCCGTCTCGACACCCTCGTCAACAACGCCGGTTTCCTGCGCGACCGGATGCTCGTCAACCTCGACGAGGACGACTTCGACGCCGTCCTCCGCGTCCATCTCAAGGGCCACTTCCTGCCCCTGAAGCACGCCGCCGCGCACTGGCGGGCCGAGGCCAAGGCGGGGCGCACTCCGGTGGCCCGGATCGTCAACACCAGCAGCGGCGCGGGACTGCTGGGCTCGGTCGGGCAGGGCAACTACAGCGCCGCCAAGGCCGGGATCGTCGGCCTGACCCTGGTCGCGGCGGCCGAGCTGCGCCGGTACGGGGTCCAGGTCAACGCCATCGCGCCGGCGGCCCGCACCCGTATGACGGAACGCGCCTTCGCCGAGGCCATGGCGGCTCCCGGCTCCGGCTTCGACGCCATGGCGCCCGAGAACGTCTCCCCGCTGGTGGTCTGGCTGGGCTCCGCCGCGAGCGCCGGAGTGACCGGCCGGGTCTTCGAGGCCGAGGGCGGCCGGATCACCGTCATGGAGGGCTGGCGGCCGGGCCCCACGGCCGACCGGGGCGCGCGGTGGACTCCGGCCGGGGCGGGGGAGAAGGCGCTGAAGCTGCTGGCGGAGGCGGAGGCTCCGGGCGCGGTGTACGGGGCGTAGGAGCCGGTCAGCCGGTCAGCCGGGCGGCGGCTGCCTGCTGCCGCTCGCTCATCACGCCCAGGAAGCGGATCACGGTCCGCAGCTCCTCCGTGCTGAACGCCTCGCAGGCCTCGGCGACGTCGCGCGCCCAGTCCTCGAAGAACACGGCCAGTTCGCCGACCTTCTTGTCGTCCAGCTCCACGACCACCCGGCGCTTGTCCGTGGGGTGCCTGACCCTGCGGGCGAAGCCCTTGGCCTCCAGGCGGTCCAGCAGTCCGGTGACGGAGGCGGGCGCCAGGCCGGTCAGCCTCGCGAGGTCCTTCGCGGTGAGCGGGCCCTCGCGCAGGAGGTAGTCGAGGGTCTTCTCCTCGGTGGCGTTCAGCCCCTGCTTCGCGGCGACCGCCGAGTGGAACATGATCGTGACGGCGCTGTGCGCGCGCCCCACCTCCATGAGGCGCCGCAGTGTCTCGTGCCGCTCCGCTGCGTCTTCGTCCCGCGTCATGGCTCCAGGCTAGCAAAAATTTCGTTCGGTCGAACTAAGTACTTGCGTGGGCCGAGGTGCCGGTGCAACTATTTCGTTAGTCCGAACGAAATAAATCTGAGCGCTGAATCCTAGGCGCAGCACATCCTGGATCAGGGGAGCCAGCATGACCACGTCCCTCACCGCACCACCGCTCACCGAGGCGGAGCCGTATCCACGCCGCTGGGCCGCCGCCGTCGTGATGATGATCGCGGCGCTGATGGACCTGCTGGACGTGACGATCGTGAACGTCGCCATCCCGTCCGTCGGGCGTGACCTGCACGCCTCGTCGAGCGAGCTGCAGTGGCTGGTCTCGGCCTATCTGCTCGGCTTCGCCGCCACCCTGATCGTCTCCGGCCACCTCGGGGACCGTCTCGGACGCCGGACCCTCTTCCTCGCCGGTACGGCGGGCTTCGGGCTGGCGAGCCTGGCCTGTGGGGTGGCGCAGTCGCCCGGCCAGCTCATAGCCGCCCGCGCGGTGCAGGGGGTGCTGGCGGCGGTGCTGGTGCCGCAGGTGCTCGGTTCCTTCCGCACGCTGTTCCGGGGCAAGGAACGCGGGGCCGTCTTCGGGGTGTACGGCGCCGTCGCCGGGTTCGCCTCGGCGGTGGGGCTGCTGCTCGGCGGGCTGCTCACCGACGCCGACCTGTTCGGCTGGGGCTGGCGGTCGGTGTTCCTGGTGAACGTGCCGGTGGCGCTCGGCACCTTCGTCGCGGGGCTGTCGCTGGTGCCGGCCACCCGGGAACGGTCGGCGGGGCGCCCGGACGTGCTGGGCAGCCTGGTCCTGGCCGCCGGCCTGGTGGCGATCGTGCTGCCGCTGGTCCAGGGCCGGGAGAACGGCTGGCCGCTGTGGGGCTGGGCCTGCCTCGCCACCGGTACGGTCGCGGTCGGCGGGCTCGGGCTGTACGAGGCCCGGCGCCGGCGCGGGGGGAAGACCGTGCCGCTGCTGCCCGCGCGGGCCTTCCGGCTGCCCGCCTTCTCCGTAGGTGTTCTCGTCCAGCTGCTGTTCTCCGTGGGGATGCAGGGCTTCTTCCTGGTCTTCGCGATCTGGCTGCAGGGGGGCGAGGGGTACTCGCCGATGCAGGCCGGCATGGTGACCGCGGCCTTCTCCGTCGGCGGCTTCCTGACCGCGCCCGCCGCGGACGGGCTCGCCGTGCGGTACGGGCGGACGGTGCTCGGCGCCGGGGCGCTGATGATGGCGGGCGGCTTCGGCTGGGTGTGGGCGTCGGTCGACGGGGCCGCCGCCGCGCACACCGGGGCGTGGCCGCTGGTGCCCGGACTGGTGGTCGCCGGCGCCGGACTCGGGTTCCTGGTGGTGCCGCTGGTGAACGTGGTGCTGTCCGCGGTGCCGGGCGAACTCGCGGGCGGGGCGTCCGGGATCTTCTCCACGGCCCAGCAGTTCGGGGGCGCGCTCGGGGCGGCGGTGATCGGGACGGTGTTCTTCGACCACGCCGGCCAGGGGACGACCGAGGCGCTCGGCTCGGCGATGCCCTGGGTGACCGGCGGGTTCGTGGTGTGCGCCGCCCTGTGCGCGGCACTGCCCCGGCGGGCGGTGGCCGGGCACCAGGAGTGACACGCGCGAAGGGGCGGGACCCGGATGGGCCCCGCCCCTTCAGTCGTCTCCGCTACGTGTCGCACTCCAGCACCGTCCGGCACAGCGAGCACCGTGCCCGGACCCGCCCCTTCACCGGCACCCGGATCCGCTGGTGGCAGGTCGGGCAGGGGAAGGAGACGCGCAGGTGGCCGCCGCCGTCGGGGGAGAAGGTGTAGGGAACGCCGGGCTGGGGGCCGGGGGCGTGGCGGCGGTCGCGGGCGTAGCGGCGGCGGCCCGCCCAGCCGGCGGCGGTCAGCGGGGGCTGCTGCTCGTCCTGGCGGGCCTGGGCCATGCCCTTGACGTACGCCGTGTACGCCTGCGGGCTGGTGAACCACACCGAGGGGTCCTCATGGAAGACCAGGGCGCGCTTGGCCAGTACGTAGCCGAACTCCTCCGGGGTGAGGTAGCCCAGCTTCTGGGAGGTCAAGGAGTCCTCCCGGTAGGCGTCCAGCAGCAACCAGCCCGCCCCCAGGTAGGTGGTCGCCGTGTCCGTGAGGATCTCGTTGTCCGCCGTGCCGGGGAAGGACAGGTCGAGGCGATGCAGGTAGACGTGCATCACCTCGTGGGCGAGCGCCGCTCCGATGTCGCGCCGGTGGGTGCGGAACCGGTCGTTCAGCTCCACGAAGTACTCGGGCCCGGCGGCGAGTTCGACATTCGCCGCATGGGTCATCTCGCGGAAGCTCACGACCAGACGGGCGTCCGGCAGCCGGAAGTGCCGCACCATCTCCCGGGCCACGCGCTGCGCCCCCAGGTAGAGGTCGTCGGTGTCGCAGAAGGCCACGTCGGCGGGGGCCAGGCTGGCGGAGAACGTCTGGACGGTGTCGTACGAGAGGCGCTTGTACAGCGCGGTGATGGCGGCCCGCACCGTCTCCAGATGCGGGTAGCCGTGCTCGACCGGTCCGCCGTTAGCCACGTCCGTACCCCCAGAGACGTTCGGGCCTCCTCTCCACTCTATGCGCGGGGCCGCGGCGGGGCGCTCAGCCGTGCGGTGGGCACCCCGGGCTCCGTCTCCTGGAGTTCCAGCACCCACACCTCGTTGTCGCCCTCCCGCAGGACCGGGCCGGGGACGTACAGGGACCGCTGGGGGCCGGCGGACCAGTAGCGGCCCAGGTTGAAGCCGTTGACCCAGACGAACCCGCGGGTCCAGCCCGGCAGTTCCAGCCGCGCGTCCCCGGCCCCGTGGACCGTGACGGTGCCCCGATACAGCCCCGGGGCGCCGCCGGCGGGCAGCGCGCCGAAGGGCACCGGCTCGACGCCGCCGTCGAAGGCGTCCAGCCGCAGTCCACGCGCGCGTACGCCGTGCAGATACTGCCGCTCGTGCAGGACGCCCCCGGTGAGGCCCTTGGGCTCGCCGCTGCGGGGCCCGTAGTTGACCCGCCCCAGGGACTCCACCCACACCTCCACGCGCGCGGGCCCGGCGACGGGCTTCTCCAGCGTGTCGTCCTCCTCGGTGAGCACCCCGGCCCGCTCCCCGTCGACGTACACCACCGCCAGATCGCGCAGCCCGCGCAGGGCCAGCGGGTACGGCTGCCGCGGGCCCGGCACACTCACCTCGTAGCGGACCAGCCCCCGGTCGACGTCCAGCTCCTCGAAGGTGGGCGGCACGCCACCGACGCTCTCCCGGCCGCCGAGTGCCTCCAGCACGTCCCCCAGGGGGGCCCAGTCGGACAGCCGCACCTCCGTGGGAACACCCAACGGTGCCGGGAGCGGGGGCGGTTCGGGCAGCGGGCCGGGATTGTGGGCGGCGAGCACCTCGCGGAAGGCCCAGAACTTCTCCGTGGGGCGCCCGTACTCGTCGATCGGCGCGTCGTAGTCGTACGAGGTCACGTCCGGCTCCAGCGGCCCCTCGTGCATGTCGCCGCCGCCCCGGTTGGCGCCCGCCCAGCCCGCGAAGTTGGTGCCGCCGTGCGCCATGTACACGTTGACCGAGGCGCCGCACTCCAGGATCTCCCGTAGGCTCCGCGCCGCGTCCGCGGCATCCCGGACGACATGCTCGCCGCCCCACCGGTCGAACCAGCCGCACCAGAACTCCATGCACATCAGCGGCCCGGAGGGCTGGTGCCGGCGCAGCGTCTCGAAGGCCTCGCGCGCGCGGGAGCCGAAGTTCACCGTGGCCAGGACGCCCGGCACCGAGCCGCCGGTGAGCATGTGGTCCTCCGGGCCGTCGGAGGTGCACAGCGGGACCGTGATCCCCTTGGCGCCGAGCATGTCGGTCAGGTGCCGCAGATAGACCTCGTCGGAACCGTAGGCGCCGTACTCGTTCTCGACCTGCACCATGATCACCGGTCCGCCGCGGTCGGACTGCCGGGGCACGACCTCGTGCAGCAGATGGTGGAACCAGCGGTCCAGGTGGGCCAGATAGCGCTCGTCACGGGTACGCACACGCGTGCCCAGCTCGCCCGTCAGCCAGTGCGGCAGGCCGCCGTTCTCCCACTCGGCGCAGATGTAGGGGCCCGGCCGCACGATCGCCCACAGCCCCGCCTCCCGCACCGCGTCCAGGAAGCGGCCCAGGGACTGTACGTCCCGGAAGTCGCCGGGGCGCGGCTCGTGCAGGTTCCACGGGACGTACGTCTCCACGCAGTTGAGGCCCATCGACCGCAGCAGCGCCAGCCGGTGACGCCAGTGCGCCTCGTGCACCCGGAAGTAGTGCAGCGCGCCGGAGAGCAGCCGCACCGGCCGCCCGTCCAGCAGGAAATCCGTGTCCCCCACAGTGAACTCGCTCATGCGCCCACCCTCGCCCCTGGCGGCGATCAACTCCATGGACAAAGATCGGCTGTACTTGGACGGAAGCGATGCCGGAAACGACGTCCGAAACGACGGAAACAACGCCGGTAGCGACGCGGGGGAGGAGCGCGCGGCCATGTACCACACCTGGATGCGGTACTTCAGCCCCAGCCCGGTCCACCACCGCCTCGGTCTGGTCTGCCTCGGCGTCGGCCTCCAGTACGGCGCCCTGCCCGCCGTCGGACCGCGCACCCTCGACCACCACGTCGCCGTCGTGATCAGCACGGGCGGCGGCTGGTACCGCGGCCCCGACGGGCGCCCCACCACCATCACCGCGCCGGCGCTGCTGTGGCTCACACCCGGCGTGCCGCACCACTACGCGGCCGACCCGGCGAACGGCTGGGACGAGGGGTTCGTCGGCTTCACCGGCCCGGCCACCGCCACGTACACCGAACTCGGCTACATCGAACCCGAGCGGCCCGTCGTGCCCCTCGCCGACGCCACCGGCCCCCGAGCCGTCGTCGGCCGCATCGCCCGCGCCGCCGGCCGCGGCAACCCGCTGCTGGAGGTGGAGACCGGCGCCGCCGTCCACGAACTCCTGGTCGCCCTGCGCCGCGCCCGCGCCGACCTCGCCCCCGACGGCGACCCGGTCCTACAGGCCCTCGCCCGGGACGCCTGCACCCCGATGACGGTCGCCGAACACGCCGCCCGGCACAACATGACCCCCGCCGAGCTGCGCGCCGCCGTCCGGCGCGGTGCCGGGTGCAGTCCCAAGGACTACCTGCTCGGCATCCGCCTGGGCCGCGCCAAGGAACTCCTCGCGGCCACCGACCTCCCGGTCGCCTCCGTCGCCCGCCGCGTCGGCTACGACGACCCGGCCTACTTCTCCCGCCTGTTCGCCCGCCGCGTCGGCCTGGCCCCCGTCCGCTTCCGCGCCCAGCAGGGCCGCGCCGCCCCCGGCGACGGCAACGACCGCGCCCCCGACGATCCGTCCGCGATGGAAGACCCCCACGCCCCCGAGGACGACAGGGCCTAGGGTTGACGCCCATGACCACCAGCAACACCGGTAACGGAGCCGTCGACCCCGCCGTCCGCGAGGAGCTCGAGCGGCTGCGCGAGAGCATCGACAACATCGACGCGGCCGTCGTGCACATGCTCGCCGAGCGCTTCAAGGCCACCCAGCAGGTGGGCCGGCTCAAGGCCGTCCACCAGCTGCCGCCGGCCGACCCGGCGCGGGAGGGGCGGCAGATCGCCCGGCTGCGCAGCCTCGCCGAGAATGCCAAGCTCGACCCGGCGTTCGCCGAAAAATTCCTCAATTTCATCATCGCCGAAGTGATCAGGCATCACGAGCGCATCGCCGAGGACACCGTCAACCACCAGGCGTCGAGCGCCACCTGATCACCGGCGGCAGCCGCGGACCGGGCCGCCGGAGCGCACTCCCCGTCAATCGGCGAGCACCCGCTGTCAGTGCCGGGAAGTAAGCTGGTTGCTCACGTGGGAGGGACGTTGGCCATGCCATCGGATGCCAAGATCCTCATCGTCGACGACCACAAGGACACCTTGTACGCGCTGGAGAGCGCCCTGGCCCCGCTGGGCTACCGGCTCGGCCGGGCCACCAGCGGCGACGAGGCGCTCAAGCAGGTCCTGCGCGGTCAGGTCGGCCTCCTGCTGCTGGACGTCCGCATGCCCGGCGTCAGCGGCCTGGACGTCGTGCGCTATCTGCGCCGCCTGGAGCAGACCCAGCACATACCCGTCATCCTGCTCACCGGCTTCGGCCCGGACCAGGAACTGACCGCCAGCGCCTTCGCCCTCGGCGTCGCCGACCTCGTCCTGAAACCCGTCGACCCCTGGGCCCTGCGCACCAAGGTCCGCTACCTCTACGACGCCCACCAGCACCGGCTCGCCCTGGAACAGGAGATCCGCGACCTGCGCGCCCTGGTCAAGGGCCACCCGGACGCCCAGGAACACGCCCCGCACCACTCCCCGCCCCCACCCGACAGCCACGTCCCACCCCAACGCGACGCCCACCGCAGCCGCGCGACACCGGACCGCAGCTAGGGCCCAGGCCCCGCCCCGGCGCACGCCCGGACGCGGCCCGGCGCCAACCGGACATAGGCCGCGTACCGATCCGCCTCTGTGCCGTGTCGGTGACATCAGGCAGCATGTCGTTCATGTCCGTACTGACGCGCGACGAAGCGCAGACCCGTGCCCAGCTCCTCGACGTCCACCGCTACACGATCGACCTCGACCTGACCACCGGGGACGAGCGCTTCGACTCCCGCACCGTGATCCGGTTCTCGGTACGGGCCGACGGCGCCAACGTGGACACCTTCGTCGAGCTCAAGCCCGCCGAGCTGCGCTCCGTCACCCTCGACGGACAGCCCCTCGACCCGGCGACCCTGGACGACAACCGGCTGCCCCTGAAGAACCTCACCCCCGGCGAGCACGAACTGCGCGTCGACGCGGCGATGCGCTACTCCCGCACCGGCGAGGGCATGCACCGCTTCACCGACCCCACCGACGGCGAGACGTACGTCTACTCCCAGGTGTTCATGGACGACGTACAGCGCGTCTACGCCGCCTTCGACCAGCCCGACCTGAAGGCCGTCTTCGAACTGAAGGTGACGGCCCCCGAGGGCTGGACCGTGCTCGCCAACGGCATCACCGAACACCTCGGCGAGGGCCGCTGGCAGGCCGCCCCCACCCCGCCGCTCTCCACCTACCTCGTCGCCGTCGCCGCCGGCCCCTTCCACTCCGTGCGCACCGAGCACCGCGGGCTGCCCTTCGGCATCCACTGCCGCCGCTCGCTCGCCCCCCACCTCGACGCCGACGCCGACGAGATCCTCGACGTCACGCGCGCGTGCTTCGACCGCTTCCACGAGAAGTTCGAGGAGCCCTACCCCTTCGACTCCTACGACCAGGCATTCGTCCCCGAGTTCAACGCGGGCGCCATGGAGAACCCGGGCCTGGTCACCTTCAGCGACAAGTTCGTCTACCGCTCCGCCGTCACCGACACCGAACGCCAGACCCGCGCCATGGTCGTCGCCCACGAGATGGCCCACATGTGGTTCGGCGACCTCGTCACCCTCAAGTGGTGGGACGACATCTGGCTGAACGAGTCCTTCGCCGAGTACATGGGCTACCAGACCACCCTCGAAGCGACCCGCTTCACCCAGCCCTGGGTCGAGTTCGGCGTCACCCGCAAGGCCTGGGGCTACGACGCCGACCAGCGCCCCTCCACCCACCCGGTCGCCCCCGAGGCCGTCGACGACACCGCCGCCGCGCTGCTCAACTTCGACGGCATCTCCTACGCCAAGGGCGCCTCCGCCCTGCGCCAGCTCGTCGCCTGGCTCGGCGAGAAGGACTTCCTGGCCGGCATCAACATCCACTTCGCCCGCCACAGGTTCGCCAACGCCACCCTCGCCGACTTCATCGACTCCCTCGCCGCCGCCACCGACCGCGACGTCCACGCCTGGGCCGACGCCTGGCTGCGCACCACCGGCGTCGACACGCTCACCCCGCGCGTCACCACCACCGACGAGGGCACCCGCGCCCTGACCGTCGAACGCGCCGGCAGCCGCCCGCACCGGATCACCGTCGGCGTCTACGACCAGGACCTCGCCGACGAAGGCCGCCTCACCCTGCGCGAACGCCTCGACGTCGACCTGCCGCAGACCGCCCCGCAGCCCATCGGCAAGCGCCCCGAGCTGCTCGTCCTCAACGACGGCGACCTGACCTACGCCAAGGTCCGCTTCGACCCCGAGTCCTTCCGGGCGGTGCGCGCCGGCCTGTCCGCCCTGCCCGAGCCGCTCACCCGCGCGGTGGTGTGGAACGCCCTCCGGGACGCGGTCCGCGACGGCGAACTCCCGCCCGCCACCTACCTGGAGGCCGCCCGCACCCACCTCCCGCACGAGACCGACCTCGCCCTCGTCCAGGGCGTGCTGGCCTTCGCCGCCACCCATGTCGCCGACCGCTACCTGGCGACCGAGGAACGTCCCGCCGCCCTGGCCACCCTCACCTCGCTCTGCCGCGACCTGATCCGCCGCACCGAGGACGGCGACAACCCCGGCCTGCGCCTGGTCGCCGTACGACACTTCATCGACGTCGCCGCCCACCCCGACACCATCGCCGCCTGGCTCGCCGACGGCACCGTGCCCGGCGGCCCGGAGCTCGACCCCGAGCTGCGCTGGCGCATCCTCGGCCGGCTCGCCGTCCTCGGCGCCACCGACGAGACCGCCATCACCGGCGAACTGGAGCGCGACCCCAGCGCCACCGGCCAGGAGGGCGCCGCCCGCTGCCGCGCGGCCCTGCCCGACCCGGAGGCCAAGCGCCGGGCCTGGGAGGCGATGTTCGCCACCGACGACCTGTCCAACTACCTGTTCATCGCCACCGCCCAGGGCTTCTGGCAGCCCGAACAGGCCGACCTGGTACGGGAGTACGTGCCGCGCTACTACGAGGACGTGGTCGCCCTCGCCGCCCGCCGCGGACCCGCCATCGCCGCCGCCGCCGGCCACTGGGCCTTCCCCGCCCATGCCGTCGACGACGAGAACCTCCGCCTGGGCGAGGCCTGCCTGCGCGACGCCGCCCCGGTCACCGCGCTGCGCCGCAAGCTCGCCGACGAACTCGACGACCTGGCACGGGCGTTGCGCGTACGGGAGGCCCAGGGCAGGTCCTAATACCGGCGACGTAGGGCACGTCTGGTCCTTGCCGACGATGCGGCGGACCGATCGTCCTTCCTAGGCTCGGCAGAGCCCGAGGACGATCGGCCGAGCATCCGAGGAGAAGACTGTGATCGTAGTGACCGGTGCCACCGGGAATGTGGGCCGTGCCCTGGTGGAACGGCTCGTCGCCGCGGACCGGCCCGTACGGGCGCTGACCCGCGACCCGCTGCGGGCCGGGCTGCCGGAGGGGGCCGAGGTGGTGCGGTTCGACCCCGAAGAGGGCGCCGCCCTGTTCGAGGGCGCGTCCAAGCTGTTCCTGTACGTGCAGGCGGGCGGCGCACAGGCCGGCGCCCTGCTCGACGCGGCCCGCACGGCCGGGGTCCGCCACGTCGTGCTGCTCTCCTCCGGCATCGTCCAGGAGGGCGCCGACGAGACCCACCCCATTCACGTCATGCACGCCACCGCCGAACGGCAGATCCGCGACAGCGGCCTGGAGTGGACCTTCCTGCGGCCCAACGCCTTCGCCACCAACGCACTGCAGTGGGCCCCGCAGATCCGTACCTCGGACACGGTCCGGGGCGTCTACGCGGGCATGGTCACGGCCCCCATCCACGAGGACGACATCGCCGCGGTCGCCGAACGCGTCCTGCTGGAGGCCGGACACGAGGGAGCCGCCCACCGCCTCACCGGTCCGGAGGCGGTCACCAACGCCGAACAGATCGCCGCGATCGGCCGGGCGGTCGGACGCGACCTGCGGTTCGTGGAGACATCGCCCGAGGAGGCCGGCCCCGAACTGTTCCCGCACGTGCCGCCGGAGGTGCTCCAGGGACTCCTGAAGTCCTTCGCGGCCACCGTGGGCGTCGCCCCGGAGATCACCACCACCGTCGAGAAGATCACCGGCGTCCCGGCCCGCACCTTCGCCCGGTGGGCCGAGGACCACGCGGACGACTTCCGGGCCTGAGCGGAGCGAGTAGACCGAGCGCGTCAGCCCCGGCCGACGCGCAACTCCGCCCGCCGCACGGCGGCTTCACGCGGCCCCGCCCGCCGGTTGCCCACGTCCGCGCCCACCCCCGACTCCTCCTCCAGCGTGAAGCCGAGCCGTTCCAGGAAGCGTTCGCCGGGCCGCCAGCCGGGCGGGACCGTCGCCCGCACCCGGGTGACGCCCCCCGCCCGGGCCAGGAGCGACTCGGCCAGCGCCCGGCCCAGGCCCCGGCCCCGTGCCCACGGCGCCAGCAGGAACATCCCCACCGACACGGCACCGGGCTCCGGGTGGTCCCGCACGGCGTCCACCAGGCCCGTCACCACACCGTCCCGCTCCAGGACCAGGAGCACCTTGTCCTCCGGGCGGGCCCCGTCCGGCAGCGAGTAGAACAGGCTCTGCACGTCACCGGGCGCCGACGGCAGACCCGTAGCGGCCACGAACCAGTCCTCGGACGCCTCGAACAGGGCCAGCAGCGGCGCCTCGTCCGCCGGGACGGGCTCCCGTACCACCACCCGCTCACCGGGCACGTCCACCATCCACGCGTCAACCATCCGACCGACGCACCCACCTTCCCTCACGGCCCCGACGACACGGTCTTCCCACATGGTCTTCCAACACGGTCTCCCCGTACGGGAGTACCCACTTTCGGGTTGTGATCGTCGGGCTTCCCGGACGCGCCGCCCCCTGCGCGTACAAGCTGGAACTCCCCCTGCGGATGTCCCCACGTCCCACGCCCCGTGAGGAGAGCCCATGAGCACGCCGTCCCTCGCCTCAGGACCCGACGGCCCCGCAGCCCTGGGGCCCCTGCTCGACACGGTCCTGGACGCCCTGCGCGAAGGCGGCCGGTCACGCGGCGGCCCGCTGCCCGCGGGCGGACCGGACGCCGTCGCCACACGGATCGCCGACGCCATGGGCGACGTCCTGCCCGACGACGGCGACCCCGACGCGCTGCGCACCCTCGTCCACGCCCTCGCCGCAGGCTCCGCCGACCCCGCCGACCCGCTGTGCGCCGCCCACCTGCACTGCCCGCCCCTCGCCGTCGCCACCGCCGCCGACCTCGCCGCGAGCGCCCTCAACCCCTCCCTCGACTCCTGGGACCAGGCCCCGGCCGCCTCCGCCCTGGAGGCCCTCGTCACCCGCGCCCTCGCCCAGGAGATCGGCCTGGCCGACGCCCTCGTCACCACCGGCGGCACCGAGGCCAACCAACTCGCCCTGCTGCTCGCCCGCGAGGCGCACGGCGGCAGCGTCCAGCTGATCTGCGGCGCGGGCGCCCACCACTCCCTGCCCCGCGCCGCCTGGCTGCTCGGCCTGCCCGACCCGGTCGTCGTCCCCGCGCCCCGCGGCACCCTCGACCCCGCCGCACTCGACGAGGCCCTCACCCGCCTCCCCGGCCCGCTGCTCGTCGCCGCCACCGCCGGCACCACCGACGCCGGACTGATCGACCCGCTGCCCGAGATCGCCGGCCTGTGCGCCGCCCACGGCGTCCGGCTGCACGTCGACGCCGCCTACGGCGGGGGCCTGGTCTTCAGCGACCGCCACCGGGAGAAGCTCGCCGGACTCGAAGCCGCCCACACCGTCGCCCTCGACCTGCACAAACTGGGCTGGCAGCCGGTCGCCGCCGGCCTCCTCGCCGTCGCCCGCCCGCGCGACCTCGCCGTCCTGAACCAGCGCGCCGACTACCTCAACGCGGACGACGACACCGAGGCCGGCTACCCCGACCTGCTCGGCCGCTCCCCGCGCACCACCCGGCGCCCCGACGTCTTCAAGATCGCCGTCACGCTGAAGACCCTCGGCCGCACCGGCCTCGGCGCCCTCGTCGACCAGGTCTGCGCCCGCGCCCGGCAGTTCGCCGCCCTCGTCCACGACCACCCGGGCTTCGAGCTCTACGACCGGCCGGTCATCAGCACGGTCCTGTTCCGGCCCGCGGAGGCCACCGACGACGCCGTCGCCGAGGTGCGACGCGGGCTGCTGCACGACGGACGCGCCGTCCTCGGCCGGGCCCGCATGGACGGCCGCCTCTGGCTCAAGGCCACCCTCCTCAACCCCCGCACCGGGCCCGACGACCTGGCCCATCTCCTGAAACTCGTGGAAGGGACCACCCCCCGATGAGCCAGACACCCAGCCCACCACCCCACGAGCCCGGAGTACCACGCGACCTGGTCGGCATCGGCATCGGACCGTTCAACCTCTCCCTGGCCGCCCTCGCCAACCCCCTCCCCGGACTCGACGCCGTCTTCTACGAACAGCGCCCCGGCTTCGACTGGCACCCCGGCCTGCTCATCGACGGCGCCACCGTCCAGGTCCCCTTCCTCGCCGATCTGGTGACGCTCGCCGACCCGGCCAGCCCCTGGACCTTCCTCAACTACCTCCGGGCCCGCGACCGGCTCTTCCCCTTCTACTTCGCCGAGCGCTTCCACATCCAGCGCGCCGAGTACGACGCCTACTGCCGCTGGGTGTCCCAGAACGTCCCCGGACTGCACTTCTCCCACCAGGTCGACGCCGTCCGCTGGAACAGCGAACACGACGTCTTCGAGGTCGACTTCACCCAGCTCGGCGCCGACGGGGAGGCCGAGGCCCTCGGCCGTACGCTCGCCAGGAACATCGTCCTCGGCGTCGGCACCGCACCGTATGTGCCGGATCCGCTGAAACCCCTGGTCGAGGCACCCGGCGTCCCCGTCATCCACGCCGCCGACTACCTCGACCACCGCGACACCGTCCTCGCCGCCGGCCATGTCACCGTCGTCGGCTCGGGACAGTCCGGCGCCGAGGTCTTCCTCGACCTGCTGCGCCACCGCCCGCCCGGCCGCGAGAGGCTGCACTGGCTCGGCCGCACGGAGGCCTTCGCACCCATGGAGTACTCCAAGCTGGGCCTGGAGCACTTCACCCCGGACTACACCCGCTACTTCCACGCCCTCACCGAGCCCGTCCGCGACCGGCTCGTCGCCTCCCAGTGGCAGCTCCACAAGGGCATCGACGCCGACACCATCGCCGCCATCCACGAAGAGCTCTACCGGCGCACCCTGCACGGCGGCTGGCCCGACGCCGTCCTGACCCCCGGCGTCCACCTCCGCACCGCCGGACGCATGGCCATCAGCAAGCTCGAACTCCACGTGGAACACGTCCAGCAGGGCACCCGGTCCAGCCTGACCACCGACGCCGTCGTCCTCGCCACCGGCTACCGCGAACGCCCCCTCGGCCGTCTCCTGGCCGGTCTCGACCCCTACCTGCGCCGCGACAGCGGCGAACGCCCGCGTATCGACGAGCGGTTCCGGATGCTCCTCGACCCGTGCGTCACCGGCGCGGTGTACGTGCAGAACGCCGAACTGCACACCCACGGCGTCGGCGCCCCCGACCTCGGCCTCGCGGCCTGGCGCAGCGCCACCATCCTCAACTCCCTCACCGGGAGGGACCCGTACCCGCTGCCCACCCGGACCGCCTTCACCACCTTCGGCCTCGGCCGGCAACCGCAGGTACCCCTCGCGCGGCGGCCGGCCAAGACCCTCATCCCCCTCGTCGAGGGACGATGAGCGGGAAAGCGCCGGACCTCTAGAACACCGGCGTGCCGTTCCGCGTGAGCTTCCAGTCCACCGACGCGAAGTCCTTCGGGTCCAGCACACCCTTCGCGGTCACCCACTCCGCGATCCGGGTCCGGATCTCGGTCGACTCCGACCACAGCTCCTTGGCCGAGGCGACATGCGGGAACGCGCCGCCGCCGTTGGCGCGGTAGTTGTTCACCGCGAGCACGAACTGCTGGGCGTCATCCAGAGCGGCACCGTTGAAGGTGAGGTTCTTGATGCGCGAACCGGCCGCCTGGGCGATGTCGATCTCGTACTGGAAGCCCGAGACGTAGTCGTAGTTGTAGTCCGGACGGCCACCGGCGTTGGTCAGCTTCTCCACGTCGACCGCCGCGTCGGCGGCCGTCTGGACGAAGTACTCCGCCGAGTACTCCAGGTACGCCCGCACCTGCGCGCCCGTCATCAGCTTCGCGACCAGCGTGTTGTCGTACACGTACAGGCTCGACAGGTCCCGGATCGTCACCTTGCCCGCCGGGATCTCCGAGGTGCGGGAGAACGGCGAGGCCTGCGCGATCACCGGCAGCGAGGCGTACTCGGTGCCCGCCAGCGCCGCCTTGACCACGTCCTCCTGGACCTTGGTGATCAGGTCGATGATCGGGGCGTCCTTGTAGCGGGCGTCGACCGTGGTCAGCGTCGCGGTCGCGGAGCCGACCACCTGGTTGACGTACTCGACGACCTTCGCGTGCTCGTCCGTCAGCAGCCTGGTGATCTTCGGGTCGTCGGCGACCGAGGCCGAGTTCAGCAGCTTGGCGGCGACCGACTCCACCTCCCACCTGCCCTTGCTGAACACCAGCTCGATGTCGAAGAGGGTGAGGCGCTCGGCGTAGCACAGCGGCTCCGACAGCACGACCGTCTTGCCGGTGGCCTCGTTGGTGACCTTCAGCTCCGGGATCTCCACATGCGCGTGGCCGACCAGGATCGCGTCGATGCCGGGCACCTGCTTGGCGACATTGGCCGCCGCGTTCTCCACGTACGGCAGCTGGTCACCGTACGACGAGGTACCGGAGGAGCCGGAGTGCGCCGACACGACGACCACGTCCGCGCCCATGGAACGCAGCTTCGGCACCCACTTCGCCGCCTGCTCCTCCAGGCCCGGGAAGGTCAGCTTCCCCTGGACGTACGCCTTGTCCCAGATCGCGATGCCCGGGTTCGTCAGGCCCAGCACCGCGACCTTCACCGGCGGGGCACCCGGTACATGGAACTTCTTGATGAAGTACGGCGGGAAGGCGGGCTTCAGCGTCTTCGCGTCCAGCGCGTTCGCACCCAGCAGCGGGAAGCGCAGCTGGTCCTCGAACTTGCGCAGCGTCTCGATGCCGTAGTTGAACTCGTGGTTGCCCAGGGCCGCCGCGTCGTAGCCGATCGCGTTCATCGCCTGCGCCATCGGGTGCACCGGGCCGCCCTTGGCGGTGATCGGGTCCACCTTGGCGTAGTAGTACGTCAGCGGGGTGCCCTGGATGGTGTCGCCCGCGTCCAGCAGCAGGGTGTTGCAGCGGCCCTTCTCCTCGCGCACCTGGTTCACCAGGGTCGAGATACGGGCCAGGCCCATCGCGTTGCCGGCCTTGTCGGAGTACTCCGCGTCCTTGAAGTAGTCCCAGTTGAAGACGTGCCCGTGCAGGTCGGTCGTCCCCATCACCGTCAGCGCGTACCGCTTCGCCGGCTTCGCGGGCTTCTTCGCCTCCGCCGCCTCGGCCGCCGGAGCCGCCGCCGCGCCGGCGACCGCCACACCCGCCCCGGTGGCGGCGGACTTCTTCAGGAACTTCCGACGGTTCAACGGCATGTCTCGTTCTCCTCGGGGATGGTCAACGACGCGCGTAGATTCTGACCCGTTCATGACGGACAGCAACAGGTCCGGGAGGTTTCGATCTGGTGACCTAATCGGTCAACTCCGCGTGCCCAACCGGGAAACCGGTGACAGAGTGGGGCGTATGACCACCCCCCACGGCACCCCGGACGCCCCCCTCCTCGTCGTCCGCGGCGAGGCCGAACTGGAAGTCGAGCCCGAGATCGCGCGCATCAGCGTCACGGTCAGCGCCCGCGGCCGCGACCGGCGCAGCGCCCTCGACGACCTCACCCGCCGCAACGCCACCGTCCTGGACCTGGTCAAGTCGTACGGGGACGCCGTGGAACGCCTGTCGACCGGCGCCTTCTCCATCATCCCGGAGCTCACCGAACGCGGCCGCGGCGAACGCGTCCACGCCTACCACGGCCGTGTCCACCTCACCGCGGAGTTCACCGACTTCACCGTCCTCGGCGAACTCACCACCCGCCTCGCCGACCTGGAGCTCACCCGCGTCGACGGCCCCTGGTGGACGCTGCGCCCCGACTCGCCTGTGCACCGCGAGGCCCGGCAGCAGGCCGTAAGGGAAGCCGTGCAGCGCGCCCACGAGTACGCGCGGGCGCTGGGCACCACCCTGGCCGCCCTGGTCGAACTCGCCGACACCGGCACCGAGCGGCCCCGGTCCACCCGGACACCCTTCGAGCGAGGCGTCCGCCGCATGTCCCTCGCCGAGGTCACCGAGGCCCCCGAACCGCTCGACCTGGAACCCCAGCGGCTGCACGTCAGCGCTCAGGTCAGCGCCCAATTCACCATGGTGCCGCCACAGTTGACCCCATAGGGGCGACGCCCATGGCTCGGCGTCCGCCCGGTGGACCGCGGCCTCGGCGAGCAGTAGATCGCGCTCGGCGCGCGGCCGGTGATCGACCGGGGGGTGACCCTCGCCGAGTGACCGTCTGCTGATTCCCTATGGCCTTATGTGACCTCACCGAATACGTCAAAATGCTCATCAGAGCGGGCGGTCGCACAATTCAACACTTGTCAACGACCCTTCATCCAAAGGTTGTTGAGTCGTCACGCCCCACCAATTCTCTACCGGCGGGTAAGGCCTAGGCTCGAATTATGCGCCGAGCAAAGATCGTCTGTACTCTGGGGCCCGCCACCGACTCATATGACCAGATCAAGGCACTGGTCGAGGCCGGAATGGACGTCGCCCGATTCAACCTCAGCCACGGCGGTTACGCCGAGCACGAGGAGCGCTACCAGCACGTGCGAAAGGCCTCCGACGAGACCGGCCGCAGCGTCGGGATCCTCGCCGACCTTCAGGGCCCGAAGATCCGGCTCGGCCGCTTCGCCGAGGGCCCCGTACTCCTTGAACGCGGCGACTCCTTCACCATCACCGTCGAACCGGGCGCGGAAGGCGACCGCAGCCACTGCGGAACCACCTACTCCGGCCTCGCCCACGACGTCACCCCCGGCGAACGCGTCCTCGTCGACGACGGCAAGGTCTGCCTGGAGGTCACCGCCGTCGACGGCCCCCGGGTCCACACCACGGTCGTCGAGGGCGGCATGATCTCCGACCACAAGGGCCTCAACCTGCCCGGCGTCGCCGTCTCGGTCCCCGCCCTCTCCGAGAAGGACGAGGCCGACCTGCGGTGGGCGCTGCGCACCGGCTTCGACGTCATCGCCCTGTCCTTCGTCCGCAGCGGCAAGGACATCGCGGACGTCCACCGGATCATGGACGAGGAGGGCCGCCGCCTCCCGGTGATCGCCAAGGTGGAGAAGCCGCAGGCCGTGGACGCGATCGAGGACATCGTCGCCGCCTTCGACGGCATCATGGTGGCCCGCGGCGACCTGGGCGTCGAGATGCCCCTCGAACAGGTCCCGATCGTCCAGAAGCGCGCCGTCAAGCTGGCCAAACGCAACGCCAAGCCGGTGATCGTGGCGACGCAGATGCTGGACTCCATGATCGAGAACTCGCGCCCGACGCGCGCGGAGGCGAGCGACGTGGCCAACGCGGTCATCGACGGCACGGACGCGGTGATGCTGTCCGGCGAGACGAGCGTCGGCAAGTACCCCGTCGAGACGGTCCGGACGATGTCCAAGATCGTCGAGGCGGCCGAGGAGGACATCCTGGCCAAGGGCCTCCCGCCGCTGACCGACCGCAACAAGCCCCGCACCCAGGGCGGCGCGGTCGCCCGCGCGGCCGCGGAGATGGGGGACTTCCTCGGCGCGAAGTTCCTGGTCGCCTTCACCCAGTCCGGCGACACCGCCCGCCGCCTCTCCCGCTACCGCTCGCCCATCCCCCTCCTGGCCTTCACCCCCGAACAGGCCACCCGCTCCCAGCTCAGCCTCACCTGGGGCGCCGAGACCTTCCTCGTCCCGCCCGTCGGCTCCACGGACGCGATGGTCGACCAGGTCGACGAACTGCTGCTGAAGTACGGCCGCTGCCAAAAGGGCGACATCGTGGTGATCACGGCCGGCTCCCCGCCCGGCGTCTCCGGCTCGACGAACATGGTGCGCGTCCACCACATCGGTGAGGACGACAGCCCCAAGTAGCGCACGCTGGGCCCCTCCCTTGTCAGTGCTTGGGGCCCACGTGGGCGTCCATCAGGGCTACGGAGGCTTTGCGGGCGACGGAGATGTTGTACGGGGTTCCGTCGCGGGCGCACTGCGTCCACTCGATACCGAGTTTGTCGAAGGTGTCGGTGCAGAGGCGGCGGATGTCCTCGGACACGTTGGTGAAGAAGTACCGGGGATATTCGTATCGCTTGCGCCGGCCGCCGACCACACGGGTGGTCCAGTTGGTGATGCGGCAACCGTCGGAGTGGATGAGGCCCCGGATGAACTCCCAGGGGTGGGCGTCGACGATCTGCTGCTGCCAGGGTTCGAGGGCGATGCGGCGTTCGTGTTTCTTGCCGGGGCCGTGTTGGGGGAACAGTCGAGGCCAGTGCGGGGAGTAGCTGGTCACCGCCGCGCAGCCCTGTTTCTGGAGCGTGCAGATGCCGACGCCGGGGCGCACTTTTGCGATGGCCTCGCGACACTGTTCCATGAGTCCGGGCCACGCATCGGCGCACGCGATCTCAGGTAGTAGCCGGTGCGCGGGTGAGCGCTGATGCATCCGTCACCGAGATAGAGGCCGAGTAGATAGGCGTACGCGCGGTCGTCGGAGGGCGGTCCGGGGTCCGGCGGCGCCATGCGGGGCAGCGGTTCGAGGCGGTCCTGCCACGAGCGGATCGCGGCGCGTGAGATGCCGGTCTCGCGGCTCACCGAGTTGAGGCTGCGCCCCTGGGCAACCAGCGCGAGGGCCCGCTTGCGTGTGCTGACGTCGTACATGCGGCCACTCTCCGAGGGGGATCGCGGCGACACGCAGCAAAAAGCGAATGTTCACGAGAACGTGGACATCCGCTTTCTGGAGTAACCTTGGATTCGAAGGAAAAGTGCCCCCGGTCGGACTTGAACCGACACTGTACGGGTTTTGAATCCGCGGCCTCTGCCAAATTGGGCTACGGGGGCCAATGAATCAAAGGTTGACGGTCACCCGCCGTGCTCTACCTTACCGCAGCTAGGTAGGCTCTTGTCAGCAGTACCCCGCCCCTGAACGAGGAGCCCCCGTGACCGCCCCCGAGTCGCCCCAGCCCGTAGACGTGCCCGACGACGACAAGTCGCACGTGCCTCCGCTGACGACCCGTGTCGTCATCGCCGAGGACGAGGCCCTGATCCGGCTCGATCTCAAAGAGATGCTGGAGGAGGAGGGGTACACCGTCGTAGGTGAGGCGGGGGACGGGGAGCAGGCCGTGGAGCTGGCCCGTGAGCACCGGCCGGACCTGGTCATCCTGGACGTGAAGATGCCCAAGCTCGACGGCATCTCGGCGGCGGAGAAGATCGCCGAGGAGTCCATCGCACCGGTGCTGATGCTCACCGCCTTCTCCCAGCGCGACCTGGTCGAGCGGGCCCGCGACGCGGGTGCCATGGCGTACCTGGTGAAGCCGTTCAGCAAGAGCGACGTCGTCCCGGCGATCGAGATGGCCGTCTCGCGGTTCAACGAGCTGAGGGAGCTGGAGAAGGAGGTCGCCGACCTCACCCAGCGGCTGGAGACCCGCAAGCTGGTCGACCGGGCGAAGTCCATCCTGCAGACCCAGTACGGGCTGTCCGAGCCGGCCGCCTTCCGGTGGATCCAGAAGACCTCCATGGACCGCCGGTTGTCCATGCAGCAGGTCGCCGAGGCGGTCATCGCGGACAACGAGGAGAAGAAGGCGACCAAGGCCGACAAGGGCTGACCCGCGATCACGCCGGTACGTCGTCGCACACGTACGACGAGGCCCGCGCCCCGGAGAAACGGGCGCGGGCCTCTTCGTGTCGTACCCCGGTCGGGCTAGTCCTCGCCCAGGTACGCCTTCCGCACCGACTCGTCGTGCAGCAGGTCACGCCCGCCGCCCGACAGGACGATGTTGCCGACCTCCATGACATGGCCCTGGTCGGCGAGCGACAACGCCGCCTGGGCGTTCTGCTCGACCAGCAGGATCGTGGTGCCCTGGGACTTCAGCTCGGCGATGGTGGCCATGATCTTCTGCATCATGATCGGGGACAGACCCATCGACGGCTCGTCCAGCATCAGCAGCTTGGGCTGGGACATCAGCGCCCGGCCCATGGCCAGCATCTGCTGCTCACCGCCCGAGAGGGTGCCCGCGGCCTGCTTGCGCCGCTCACCCAGGATCGGGAAGAGGTCGTACGCCCGCTGGATGTCCTTCTCGATGCCCTCCTTGTCCTTGCGGAGGAAGGCGCCGAGCTGGAGGTTCTCGGTGATGGTGAGGCGCGGGAAGATGTGCCGGCCCTCGGGGGAGTGGGCGAGCCCGAGGGCGACGATCTTGTGGGCGGGGACGCCGCTGAGCGGCTTGCCGTCGAAGACGATCTTCCCGGAGGTGGGCTTCAGCAGGCCCGACAGCGTGCGCAGGGTCGTCGTCTTGCCGGCGCCGTTGGTGCCGATGAGGGTGACGACCTGACCGGCCTCGACACTGAACGAGATGCCCTTGACGGCTTCGATCTTGCCGTAGGAGACCCTGAGGTCCTCGACCTCGAGCAGAGCGGTCACTGGGCTTCTCCCTTGGTGATGCTGGTGGTGCTCTCCGCGTCGGCCGGTGCCGTCTCGGCGGCGGCTTCGGCGGCCTCGACCTCGGCTGCCTCGGCCTCGCCGGGCTCGCCCTCGAACGGCTCGCCGAGGTAGGCCGCGATCACGCGCTCGTCCGCCTGGACGACGTCCGAGGTGCCCTCGACGAGCTTCTCGCCCTGGACGAGGACGGCGACGCGGTCGCTCAGGTTGAAGACGAAGCGCATGTCGTGCTCGATGAGGAGGACGGCGATGCCCTTGTCCCGGATGGCGAAGACCAGGTCCTCGGTGGCCCGGGTCTCCTGCGGGTTCATACCGGCCGTCGGCTCGTCCAGGAGGAGCAGGCCGGGCTCGGAGGCGAGCGCCCGGGCGATCTCCAGCTTGCGCTGTTCGCCGTAGGGCAGGTTGCGCGCCAGGTGGTCGCGCTTGGCGTCGAGGCCGACGAACTCCAGGAGCTCCATCGCCCGCGCCTCGGACTCCTTCTCGGCCTTCTTGAAGCCGGGGCCGCGCAGCAGCGCCGACCAGAGGCCTTCCTTGGTGCGCGTGTGACGGCCCACCAGGACGTTCTCCAGAACGGTCATGTTGGCGAAGAGCCGGATGTTCTGGAAGGTACGGGCGATGCCCGCCTGCGTCACCAGGTGCGGCTTGGGCGGCAGCACGGTGCCCTTGTACGACACCGTCCCCTCGGTCGGCACGTAGAGACCGGTGAGGCAGTTGAAGAAGGTGGTCTTGCCGGCGCCGTTCGGCCCGATCAGGCCGACGATCTCGCCGCTGTTGACGGTGAAGTCGACGGAGCGGACGGCGGTGAGGCCGCCGAAGCGCATCGTGACGTCACGGGCTTCGAGTACAGGAGTGGACGTGGTTGTCATCGTTCTTTACGCCCCTGCCTTGGTGACGGCCGGTTCGTCGGTCAGCGTCGTCTTGTCTGGTACGTCGAGTTGGCCGGTCTCGTGGAATTCGAGCTGGCGGCGACGGTTGGCGATGATGCCCTCCGGGCGGAAGCGCATCAGCAGGATCAGCGCGATACCGAAGGCGAAGAGCTCGTAGTTCTGCAGGAACTGGAGCTTCTCGGGGACCAGGTAGAGGACGCTCGCGCCGAGCAGCGGGCCGCTGACGGTGCCCATGCCGCCGAGGACGACGGCGGCCAGCAGGAAGGCCGAGTTGGGCGGGGCGGCGCCCGCGAACTGGTACGGCTGCGGGTTGACGCTGTAGTTGACGTGCGCCATCACGGTGCCGGCGAGACCGGCGAGGGAGGCGCCGAGGGCGAAGGCGACCAGCTTGACCCGGAAGCCGTTGATGCCCATGGCGGTGGCGGCGGTCTCGTCCTCGCGGATGGCGATCCAGGAGCGGCCGATACGGGAGTCGGCGGCGCGGGTGAAGACGAGCACGACGATGGCCGTGACGAAGAGCATCAGGAAGAGGTAGTTGGCGAACCGGCCCAGGGTGAACCCGCCGATGTCGTGTGCCTCGCCCAGGTTGAACCCGAAGATGTTGAGGTCCGGGATCTGGGTGATGCCGTTCGGTCCGCGGGTGATGTTCGGACCCGAGTCGCCGTCCAGGTTGTTGACGGTGATGCGGAAGATCTCACCGAAGCCGAGCGTCACGATGGCCAGGTAGTCGCCGCGCAGCCGCAGCGTGGGCGCGCCGATCAGGACACCGAAGACCAGCGAGGCGGCCATGCCGGTGAGGGCGGCGGCCCAGAACGGGAACTGCACGCCGGCGAACCGGGAGTACTCCGAGCCGGAGACCAGGGCCGCCGCGTAGGCGCCGACGCCGAGGAAGGCGACGTAACCGAGGTCGAGCAGACCGGTGAGGCCGACGACGATGTTCAGGCCGAGGGCGACGGTGGCGAAGATCAGGATGTTCACGCCGATGTTGGCGTTGTGGTCGTCGCTCTGGGTGAACGGGAAGATCACGGCGGCGGCGAAGGCGAGCGCGGCGGCGAAACCTTTGTGCCGGGCGGAGACGGTCGCGTAGCGGTCGAGGAGACCGGTGTGGACGAGGCCCCAGGCGGCGAAGACGAACAGCAGGATGTACCCGATGAAGGTCTCGCTCGCGTCGTTGTCGATGCCGATGCCGTAGGTGAAGGCGATCAGGGCGAGGGCGGTGCCGGCCGTGATGACGGCGCGCTCGGCGATCGGGGACAGCGTGCCGGGACGCGGCTGGTCGGGCTTGGCGAGGTAGCCGCGGAGGCCGGCCTCGGGGGCGGGGTGCGGCAGCGCGAGGGCGCCCACGACCGGGAGCGCGGAGGCCACGGCCGCCACATAGGCCCCGGGTTCGAGGTTGACCAGTCCGCCGAGGTCGACGGCGATGGCGATGGCCGTGTACCAGCAGACGGCGAAGGCGGACAGCGCCGTCAGCAGGACGGGGGAGGTGGCTTTGCCGGGGTTCAGCCAGCGCAGTACCGGCACGTCCCACAGGTTGAGGACGTACAGGAGGGTCAGGGCGCCGCCCACGAGGGCGAGGATCTGCAGCCCCGCCGGGTAGCCGTAGACCGTCAGGTCGCCGGGGAACTCGGGGGTCCAGGTCCAGCTGAGGAAGGTGCTGGCGATGGTGCCGACGGCGCCGACGGCGATGAGCAGACGGGCTGCGCCCGGCGGCAGCGGGACGGGCCCGCGTCCGGCCGCGACCGCGGCCGTGGTCTTGGTGGTGGTGTCGGTCATGCTGCTCACGCCCTGTCCGCGACGCGTTCGCCGAGCAGGCCTTGTGGCCTGAAGAGGAGTACGAGGATGAGGAGGACGAAGGCCCACACGGCGGCCCAGCCCTGCCCACCGAGCTGCTGCATGCCGGGGATGTCGGCGATGTAGGCGGTGGCCATGGCCTCGGCGAGACCGAGGACGAGGCCGCCGAGCATGGCGCCGTAGATGTTGCCGATGCCGCCGAGGACGGCCGCGGTGAACGCCTTGAGGCCGGCGATGAAGCCCATGTCGTAGGCGACGGAGCCGTACTTCAGGCCGTAGGAGAGGCCCGCGACCGCGGCGAAGAAGCCGCCGATGGCGAAGGCGATCACGATGATGCGGTTGGTGTCGATGCCCATCAGCTGCGCGGTGTCCGGGTCCTGCGCGGTGGCCTGCATGGCGCGGCCGGTGCGGGAGAGCCGGACGAAGAAGGCCAGGATGGCCATGCAGATCGGGGCGGCGATGATCAGGAAGACGTCACCGCTCTGGATCGTGAGCGAGCCGAGGTGGTACGGGCCGAAGGGCAGCTGCGGGAAGACGCGGGCGGACTTGGCGTCACCGTGGTACTTGTACCAGTTGAAGACCGCCTGCTGCAGGGCGAGGGAAAGGCCGATGGCGGTGATGAGTGGTGCGAGGCGTGGTGCTCCGCGCAGCGGCCGGTAGGCGAAGCGTTCGGCGCCGACCGCGATCAGGACGGAGACGAGTGCGCCGCCGAGGAGCATCAGTGGCAGCGCTATCCACATGGATATGCCGTCCGGGAGGGCGAGATAGACCGTGAGCGCGCCGAAGCCGCCGGTCATGAAGATCTCGCCGTGGGCGAAGTTGATGAGCTGGACGATTCCGTACACCATCGTGTAGCCGATGGCGATCAAACCGTACATCGAGCCGAGGAAAAGCCCGTTGGCCAGCTGCTGCGGCAGGGTGTTCACCGCATGGCCTCCATGTGGTGGGGAGAGTCAAGGGGGAGGTAGAAGGCGGGCCGCGCGGTGACGGTGGTCTGCGCCGCGCGGCCCTGGTGGTGCGGAGTGCTCGGATTGGCTACTTCGGGTTGGCGGTACCGCTCTTGACGGACTTCCACTCACCCTTGGTGACCTGGTACACGGTCAGCTGCTTGTTGGTGGTGTCGCCGAACTCGTCGAAGGCGATCTTGCCGGAGATGCCGTCGAAGGAGCTCTTCTGGACGGCGTCCACGATCTGGGCACGGGCGTCGGAGGGGACCTTGCCGTCCTTCACGACCTCGCCCACGGCCTTGATGATGGCGGTGGCGGCGTCGTAGGAGTACGAGCCGTAGGTGCCGTAGTCACCGGGGTACTTCTTGGCCTTGTAGGTGGTCACGAAGTCCTTGGCGGCGGGCAGGGTGTCGACCGGGACGCCGATGGAGGTGACGAGGTCGCCCTCGGAGGCCTTGCCGGCGGTCTTGATGTAGGTCGGGGTGAACATGCCGTCGCCGCCGAACAGGGGGATCTTGGCGCCGACGTCCTTGAGCTGCTTGGTCAGCACCTCGGACTCGTCGTACTGGCCGCCGTAGTACAGCAGGTCGGCGCCGGAGTTCTTGATCTTGGTGACGAGGGTGGAGAAGTCACGGTCGCCGACGCTGACGTGGTCGGTGCCGATGACCTTGCCGCCCTGCTTGACGAACTGCTCCTTGAAGATCTTGGAGAGGCCGGCGCCGTAGGTCTGCTTGTCGTCGACGACGAAGGCCTTCTTCTTCTTGAGGCCGTTGTAGGCGTAGTCCGCGGCGAAGGCGCCCTGGAGGGCGTCGGTGGTCGCGGTGCGGAAGTACGTCTTGAACGGGCGGGCCGGCTTGGTCTGCCAGTTCTTGCCCTGGGTCAGCTCCGGGGCGGTGTTGGACGGGGAGATCTGCACCAGGTTGGCGGTGGCGAAGACCTGCTGCATCTGCGTCGCGACACCGGAGTTCAGCGGGCCGACCACGCCGAGGACGTCCTTGTCGGACACCAGCTGGGTGGCGTTCTGCTGGCCGGTGGCGGGGATCGCCTTGTCGTCCAGGGCCTTGATCTTGAAGGTGACGCCGGGAACGGTCTTGTTCTTGTTGGCGTCGTCGACGGCGATCTGGGCGCCGTACTGGATGCCGAGGCCCGTGGCGGAGTTCTGACCGGTCAGCGGGGCGTCGACGCCGATGGTGACGGTGACGTTGCCGCTGTCGCCGCTCTTGCTGTCGTCGTCGCGGGAGCCGCAGGCGGTGAGAGTCAGAGCTCCGGTGGTCAGTACGGAGGTGAGAATCACCAGAGAACGCTGTCGCACATTCAGTCCTTTCCGCAGGCACGTCCGCCCCTGCGGGGACGGGGGATGCGGTGCCGGTACCTAACTCCCGATGGAGCGGTGACTGGCCGTGACTCTAAGCCCGGTATGTGGACATGGGCATCGCAGTGAGCTGGCTTGTGACTTTCTTGTTATGACGACGTGGACGGTGAAGTCGGGCGCGGGATGCTCTCGACTGTTTTGGTGGAATTTCCTCTCGGTCCACATTTTGAGAACCCGCACTTCCGCTTGGCCGTGAACCCGCCGCGAGGGGCCTGCCTGGTGGCAGGCCCCTCGCGGCGGTCCGGACGGGTCTCGGAGTGGTGCGCCGTCACGGTCGAAGCCGTGTGGCTGTATTGCGCCCGAGTTACGCAGCGTTACGTCAAGAAAGGGCAAGTCCGCATTCGGGGACATTCGGCCGCTGCGGGACTCGGCGCCGGGCGCTCACGCCTTCTCAGCACCCGAGACGTCACGGAGCAGGCAGGTGAGCCGCGCGGTGCACACCCGCCGCCCCTCCTCGTCGCTGATCACGATCTCGTACGTCGCGGTGGTCCGCCCCCGGTGCACCGGCGTCGCCACCCCGGTGACGAGCCCGGAGCGCACGCCCCGGTGGTGCGTGCAGTTCAGGTCGACGCCGACCGCGATCTTCGAGCTGCCCCCGTGCAGCATCGAGCCCACCGAACCGAGGGTCTCGGCCAGCACCGCGGAGGCGCCCCCGTGCAGCAGTCCGTACGGCTGTGTGTTGCCCTCCACCGGCATGGTCCCGACGACCCGCTCCGCCGACGCCTCCACGATCTGCACGCCCATCCGCGTGCCGAGATGGCCCGCGGAGAACAGCGCCATGAGGTCGATGCCGAGCGCGGCGTACTCGTCGATGACCGCTTGCGGGAACTTCACGTGCTGCTGCTCGCCCATGGGGCCCGGCTCCGTTCGTCGTACACCAGTCTCTCGGCTGAGCAAACGCTCAGTCGGTAGCCGATTGTTCCAGACGCACCACGACGGACTTGCTGGCCGGGGTGTTGCTGGTGTCCGCGGTGGCGTCCAGCGGGACCAGGACGTTGGTCTCCGGGTAGTACGCCGCCGCGCAGCCCCGGGCGGTCGGGTAGTGCACGACCCGGAAGCCGGGCGCCCGCCGCTCCACGCCGTCCTTCCACTCGCCGACCAGGTCGACGTACGACCCGTCGTCCACGCCGAGCCGCCGGGCGTCCTCGGGGTTGACCAGGACCACTCGGCGCCCGTTCCTGATGCCGCGGTAACGGTCGTCGAGGCCGTAGATCGTGGTGTTGTACTGGTCGTGCGAACGCAGCGTCTGCAGCAGCAGGCGGCCCTCGGGCAGCTCGGGGTACTCCACCGGGGCCGCTGTGAAGTTCGCCTTCCCCGTCGCCGTCGGGAAGCGGCGCTCGTCGCGCGGGGCGTGCGGCAGGGCGAAGCCGCCGGGACGGGCCGCGCGCGCGTTGAAGTCCTCGAAGCCGGGGATCACGCGCGCGATGCGGTCGCGGATGGTGGCGTAGTCCTTCTCGAACTCCTCCCACGGCACCGCGCTGTCCGCGCCGAGCACCCGGCGCGCGAGACGGCACACGATCGCCGGCTCGGACAGCAGGTGCCGGCTCGCGGGCTCCAGACGGCCCCGGGAGGCGTGCACCATGCCCATGGAGTCCTCCACGGTCACGAACTGCTCGCCGCCGCCCTGTTCGTCGCGCTCGGTACGGCCCAGCGTGGGCAGGATCAGGGCACGCGCGCCCGTGACGACGTGCGAGCGGTTGAGCTTCGTCGACACGTGCACGGTCAGCCGGGCGCGCCGCATGGCGGCCTCGGTGACCTCGGTGTCGGGGGAGGCGGAGACGAAGTTGCCGCCCATGGCGAAGAAGACCTTGGCCTCGCCGTCGCGCAGCGCGCGGATGGCCTGGACGACGTCGAAGCCGTGCTTGCGCGGGGGCGCGAAGCCGAACTCCTTTTCCAGGGCGTCCAGGAAGGCCGGGGCGGGGCGTTCGAAGATGCCCATCGTGCGGTCGCCCTGCACGTTGGAGTGACCGCGCACCGGGCACACGCCCGCGCCCGGGCGGCCGATGTTGCCGCGCAGGAGCAGGAAGTTGACCACCTCGCGGATGGTGGGGACGGAGTGCTTGTGCTGGGTGAGTCCCATGGCCCAGCAGACGATGGTGCGTTCGGAGGCCAGGACCATGCCGAGGGCTTTCTCGATCTCCGCGCGCGTCAGGCCGGTCGCGGTGAGCGTCTCGTCCCAGTCGGCGGCGCGGGCGGCCTCGGCGAACTCCTCGTACCCGTGGGTGTGTTCGCGGACGAAGTCCGCGTCGACCGCGCCCTCCGTCTCCAGGACCAGCTTGTTCAGCAGGCGGAAGAGCGCCTGGTCGCCGCCGATGCGGATCTGCAGGAACAGGTCGGTGAGGGCGGCGCCCTTGACCATGCCCTGGGGGGTCTGCGGGTTCTTGAAGCGCTCCAGGCCCGCCTCGGGCAGCGGGTTGACGCTGATGATCTTCGCGCCGTTCGCCTTGGCCTTCTCCAGGGCGGAGAGCATGCGGGGGTGGTTGGTGCCGGGGTTCTGCCCGGCGACGATGATCAGGTCCGCCTTGTAGAGGTCCTCCAGCCGGACGCTGCCCTTGCCGATGCCGATGGTCTCGCTGAGGGCGGAGCCCGAGGACTCGTGGCACATGTTGGAGCAGTCGGGCAGGTTGTTCGTGCCCAGCTCGCGCGCGAACAGCTGGTAGAGGAACGCGGCCTCGTTGCTCGTGCGGCCCGATGTGTAGAAGACGGCCTCGTCGGGGGAGCCCAGGGCGGAGATCTCCTCGGCGATGATGTCGAAGGCGCGCTCCCAGGTGACCGGCTCGTAGCGCTCGGCCCCTTCGGGGAGGTACACGGGGTGCGTGAGCCGTCCCTGCTGGCCGAGCCAGTAGCCGCTGCGGGTGGCGAGCTCGGCGACGGGGTGCGCGGCGAAGAACTCGGGGGTGACCCGGCGCAGGGTCGCCTCCTCGGCCACCGCCTTCGCGCCGTTCTCGCAGAACTCCGCCTTGTGCCGGTGGTCCGGCTCGGGCCAGGCGCAGCCCGGGCAGTCGAAGCCGTCCTTCTGGTTGATCCGCAGCAGCGTCAGCGCGGTGCGCCGCACACCCATCTGCTGCTGGGCGATGCGCAGGGTGTGTCCGATGGCCGGCAGCCCCGCCGCCGCGTGCTTGGGCTCCGCGACCTGCGGCGCGTCCTGGACCGGATCCCCCTTGGGCGGCTTCGTCGCCATCGCACGCTCCCCTTCGACTGGCGTGTGTGCTGTACATGGGATCCTCCCACGCGGCGGTGACAGGCCAGGAGAGAGAGTGGCAGGCCAAGGAAGAAGGGGAGAGGTGTTCCTCCGGGCCGGGCGCCCGCGAACCGGCCCCGGCCCCGGCTGTCAGTGGGGCGTGGCAGGATCGGGGGCGTGGCAGAGACAGCATCGAAGACGACCGACAAGACCCCCGGCGGCACCCGTCCCCGGCTGATGCTCATGGACGGGCACTCGCTGGCCTACCGCGCGTTCTTCGCGCTGCCCGCGGAGAACTTCACGACCGCGACGGGCCAGCCGACGAACGCGATCTACGGCTTCGCGTCGATGCTGGCCAACACCCTGCGTGACGAGGCGCCCACGCACTTCGCGGTGGCATTCGACGTGTCCCGCAAGACCTGGCGCTCCGAGGAGTTCACGGAGTACAAGGCGAACCGCTCCAAGACCCCGGACGAGTTCAAGGGCCAGGTCGAGCTGATCGGTGAGCTGCTCGACTCGATGCAGGCCCAGCGCTTCGCGGTCGAGGGGTTCGAGGCGGACGACGTCATCGCCACCCTCGCCACCCAGGCCGAGGCCGAGGGCTTCGAGGTGCTGATCGTCACCGGCGACCGCGACTCCTTCCAGCTGGTCTCCGAGCACACGACGGTGCTGTATCCGACGAAGGGCGTCTCGGAGCTGACCCGGTTCACCCCGGAGAAGGTTTTCGAGAAGTACGGATTGACGCCCGCCCAGTACCCCGACTTCGCGGCGCTGCGCGGCGACCCGTCCGACAACCTGCCCGGCATCCCGGGCGTCGGCGAGAAGACCGCCGCGAAGTGGATCAACCAGTTCGGTTCCTTCGCGGAGCTGGTCGAGCGCGTCGAGGAGGTCAAGGGCAAGGTCGGGCAGAACCTCCGCGACCATCTGGAGGCGGTCAAGCTCAACCGCCGGCTCACCGAGCTGGAGCGGCAGGTGGAGCTGCCCAAGGCGGTCGCCGACCTGGAGCGGGCGCCGTACGACCGCAAGGCCGTGGCGATGATCCTGGACACCCTGGAGATCCGTAACCCGTCCCTGCGTGAGCGGCTCTTCGCCGTCGACCCGGGTGCGGAGGTGGCCGAGACCACCCCGATCACGACGGACGGGGTGCAGCTCGACGGCACCGTCCTCGGTGCGGGCGAGCTCGCCCCGTGGCTCGCCGAGCATGGCGCCGAGACGCTCGGTGTCGCCACCGTCGACACCTGGGCGCTGGGCGCCGGCTCGGTCGCCGAGGTCGCGCTCGCCGCCGCCGGGGGAGCTGCCGCCTGGTTCGACCCGGCCGAGCTGGACGAGACCGACGAGAACGCGTTCGCGGCCTGGCTCGCCGACGCGGACCGGCCCAAGATCCTGCACAACGCCAAGGGCGCCATGCGCGTCTTCGCCGAGCACGGCTGGTCGGTCGAGGGCGTGACCATGGACACCGCGCTCGCCGCCTACCTGGTCAAGCCGGGCCGCCGCTCCTTCGACCTGGACGCCCTGTCCCTGGAGTACCTGCACCGCGAGCTGGCCCCCGCCGCGGCGGCCGACGGCCAGCTGGCCTTCGGCGCGGACGACGGAGCCGAGGCCGAGGCCCTGATGATCCAGGCCCGCGCGGTCCTCGACCTGGGCCAGGCCTTCGAGGGCCGCCTTCAGGAAGTGGGCGCGGCGGACCTCCTGCGGGACGTGGAGCTGCCCACCTCCGCGCTGCTGGCCCGCATGGAGCGGCACGGCATCGCGGCCGACCGGGCCCACCTCGAAGCCATGGAACAGATGTTCGCGGGCGCGGTGCAGCAGGCGGTGAAGGAGGCGCACGCGGCGGCGGGACACGAGTTCAACCTGGGCTCGCCCAAGCAGCTCCAGGAGGTCCTCTTCGGCGAGCTGGCCCTGCCCAAGACCAAGAAGACCAAGACCGGCTACACGACGGATGCCGACGCCCTGGCCTGGCTGGCGACCCAGACGGACAACGAACTGCCGGTGATCATGCTCCGCCACCGCGAGCAGGCGAAGCTGCGGGTCACGGTCGAGGGCCTGATCAAGACGATCGCGGGCGACGGCCGTATCCACACCACCTTCAACCAGACGGTGGCCGCCACGGGCCGGCTCTCCTCCACCGACCCGAACCTGCAGAACATCCCGGTCCGCACGGACGAGGGCCGGGCGATCCGCCGCGGCTTCGTGGTGGGCGAGGGCTTCGAGTCGCTGATGACCGCCGACTACAGCCAGATCGAACTGCGCGTCATGGCCCACCTCTCGGAGGACGCGGGCCTGATCGAGGCGTTCACCTCCGGCGAGGACCTGCACACCACGGCGGCCTCCCAGGTGTTCGGGGTGGAGCGCTCGGCGGTGGACGCGGAGATGCGCCGCAAGATCAAGGCCATGTCGTACGGCCTGGCGTACGGGCTGTCCGCCTTCGGCCTGTCCCAGCAGCTGAACATCGAGGCGGCCGAGGCCCGCGCCCTGATGGACGCGTACTTCGAGCGCTTCGGCGGTGTACGGGACTATCTGCGCCGGGCGGTCGACGAGGCCCGGGCGACGGGCTACACGGCGACGCTCTTCGGGCGCCGCCGCTACCTCCCCGACCTCAACAGCGACAATCGCCAGCGCCGAGAGGCGGCCGAGCGCATGGCCCTGAACGCGCCGATCCAGGGCACGGCGGCCGACATCGTCAAGATCGCCATGCTGCACGTGGGCAGGGCCCTGGAGGAGGCCGGCCTCAAGTCCCGGATGCTCCTCCAGGTCCATGACGAAATCGTCCTGGAGATCGCCCCCGGCGAGCGCGCGGCGGTGGAGGAGCTCGTCCGCCGCGAGATGGCGGGCGCGGTCCGGCTCCGGGCCCCGCTGGACGTCTCGGTCGGCGTCGGCCCCGACTGGGAATCCGCAGCGCACTAGCCTTTGGCTGTGCGACGGAGGGGGCGTTCCGGCCACGTTCATTCGTTTCCGGCAACGCCCTCTCCCACGGTGTGGGTGAGCCGCATTTCCCAGCTCACCCGCACGACCCCGCCCAAGCCCCGCCGGGAACCGGCCCCGCGGGGACCGTCACTCACGTGGCCCCCGCCAGAACGCCCCCGCGGCCCCCGCCCGTCAGGATGCGGGCATGGGTATACGCACGCTCCACCGCCGGACGGCCCACGCAGGGCCCACTGGCCCGGCGGGCGCCGCCGCGGCCCCGGGCACGCCGCCCCCGCCGGTTCCGGTCTTCGCGGCCGACGCAAGCACCGCCCGCATCCCCACCGACCCGGCCCAGGCCGTGCGCCGGACGACGGCAGACCTCGGACACCGGCTCACCCGGGCGGGACGGGCGACCGCCTGGCGCTCCTGGGCCGACCGCGGCCGCGGCTACCTCGCCCCGCTCCTCGCGCTTGTCCTCACCCGGCTGCCGAGACCCCGCCCGGCCCGCGCCATGACCGTCTTCGTGGCGCCCCTCACCGAGCGGCAGACCGGTCCCGCCGCGCACCGGCCGCCGCGGGACCGGCGCACACCCGGGCCGGACGCCACAGCCTGACCCCCAGGGCGTACACCAGCAGTCCCGGCACCAGCCCCGCGCCCACCCCGAAGCACAGCGTCGGCAGCAGCTCCCAGGGCTTGGCGGTGGTGCCCCAGTACGCCCACCACCGCAGCGCCCGCTGCGCCGCCCCGAGCGCCGCGCAGCCGCCGACCACCGCACCGGCCCACCAGCGGTCCCGTACCGACAGCGCCGGAACTCCCACCGGTTCACCGTCCGGCGCCCGCCGTACCGCACGCGTCACCCACGCCACGACCAGGAGGCCGCCCACCAGCGAACAGGCGTACTGCAGGTACGAGTACAGCGGCATGCCCGCCGCCACCCCGTTCAGGACCGGGAACAGCCTCACTCCCCACCGGTCGTGATGCGTGAACGCGTCCCACACGACATGCGTCAACGCGCCGAGCACCGCGCAGGCGTACCACCAGGCCGCCGTGGCGGGCCGTACGCGCGCGCGTGGCGCCCCGCACCGCGTCAGCGCCGCCCACCGCCCCTGGCGGCCCCGGGGCAGCAGGGCGACCAGCGGTTCGCGCAGGACCAGCCAGAGTCCCACCAGCCCCCAGGACACCAGTACGTCGACGGTGAACACCCCGGCGAAGGAGTGCGTGACGTCCCCGAACCGCATCGCCCCGGGCAGCACACTCGCCGCGTAGTAGGTCATGTCGGGGGAGAGGGAACCCGCGACGAGCACCGCCGGTACCAGCCGGCCGCGGCCGGATCCGTCCCCGCGCACCGCGGGCAGTACCGCCGCCGCATGGCTGAGTGTGAACGGCAACGGGGCCCCCTTGAACGGCACATGACCGACCGGCGAAATCCGGGCGCCACCGGGTGCCCAGTGAAAGGAAGTTGTCGTAGGGTCACCTGGGTCACCCTGCCGGGAGGCACGGTCGAACAGATCACCGTACGACTGGAAAAAGCGTAACGGGGGCAACCACAGCCCCGGGTCAACCGTCACAACAGGGCGAGCGGAAAGAGCGGGAAGACACAAGACGGGCGCTCGGGCGTCCACGGGAGGGGTTCACTCTATGGCGGCGCATTTCGGCAGTCGGCTGCGCAAAGGGGCGGCGACCACCGCCGTGGCCGCGGCAGCGGTCGCGGCTCTCTCCGCCTCCCAGGCTCCAGGAGTGACGGCCGACGACCAGGGCAGACAGGCCGCCGCCGGCGCCACCACCGCGCCGGACACCACCTCCGACGGCAACGCCACCGGCAACTCGCCGTACTACACGGACCTGCCGCCGCTGAACAGCCCGGAACCCGACGCCGGCCCGTCGCCGACCATCGGCACCCCCGCCTCGCGGGGCGAGGGCGAGGCGGGCATCCCCGCGACCGTGCTCGACGCCTACAAGAAGGCCGCGGAAGAGCTGCGCGGCTCCAAGCCGGGGTGCAACATGCCCTGGCAACTCCTCGCCGCCATCGGCAAGGTCGAGTCGGGCCAGGCCCGCGGCGGCCGCGTCGACGCGGACGGCACCACCATCGGCCGGATCCTCGGCCCGCAGCTCGACGGCAACGGCTTCGCGCTGATCAAGGACACCGACAACGGCCGGTACGACGGCAACAGCTCCTACGACCAGGCCATCGGCCCCATGCAGTTCATCCCGTCCACCTGGGCCTGGGCCGGCCGGGACGGCAACGGCGATGGCGCGAAGGACCCCAACAACGTCTACGACGCCGCGCTCGCCGCCGGCCACTACCTGTGCCGCAACGGCTGGGACCTGGCCGACCAGGGGGACCTGAACAGCGCGATCCTCAGTTACAACAACTCGCAGGACTACCTCAACCTGGTCCTGTCGTGGCTGGACTACTACCGCAAGGGCAGCCACTCGATCCCCGACGGCACCGGTTCGGTTCCCTCGCACCGCAGCGACGACGAGACGGCCGGGACCAGCCCCTCCCCGAAGCCGTCGACACCGGACAAGCCCAAGCCGGGCACGCCCAAGCCGGACCCGAAGCCGCACAAGCCGGACGACGGCGGCGGCACCAGCCCCAAACCCGAGCCGCCGTCCACGCCGGGCACCCCGAGCCAGCCGCCCACCCAGACCGACACCGTGGACCACCTGGAGGACGCGGGTACCGCCAAGCTCACCGCCCAGGCCGGGGACCCCTTCGCCAAGCGGATCAGCACGCGCGCCGAGACCAAGGCCGGCAAGGCCGTCGGCAAGGTCCGGATCCGGTTCACCATCCTCGGCGACACGGACACCACCTTCACCGGGGGCGAGAAGGTCGCCGCGGTGCTCACCGGCACCTCCGGCACCGCCGTCGCCCCCGCGCTCCAGGCGGGTGAGAAGACCGGCGAGTTCACGGTCCGGGCCACCGTCGTGGGCCGCACCCTCAGCGGCCTCGACTACAAGGCGACCGTGACCGAGCGTGCCGCCGACGTCCTCGCCCGCACCAGCGACACCGCGCTGACCTGCACGCCGGGCGGCGAGTTCGCCGACCAGGTGGAGGTGAAGGCCACCTACAAGGGCGCCGTCGCGGACAAGGTGGCGGCCACCGCGACCCTGATCAAGTCCGCGGACGACGCGACCGAGAACGACAAGGGCCCCTACTTCAAGGACGCCGACGGCAAGACCGTACGCACCCTGACGGGCCTGGAGACGGACGGCAAGGGCCTGCTGAAGCTGCCGAAGCTGTACGCGGACGACACCACCGGCACCTTCCTGCTGCGCATCACCACCACCGGTGGCGCGACGCTGACCGTCGAACTGAAGGTCGCCGCGGCCGACTCGACGGCGAGCCCGTCGCCGAGCAGTTCCGAGAGCCCGTCCGCGTAAGCACCGGCCGCGCCCGAGGGCGCCCCTCCGCTCCGGCGGCAGGGGCGCCCTCGGTCCGTATGCGTGCGACGTGTTCTCATCTCGCCCTCCCGTTGCTACCGTGCCCGGACCTGACGATGTATCAGTTCCGGACGGCCGGGGAGGTCCCGCATGCGTGCCCTGATCGCCGCCGCGAGCGGTCTCGCCCTCGCGTTCGCCCTGGTCCTCGCGATCACCGCGCTGGGCCCGCCGACCGGCACGACGTCCCCGAAACCCCTGCTGACGACCGTGCCCCCACACCCGTGACCACGGTGCCCGCACGCCCGTGAACCGCCCGCCCGGGAGGGAGGCCGAGATGCGCCGCAAGGCCAGTCTGGTCCTGCTCGCCTGCGCCGTGTTCTGCGCGGCGCTGTCCCCGCTGCTGCGCTGGTACGCCTTCCCGCGCTTCGCCAAGATCCCCGCCAACCGGTACGAGAACATGGTCCTGGAGGCGAAGGGCGCCACCCTCCTCGACTACGGCACCATGAAGGCGAAGAAGGTCTCCAAGGTCACCATCGTGCAGACCCTCAAGGGCGACGTGGAGGCATCCCGGAAGATCGAGCGGACGGCGGGGAAGGACGTGGTCGTCTGGGACGGCCTGTCCTATGTGCAGGGCCCCGACGGCAAGATGGTCTCCAAGATCCCCGAGCGCTACATCTTCGACGCCCACTCCCAGGAACCCGTCCACGCCACCGGCGAGATGGTCGACGGCGACCCGGTCAGACGGGAGGGCATCGAGTTCAAGTGGCCCTTCCTGACGCAGAAGCGGGACTACGAGTACTTCGACGCGCAGACCCGCACCACCAACCCCATCCACTACAAGCGCACCGAGACGTTCCGCGGCGTGCGGGTCTACTACTTCGAGCAGACCATCCCGTGGACCAAGGTCGGCATGCCGAAGACCATGCCGGTCAAGGGCATCACGCCCGAGTCCGTCGCCAAGACCGGCACCACCCGCTGGTACACCACCGTCCGCAGGTTCTGGGTCGAGCCCGTCACCGGTGCCCCCGTCTACGGCGAGGAGATCCACAAGGAGGAGCTGCGCGGCGGCACCCTGCTCGGCGGGCGCGCCAAGGTGACGGCGTTCGCGGGGCACGTGAAGATGCGCGAGGACTACATCGAGCACACCGTGACCCTGGTCAAGCACAACCGGACGATCATCCTGCTGCTGGCGTCCTATCTGCCCTGGGGCTTCCTGATCCTGGGAGCCCTGCTGCTGGCGCTGGCCCTCTACCTGGAGGCGCGCGGCCGCCGGCCGTCGGACCCGGCGCCCCCGAAGACCGCCGCCCCGAAGCCGGTCAGCGCCTGAGCCGGGCGTTGGTGTGCCGCGTCGGCTCCGCGGTGGCCGGGTCCTCGGGCCACGGATGCCTGGGATACCGCCCGCGCAGTTCGGCCCGCACGCCCTTGTAGCCGTCCTTCCAGAAGGAGGCGAGGTCGGCGGTGACGGCGACGGGCCGCCCGGCGGGGGAGAGCAGATGGACGAGCAGCGGCACCCCCGCCACCGCGGGCGACTCCTGAAGCCCGAACATCTCCTGGAGCTTCACGGCCAGGACGGGCCGCTCCGGGTCGCCGTAGTCGATCCGGATCCTGGACCCACTCGGTACGGCGATCCGCTCGGGGGCGAGTTCGTCGAGCCGCGCGGCCTCCCCCGAGGCCCAGGGCAACAGCCGCCCGAGCGCCTGCCCCGCGTCGATCCGCGCGAGGTCGGCGCGCCGCCGGGCCCGGCCGAGCTCGGGCTCCAGCCACTCGTCCACGCGCGCGTGGAGCGCCTCGTCGGACACGTCCGGCCAGGGCTCCCCGAGCCGCAGCCGCAGGAAGGCCAGCCGCTGCCGCAGGGCCACCGCCTCCGTCGGCCACCGCAGCAGCCCGAACCCCTCCTGCCGCAGCCCGTCGAGCAGCGCCTCGCGTACGGCGGCGGAGTCGATGTCCTTCAGCGGCCGTACCGCCAGCTCGACGGCCCCGAGCCGCTCCACCCGCCGCGCGACGACGTCCCCGTCCGCCCAGCGCACCTCGTCCCGCTCCTCGCGGAACGCCCCCGCCGCGGCCCGCGCGAGCTCCTCGTCGACCGTGGCCCCCTGCCGCACGCGCGCGTGCCCTTTGCCCACCGGCCGGTCGGCGACTGCGATGGCGATCCAGGGCGCCCCGCGCAGGGGAGACCCGTCGGGCAGTTCGGCCCGGGTGCCCGAGACCATGAGGTACGACCCGCCGTCGAGCCTGGCGATCCGCTCGGGAAAGGCGAGTGCCGCGACGAGCCCGGCGGCCTGCTCGTCGCCGTGGACCGCGCCGACCTCGACGGTCACTCGTGACCGACGGGTGCGGGTCGGCGGGTCGGAAACACCACCGACGACGGCCCGCAGCCGCCGAACCTCCGCCCGCCACCGCCCCGAATAGGCGTCACCGCCACGCCGAGCACTCCGCAGAGCACCGGCGAGATCGTCCCCGTACTCCCGCGGCACCTCTTCACTGAGCAGCGCGACGACTTCCGCGGCCCGTTCGGGGCCCACCGACGACGCCGAATCGAGCAGGGCCCGCCCCAGCCGTGGGTGCAGTCCCAGCAGCGACAAGCGCACCCCCCGCTCCGTGGCCGAACCGGCGGAGTCCACCGCCCCCACCGCTGTCAGCGCGGAGCGTGCGGCCGCCATCGCGCCACCCGGCGGAGCGTCCAGCAACGCCAGCCCCGAGGCGTCCGGATCCCCCCAGCAGGCCGTCTGAAGGGCGAACGCCGTCAGATCGGCCACCTTGATCTCCGGGGACGGGAAACGCGGCAGACGCGCGTCCTCGGCCTCCGCCCAGCACCGGTACACCGTCCCCGGCCCCTCACGCCCGGCGCGCCCCGCCCGCTGCCGCCCGGCCGCCCGCGAGGCCCGCACCGTCGTCAGCGCGCTCAGCCCGCGCGCGTGATCCACCCGCGGCTCCCGCGCCAGCCCTGAGTCCACGACCACCCGCACTCCGGGAACCGTCAGCGAGGACTCGGCCACCGCCGTCGTCAGGACCACCCGGCGCCGCTCGCCGGGCGCCAGCACCGCGTCCTGCACCGCCGCCGGCGCCCGCCCGTGCACCTGGAGCACCTCGACGTCGCCGAGGTCCCCGAGCAGACCGGCGACCCGCGAGATCTCGCCCACGCCCGGCAGGAAGCACAGCACGTCCCCCGGCCGCTCGGCCAGCGCCCGCCGCACCACCGTCGCCACATGCCCGAGCAGAGCGGGGTCCACGCGCATCCCGTGCGGCGGGCGCACGGGACGTACCGGCGGCGCCCACACCACCTCGACCGGATACGAGACGCCCTCGGCCTCGACCACCGGCGCACCGCCCAGCAGCCGCGCCCACCCCTCGGCGTCCGTGGTCGCCGACGCGGCCACCAGACGCAGCTCCGGCCGCAGCGTCTCCCGTACGTCCCACAGGAACGCGGCCACCGTGTCCGCGTCCAGGTGCCGTTCGTGGCACTCGTCGAGTACGACCACGTCGACGCCCGTCAGCTCCTGGTCCCGCTGGATCCGCTGCAGCAGCACTCCGGTGGTGACGACCTCCACGCGCGTGTGCGGCCCCACGACCCGCTCACCGCGCACGGTGTGGCCCACGCTCTCCCCGGGCCGCTCACCCAGCAGCCACGCCATCCGCCGCGCGGCGGCCCGGGCCGCGATCCGGCGCGGCTCGGCCACGACCACGCGCCGCGCCGGCCCGTCGCCCAGGAGTCCCGCGAGCTCCAGCGGGACCAGCGTCGTCTTGCCCGTCCCGGGCGGTGCGACGAGGACGGCGGTGCCGTGTCCCGCCAGGGCCTCGTTCAGGGCGGGCAGGGCATCCCGTACCGGCAGGGCGTCCAGAGCGTCGTAGCGGATCACACGCTCAGTCTCGTACGCACACGAAGATCGCCGTCCCCGGGATCAGGTTCCCGCGCAGCGGCGACCACCCGCCCCACTCCGCGGTGTTCCAGGCCGGCCACTCCGGCTCCACCAGGTCCACCAGCCGGAAGCCCGACGCCACGATGTCCCGGACCCGGTCGCCGAGCGTGCGGTGGTGCTCGACGTACACCGCCCGGCCGTCCTCTTCCTGCTCGACGTACGGCGTGCGGTCGAAGTACGAGGCGGACACCGACAGCCCCTCCGGCCCGGGCTCGTCCGGGAACGCCCACCGGATCGGATGGGTCACCGAGAACACGAACCGCCCGCCCGGCCGCAGCACCCTGCACACCTCGCGCAGCACCAGCCGCGGGTCGGCCACGAACGGCAGCGCCCCGTACGCCGAGCAGGCCAGGTCGAAGGAGCCGTCCGCGAAAGGCAGCGCACCGGCGTCGGCGCACACCAGCGGAAACGATCCGCCGATGCGCAGCGCGTGCTGCAGCTGGCGGTGGGAGAGGTCCAGGGCCACCGGGCGGGCACCCTGGGCGGTCAGCCAGCGCGAGCACTGGGCCGCGCCCGCGCCGATCTCCAGCACGTCCTTGCCCTTCAGCTCCTCGGGCGGGCCGAGCAGCTCCGCCTCCACCTCGTCCAGGCCCTCGGGGCCCCACACGAAGCGGTCGTCGCCGAGGAACGTGCCGTGGTCGTTCTGGTACTCGTCCGCGTTCCGGTCCCACCAGCCCCGGTTGGCCCGGGAGCTCTCCGTCACCCCGGCGTCACGCCGGGTGGCTTCCGGTTCGAACGGTTCGGGCTCTTGGATGATCGGCTCCCTCGTCGTACTCTTCCGTCCAGCCCGCCGGGGCCGTGTCACGGAAGAGGTCCTTCATGGCCTGCTTGGCCTCGTGGGACGTTTCTTGTGCCGGGTATGCGGCGATCCGCCCCGGGTGTGCGCCTTCGCGCATTGACCCTGTCCGGCTGCCCCCGTATGCTACAAGTTGCGCTGCGGGCCTGCGCACCTCAGACGTAGCAGGCTGCGCTCGCATCTGTTGTATGTCCCCTCGGTTGTCGAGGCGCCACCGGAGTTTTTCGGGGCGCTTCCTTGGCTGTCCGGCTTCTGCAGAGCGAAACGGGCTCCCGGCGTAAGCAGTACCTACGACTTCAATGTCCGTACCGGAGCCCTTTCCCACATGACGAGCAGCACCGAGACCACCGCCACCACCCCGCAGGTTGCGGTCAACGACATCGGTAACGAGGAAGCCTTCCTCGCCGCGATCGACGAGACGATCAAGTACTTCAACGACGGCGACATCGTCGACGGCGTCATCGTGAAGGTCGACCGGGACGAGGTCCTGCTCGACATCGGTTACAAGACCGAAGGTGTCATTCCGAGCCGCGAGCTCTCGATCAAGCACGACGTCGACCCGAACGAGGTCGTCAAGGTCGGCGACGAGATCGAGGCCCTTGTTCTCCAGAAGGAGGACAAGGAAGGCCGCCTGATCCTCTCGAAGAAGCGCGCCCAGTACGAGCGTGCCTGGGGCACCATCGAGAAGATCAAGGAAGAGGACGGCATCGTCACCGGTACCGTCATCGAGGTCGTCAAGGGTGGTCTCATCCTCGACATCGGCCTCCGCGGCTTCCTCCCGGCCTCCCTGGTCGAGATGCGCCGCGTCCGCGACCTCCAGCCCTACGTGGGCAAGGAGCTCGAGGCGAAGATCATCGAGCTGGACAAGAACCGCAACAACGTGGTCCTGTCCCGCCGTGCCTGGCTGGAGCAGACCCAGTCCGAGGTCCGCCAGACGTTCCTCACGACCCTCCAGAAGGGTCAGGTCCGTTCCGGTGTGGTCTCCTCGATCGTCAACTTCGGTGCCTTCGTGGACCTGGGTGGCGTCGACGGTCTGGTCCACGTCTCCGAGCTGTCCTGGAAGCACATCGACCACCCCTCCGAGGTTGTCGAGGTCGGCCAGGAAGTCACCGTCGAGGTCCTCGACGTCGACATGGACCGCGAGCGCGTCTCCCTGTCGCTGAAGGCGACCCAGGAAGACCCGTGGCAGCAGTTCGCCCGCACCCACCAGATCGGCCAGGTCGTGCCCGGCAAGGTCACGAAGCTGGTTCCGTTCGGTGCGTTCGTCCGCGTGGACGAGGGCATCGAGGGTCTGGTCCACATCTCCGAGCTGGCCGAGCGCCACGTGGAGATCCCGGAGCAGGTCGTCCAGGTCAACGACGAGATCTTCGTCAAGGTCATCGACATCGACCTCGAGCGTCGTCGCATCAGCCTCTCGCTGAAGCAGGCCAACGAGTCCTTCGGTGCCGACCCGGCCTCGGTCGAGTTCGACCCGACCCTGTACGGCATGGCCGCGTCGTACGACGACCAGGGCAACTACATCTACCCCGAGGGCTTCGACCCCGAGACCAACGACTGGCTCGAGGGCTACGAGACCCAGCGCGAGGCCTGGGAGCACCAGTACGCCGAGGCGCAGCAGCGCTTCGAGCAGCACCAGGCTCAGGTCATCAAGTCCCGCGAGGCGGACGCCGCCGCTGCCGCCGAGGGTGGCGAGGCCGCCGCTCCGGCCGCGTCGGGTGGCGGTTCGTACTCCTCCGAGGGCCCGGACACCTCCGGTGCGCTGGCCTCGGACGAGGCGCTGGCCGCGCTGCGCGAGAAGCTGGCCGGCGGCCAGAGCTGAACGCAGTCGCTGAGGCTTAGCCGACCGGTCTGACCGACCGGCTCAGTCGATCGAGGGCCCGCATCCTTCCTGGGTGCGGGCCCTCGGTGTGTCCGCGGACACGATCACCCGCGTGACACGGGAATGTCCGCACAACCTCCCGCGTTGTACATGACGAACACGAGGAGGGGCGGTCACTGTGCTTGATCCGCAGGATTTGTACGCGTGGGAGCCGAAGGGGCTGGCCGTCGTCGACCTGGCGCTCGCCCAGGACTCGGCCGGTCTTGTCATGCTCTACCACTTCGACGGATACATCGACGCGGGTGAGACCGGCGACCAGATCGTCGACCGGCTCCTTGACACCCTGCCCCACCAGGTGGTCGCCCGCTTCGACCACGACCGGCTCGTGGACTACCGCGCGCGCCGCCCGCTGCTGACCTTCAAGCGCGACCGCTGGACCGAGTACGAGGAGCCCGGCATCGAGGTCCGGGTCGTCCAGGACACCACCGGCGCGCCGTTCCTGCTGCTGTCGGGCCCCGAACCGGACGTGGAGTGGGAGCGTTTCGCCGCGGCCGTACGGCAGATCGTGGAGCGTCTCGGCGTCCGCCTGTCCGTGAACTTCCACGGCATCCCCATGGGCGTCCCGCACACCCGTCCGGTCGGCCTCACCCCGCACGGCAACCGCACCGACCTCGTCCCGGGCCACCGCAGCCCGTTCGACGAGGCCCAGGTGCCCGGCAGCGCCGAGGCCCTCGTCGAGTACCGCCTCATGCAGTCGGGGCACGACGTCCTGGGCGTCGCCGCGCACGTCCCGCACTACATCGCCCGCTCCCCGTACCCGGACGCGGCGCTGACCGTCCTGGAGTCCATCACGGCCGCGACCGGACTCGTCCTGCCCGGCATCGCGCACTCCCTGCGCACGGACGCCCACCGGACGCAGACCGAGATCGACCGGCAGATCCGGGAGGGCGACGAGGAACTCACCTCCCTCGTCCAGGGCCTCGAGCACCAGTACGACGCCGCCGCGGGCGCCGAAACCCGCGGCAACATGCTCGCCGAACCGACCGACATCCCGTCCGCGGACGAGATCGGCCGCGAGTTCGAACGCTTCCTGGCGGAGCGCGAGGGCGACAACTGATCCCCTGCCACCGACAGGACACCCGCCGGGTGTCCTGTCGGTGGCAGGGCCAGAGGGTGACAGCGCCAGGGAGTCTCTCGCAAACCCCGCGACGGGCGGCATGATCCACAAGGCATCCCCTAAGCTTCCGCTCATGCTGACTGTGGGCCTGACCGGTGGGATCGGCGCCGGCAAGAGCGAGGTGTCGCGGCTGCTCGTCGAGCACGGAGCCGTGCTGATCGACGCGGACCGCATCGCGCGCGAGGTCGTGGCGCCCGGTACCGCCGGGCTCGCGGCCGTCGTCGAGGCCTTCGGCGAGCAGGTGCTCGCCGGGGACGGCAGTCTGGACCGGCCCAAGCTGGGCTCGATCGTCTTCGCCGACCCGGAGAAGCTCGCCGTACTGAACTCGATCGTGCACCCCTTGGTGGGCGCCCGCTCCCGCGAGCTGGAGAACGCGGCGGCCGACGACGCCGTAGTGGTCCACGACGTCCCGCTGCTCACGGAGAACGGCCTCGCGCCGCTGTACGACGTCGTGGTCGTCGTCGACGCCGGTCCCGACACCCAGCTCGACCGGCTGGTCCGGCTGCGCGGCATGACCGAGGAGGACGCCCGCGCGCGCATGGCCGCGCAGGCGCCGCGCGAGAAGCGTCTGGAGATCGCGGACATCGTCATCGACAACGACGTCCCCCTGGCGGAGCTGGAGCGGCGCGTGCGGGAGGTGTGGGACGACCTGGTCCGCAGGGCGCGGGCACGGGGGGCCGCGCAGGCGTCGCCCCAGGAATAGCGGCCCTCGACGCGGGCGTTGAACCCTTCCAGCGAGGGAAGGACTTTTCCGTGCCCGAGACCAGCGGATCCACCGGACGTACTCCGGAGACGCATGTCATTGACTTCCGTGCCGCCGAGCAGCTGCTCAACGCGCGGGACCCGCGGGGTGCGGTGAAGCTGCTCGACGGGGTCATCGCCGCGCACCCGGAGAACACGGCCGCACGGCTGCTGCGCGCGCGTGCCTTCTTCGCCGCCGCGCAACTGCGGCCCGCCGAACTCGAATTCACGATCGTCCTGGAGCGCGAGCCGGACAACGCCTTCGCGCACTTCGCACTCGCCCGCACCTACGAACGCCAGGGACGGCACGACCAGGCCAAGCGCCACTTCCGGCTGGCGGCCGCGCTGGACCCGAACCCTCGGTACCTGAAGGCGGCCCGTTTCGACGCGTGACCGCCGGTCACGGGTGGCGGCGCCGCGGCGCCCGGAACGGCTGGCGGTGCTCCGGCCGACGGCGGGGCAGGTGGTCATCCAGCGGGCGGTAGGGCGGGACGTCCCGGCCCGGCTGGTAGTGCGGCCCCTGCCGGATGTGCCGCAGGATCATGGCCATGTCGACGGCGGCCACCAGCCACAGCACCCCGCAGGCAGCCGCCCACCCGAGGCGCCCGGCGAGCGCGAACGCCGCCGTGCCGAAGACCGCCCAGGCCAGCCCCCACACGCTCAGCCAGAACCGCATCCGCAGCGCACTGCGCGCGGTCGCCGGCTCACTGCCCGTACGCATCGCCGATCACGCTCCTCCCTCCCGCGTACCCTTCGACGAGGACGCTCACCCGAGGGGGACCGCACCGTGCTGCCGGACGAAGACGATCTGCCCGAGCTCCTGCTCGACCTCGCCGTGCCGCACGAGGACATCAACGAACTGGTCGGACTGCGGCGCGCGGTGACGGGCGACCCCGACGTGCTGCGGCTCCTGTCGGAGTGTGTGGCGGAGCTGGTCCGGGACATGGGGGAGCTCGGCAGGAGGCCGGACCTCGACGAACGGATCGCCGCGGCTCCGGACGCCCTGGGGCGGTACTTCGCCGTGTACGTCTTCCTCGCCGCGCTCCCGCACACGCGCGCGTATCACCGGGAGCGCGGTATCCCGGCCGATGTCGCCCGCCGCACCCTGGCCGACCTCGGCCGCCACCTCGCCGTCCACCGCCGGCGGTACGGCACGGGAGGAGTGCCGGGCCCGGGCTGGCTCGTCCGCCACTTCCGCGGCGAGCTCTACCAGCTGGGGCGGTTGCAGTTCGAGCGGGCACCGCTCGGCGAGCGCACGGCACGGGGGCTCGTGGCGGCCGGGCTGCGGGCGGTGCCGGGCGAGCCCTGCCTCGCCGTGCACATCCCCGACTTCCACGGCCCGCTCACCCCGAAAGCCTGCGACCGCTCCGTGGCCCTGGCACGCGCGTTCTTCGCCCGGCACCATCCCGAGGAGCGGTACACGATCGCCGTGTGCCACTCCTGGCTGCTGGACCCGCAGCTGAAGCGGTACCTGCCCGCCCACTCCAACATCGTCCGGTTCCAGGAGCGGTTCCGGACCGCCCGCGAGGACACCGAGCCGGCCGACCACGAGCCCGTCCAGTTCGTCTTCGGCGACCCGGACCTGCCGGTGCGGGAACTGCCGCGCCGGACCTCCGTGGAGCGGGCGGTCGGGGATCATCTGCGGGCGGGGGGCCACTGGTACGTCGGGCACGGGTGGTTTCCGTTCGCAGACGGAGGATCTTCCGCTGGGCGATGCTGAACTCCCCACCGTCGGCGGGAAGTTCCCCCTTCGACGAGGAATGGCTCGCACGAGTGAACCGGCCCCGGATGGGAACGGCCGTCCGCCGGTGGACCGTTGTTCGGGCATGACGGTTGAGATGCGTGAGGGGTACGAGGGGACGGGTCCCGGTGCGATCACACCGGACGGCTGCGCGGTGGAGCTCTACTCGCGGTTGCCCGTGCGGGACGAGCCGGACGTCATCGCCGCGGCCGTGCCGGCCGGCGCGCACATCCTGGAGCTGGGCAGCGGCGTGGGACGCGTGACCCACGCCCTCCTGGAGCGCGGGTTCACGGTGACGGCGGTGGACGAGTCGCGGGAGATGCTGGAGCGCGTCCGCGGGGCGCGCACGATATGCGGTCCGATAGAGGACCTCGACCTGGGCGAGACCTTCGACGTGGTGATGCTGGCGTCGTTCCTGGTGCACACCGGGGACGTGGCGGTGCGCCGGGGCATGCTGCGCACCTGCGTCCGGCACGTGGCGAAGGGCGGCTGTGTGCTGATCCAGCGGGAGGGCGAGGACTACCACACGCGTGTGCCGCGCGAGCGCGTCGACCCCGGCGGCTTCACGCTACGGATCGTGTCGTCGGAGCCGGTCGGGGACGGGGTGCACTCCGTGCGGGCGGAGTACGACTTCCCGGACGCGGCCTGGACGCAGACGTTCCGGGCCCGCCCGATGACCCAGGAGCAGTTCGAGGAGGCGCTGGCGGAGGCGGGACTGGAGGTGGAGGAGTACCTGACCCCGGACGGGGTGTGGGTGCGGGCGGTGCCGACGGCCTAGGGGAGCGCTCATGCGGCGGCGATGAGTTCTCGGCCCGAGGCGGGTCTACCCCGGTGACAGCGACCGGGACCGCTTCCCCGAGGAGACCTCCATGTCCGAGACCATCGCCCCCACCACCCCTGCCGCCTCCGGGACCGCCCGTCGCCGCCGTGCCCGGGTCGCCCTGCGTACGGTTCAGGTGCTGCTCGCCCTCGTCTTCGGCGTCGCGAGCGCGCTGCCCAAACTGATCGCGCACTCGTCGGCCGTGGAGTCCTTCGACAGGATCGGCTGGGGCAGTGCGGGCATGTACACGATCGGTGCGCTGGAGCTGGCCGGGGCCGTCGCCCTGCTGGTCCCGGTTCTGCAGTCGGTGGCGGCGACGGCGCTCAGCGCGCTGATGGTGGGTGCCTTCATCGTCCAGCTCACCGTCTTCGACGGTCAGTACGCGGCGACACCGCTGATCCTGCTCGTGCCGCTGGTCCTCATCGCCTGGGCCCGGCGCGGACGCAACGCGGAGCTGCTGCGGCTGCTGCGCCCGGCCCGGCGACGGGCGTGACCCCTCCGTACGGCGGCGGTGACGTCCGACGGGCCGAGGTCAGCGTCCTCCGGGCCCCTTGAGCCCGTTCAGCGCCCGCAGGCGTTCCAGCTCGCGGCGGTCGCGCTTGGTGGGGCGGCCGGTGCCGGGGTCGCGGAAACCGGCGGGGGCCACGGCCTCGCGAGGCGGGGGCGGCGGGGAGTTGTCGACGTAGCACTGCACCGCCACGGGGGCCCCGACCCGTTTGCGGATCAGGCGCTTGACGATGACGATCCGCTCCCTGCCCTCGTGCCGCAGGCGCACCTCGTCGCCGACGCGCACGGAGTACGCGGGCTTGACGCGCTCGCCGTTCACATGGACGTGTCCGCCACGGCAGGCGGTGGCTCCGAGGGAGCGGGTCTTGATCAGCCGGACGGCCCAGATCCAGCTGTCGATGCGCACGGTCTCGCCGCCCGCCGGTCCGGCCGCCTCCGCCGCGGCCACGGCGGCGGCGACCTTCGGATCGACGGCCTGCGTGTCCGCGCCCGCGGCGCCGCCCGTGGAGCCGGCGGCGGCCGGCGTCTCGGTCGCGTCGGGGGCGTCCGTCGCGCGTGGTCCGGTGCCGCCGGTGTCGCGAGTGGTGTCCTCGTCCGCATCCTGCAAAGCCATGCTCCCGACCTTAGCTCGCCGGGCCGGGGGAGCCGGACTGGTTTTCCGGGGGTGACGCGAGCCGCGCCGACCGCGTCCGGCCCTACCGTGGAGGCATGAACAGCAGCGGTCTGGCCCAGCTCGACCAGCACGTCGCGGGCTGCCGGGCCTGCCCTCGGCTGGTGGCCTGGCGGGAGGAGGTGGCCCGGACCAAGCGCGCCGCGTTCGCCGACTGGACGTACTGGGGGCGGCCCGTGCCCGGCTTCGGGCCGCCGGACGCCCGGCTGCTGGTCATCGGCCTCGCCCCCGCCGCGCACGGCGGGAACCGCACCGGTCGTATGTTCACCGGCGACCGCTCCGGGGACGTGCTGTACCAGGCCCTGTACGACGTCGGACTGGCCTCGCAGCCCACCTCCGTGCGGGCCGGCGACGGGCTGGAGCTGCACGGCGTCCGCGTCTCCTCACCGGTGCACTGTGCCCCGCCCGCCAACAAGCCGACCCCCGAGGAGCGGGACACCTGCCGCCCCTGGCTGGTGCGGGAGCTGCGGCTGCTGCGGCCGACGCTGCGGGCCGCGGTCGTGCTCGGCGCCTTCGGCTGGCAGGCCGCGCTGCCCGCCTTCGCCGAGGCGGGCTGGACCGTGCCCCGGCCCCGGCCGGCCTTCGCCCATGGCGCCCGGGTGCGGCTGGACGGCTCCCAGGGCGTGCTCGACCTCTTCGGCTGCTTCCATGTCAGCCAGCGCAACACCTTCACCGGCCGGCTCACCCCCGAGATGCTGCGGGAGGTGTTGCGGACGGCGGCGGAGGCGGCCGGGCTGTGAAGGACGGCCCGGCGTCAGTGGGTGCCGGAGTCCTCGCCGAACAGATGCCGGACCGTGGACCGGTAGTTGGCCTGGACGTGACGGAGTGCGTGGGCGCGGGCGCGGTCGGGATCACCGGAGGCGATCGCCTCGTACAACTCGCGGTGTTCGGCGAGGAGTTGGGGCCACTCCTCGTTCTGCCGGGTCAGCCAGCGCAGGCGGCCGTCGACCGGGTCCATGACGGAGATCAGCAGGCTGTTGCCCGCCAGGGCCAGGATGCGGTCGTGGAAGCGGGTGTTGACGTCGGTGATCGTCTCGGCGTCCCCCGCCTCGGTGGCTGTGGCCGCCTGGGCGAGCAGCTCGCGCAGCTCCGTCAGCGCCTCAGGGGTGGCCCGTGCCGCGGCGAGCCCGGCCGCGAACACCTCCAACGCCTCGCGCAGCTCGAAGAGTTCCTTGACGTCGGTGGGGGTCAGCCGGCGTACGACCGTGCGGCGCGGGGTCTCGAAGAGGACGAAGCCCTCGGCGACCAGGGCCCGGATCGCCTCCCGGACCGGCACGCGCGAGACCCCGAAGTGCTCGGCCAGCTCGCGCTCGACGAGCCGGTCACCAGGGCGCAGACGGCCCGCGATGATGTCCTGCCGCAGGCTCGCCAGGACACGCTCCCGCACCGCGCCGAGGGGTTCGATCTTCGTCATGGGGCCATCCTCGCCGACGCGACCGCTGATTTACGCACTTGTTACGGGAGGGACATCGGTCGGGACGCTTGACGGCGAGACCATGACCGAAGTTTGGTATACCAAACGGTCCGGCCACCTCCGAGCAGCCCTCCGCCGTCCCCCGTCCATGGAGGCCCCGTGTCCCTCGCCGACCGTGCCGAAGCCACCGGCACACCAGCGTTCGTCCCCGATCCCCGGCTCACCAATGACGACCTCGCCCCCGCGGCCAACCGCTCCTGGAAGGTCTTCGACCTGTTCGCCATGTGGATGTCCGACGTCCACAACCTCGGCAACTACACCTTCGCCGCCGGGCTGCTCTTCCTCGGCATGAACGTCTGGCAGATCTTCACGTCCCTGCTGGCCGGCTTCGTGATCATCTACCTCGGGATGAACATGATGGGCCGCATCGGCCAGCGCACCGGAGTCCCCTTCCCGGTCGTCAGCCGCATCGCCTTCGGTGTGTGGGGCGCCAACATCCCCGCCCTGATCAGGGCCGTCATCGCCATCATGTGGTACGGCATCCAGACCTACCTGGCCTCCGTCGCGGTCAACGTGATGCTGCTGGCGGCCTGGCCGGGCCTGGAGTCGTGGACGCACGGCTCCTTCCTGGGGCTCGACGCGCTCGGCTGGGTGTCCTTCGTGGCGCTGTGGGTGGTCCAGGCGCTGATCATCAGCCAGGGCATGGAATCGGTCCGGAAGTTCCAGGACTTCTGCGGCCCCGCCATCTGGGTCGTCATGATCGCGCTCGCGGTCTGGATCCTGGCCAAGGCCGGCTGGACCATCTCGCTCACCACCACCCCGCACCCGGTGTCCGTGGGCGAGCAGTGGCGCCAGTGGTTCGGCGCGGTCGGCCTGATCCTCGCCACCTACGGCACGCTGATGCTCAACTTCTGCGACTTCTCCCGCTTCGCCCCCGACTACAGGACCGTCAAGCGGGGCAACTTCTGGGGCCTGCCGGTCAACTCCACGGCCTTCGTGATCGTGTCGGTGATCGTCACGGCGGGCGCGTACGAGGCCTTCGGCAAGGAGATCACCGACCCCGCCTACCTCGTCGCCGAGATCGGCAACAAGTGGGTGCTGGTGATCGGCGCGCTGACCTTCGCCGTGGCCACCATGGGCGTCAACATCGTCGCCAACTTCGTCTCACCCGCGTACGACCTGGCCAACGTCTGGCCGCAGAAGATCACCTTCAGGGTCGGCGGCATGATCAGCACGGTGGCCGCGCTGGTGGTGACCCCGTGGAACCTGTTCTCCAACCCGAACGTCGTGAACTACTTCCTCGGCGGCCTCGGCGCCTTCCTGGGCCCGCTGTTCGGCGTGATCATGGTCGACTACTACTGGGTGAAGCGCGGCCGGGTGGACGTCCAGGCCCTGTTCGAGGCCGCTCCCGGCTCCCGCTACCACTACCGCAAGGGCGTCAACCCCAAGGCGCTGTGGGCGTTCCTGCCGTCGGCGGCGGTCGCCGCGGTGCTGGCACTGGTGAAGACCTTCAGCGACGTGGCGCCGTACTCCTGGTTCATCGGCACGGCACTGGCCGCCGGGCTGTACGCGGCGCTGTGCCGGAGCACCACCCCCGCCCCGGCCCCTGCCCCGGCCGCGGTGGAGGTCTGAGCGGAGTGCGGATCGTCGTCACCAACTGCAACACCACGCGGGAGATGACCGAGGAGATCGTGCGAGGTGCCCGGGCCGCAGCAGGCCCGGGCACCACCGTGACCGGGCTGACCCCCGCGTGGGGACCGGAGTCCGCGGAGGGCTGGCTCGACAGCTATCTGTCCGCCGCGGCCGTCCTCGACGCACTGCGCGCGTACGACGGACCGCCGTACGACGCCGTCGTCCTGGCCGGGTTCGGGGAGCACGGGCGCGAGGGCGTACGGGAACTGGTGGACGTACCCGTCGTCGACATCACGGAGGCGGCGGCGCATCTCGCCTGCCTGCTCGGGCGGCGGTACGGCGTCGTCACCACGCTCGAGCGCTCCCGCGGGCAGATCGAGGACAGCCTGGAGACTGCCGGGGTCGCGCGCAACTGCGCCGCGGTCGTCGGCACGGGGCTGGGTGTCCTCCACCTCGGCGACGACGAACGCTCGCGGGCGGCCTTCCTGGCGGCGGCCGAACGGGCGCGCGAGGCCGGGGCGGAGGTGCTGGTGCTCGGCTGTGCCGGGATGACGGGACTGCAGCGGGCGGTGGGGGAGAAGCTCGCACTACCGGTCGTCGACGGGGTCGGGGCGGCGGTCAAACTGGCCGAGTCGCTGGTGTCGCTGGGCCTCAGGACGAGCCGGGCCGGCAGTTACGGGAAGCCGCTGCCCAAGCGGAGGACATGGGGCCGCCCACCCGGCTGATCACGGCCGCCACTCATAACGGACGTCCGGCTCCCGCTCCTCGTTCCCACTGCCGTCCGTGAACTCGACGGCGACGAAGCCGTGCCGCTCGTAGAACCGGTGGGCGGGCTTGTTGACCTGGAAGGTCCACAGGGTGAGCCCCTGGGGACCGCGTTCCTTGGCCAGTTCGACGAACCGGTCCCCGATGCCCCGCCCACGCCAGTCGGGGTCGAGGTAGAGCTGGGACAGCAACGCGCCGTCGAGCACCATCATCCCCACGATCCCGCCCGCCGCCTCCGCGACCCAGGTCTCGCGCAACGGCACGACCACGTCCCGGATGTGGTCGCGCACCTCGTCGTCCGAACGCGGCCGGACGACCGTCGGCAGCGCGGCGGCGAAGGAACGCAGCCAGACCTCGGCGACGGCGGCGGCATCGGCAGCGACCGCCCGGCGCAGGACGACCGCCGCCCCGGTTGTCACTCGGGTACCACAGCAGTCGCCGTGATCTCCACCAACTGCCCGGTGTACCCGAGGCAGGCCACCCCGAGCAGCGTCGACGAATGCGGCCCCGCACTGAGCCCGGAGGCCTCCACCACCTCCCACACGGCGGACAGCACCGCGGGCTCACCGCTCACCACGTACACGTCCGTGGCCACCACATGCGCCAAGTCACTTCCCACCGCCGCCAGTTGCTCGCTCAGGTTCGCGACGACCTGCCGGGCCTGCCGCACGGGGTCCTCCAGGCCGACGACCTCCCCCTTCTCATCGAGAGGCACGGCCCCGGCGAGGAACGCGAGCTTGGTGCCCGCCTCGACGACGGTGGCGTGCGAGTAGGTCGGCGGCGGAAAGAGACCGGGGGCGTTGACGCGCCGGATCATGGGTGAGGGCTCCTGGGTGGTCGAGTGGCGGACAACCACCCGATCATCCGGGCCGACGCCCTTCGCCGCATCCCAATTTCCCCGACGGTCCGTCAGTGGCGGGCGAACTGGACGCGGGTCGCCTGGACGGCGTCCGGGCGGATGGCGATGCCGTCGACGGTCAGCTGTTCCCCGTAGATGTCGGTGAGCCTGAGTGAGCCGCCGCAGCCGGTGCCGTCCTCGGAGAGGAAGTAGTTGTAGTCGGTACGGGCCAGCTGACGCCAGCCGTTGCCGGTGCCGACCTCCAGCCGGGCCAGCGGGTTGCGGTGGCCGAGCGCCTGGATGCCGCACCAGTTGCGGCTGGAGCCGGTCTTGTAGCGGATCGAGACCGTGTCGGACGTGCTCGGGCTCAGCAGGCTCCAGGTGATCGAGATCCGGCCGGCGGAGAGGTCGGCGACCTTGGCGAAGGCCTGCTCGCTGAGGTCGAGTTGCCCGGGTGCGCACTCGGGGCACTCATTGGTGATCCGCACCGTGACGGAGGCGCCGCCCGCCGCGCCGACGCGTATGTACGCCCCGCACGCCTTGGATGTCTCGTAGTCGGTGTGGTTCATCGCCGCGACCATCAGGTCGGGGCTCGGGCCGTACTGGCAGGCGCCGTTGCCGTCCCCGGCGTCGTAGTGGGTGGCGACTGCGCTGTGGGTGACCCCGGGCCTGATCCGTCCCGCGAGCGATGCCGTGGCGGAAACCGGTCGCGAGGTGGACGCGGGGGTGCGGGTGGGCGATGGCCGCGCCGATGCGGTGGGCGTCCTCGTGGGCTTCGGGGTGGTCTTGGCGGGCGTCGGGGCCGGGGACGCCGTGGACGGCTTCGACGCCGGCGCCGTGTGCGACACGCCCGGCCGGGCGCTCGCGGCGGGAGCGGCCGCGGCTCGCACGGTTCGGGGCTCGCCCTCGGGCCCGAACGCCATCAAGAGCGATATGACGATTCCCGCGGCTGCCACGGCCACGGCGGAGACGAGGGCCGTGCGTCGCCTGGGGACGGGGCGGCGGTGGGAGGAGGATGCCACGGGTGACTCCTTCGAGTCCTTCGAGTGCTCACGTAATACGCGAGAACATGCGCTTCTGACTCACCAGTGGTCACGGCGACCGGAAAGGTTGCCGGGGTTGTTGCCGGGCTTGTTCACGACGCGCACTACGGAATTGCGTTCATAAAGAACCCAGCTCCCCGGCCATTTGTCACACCGGCGAAACACATGCAGACCTTCCTGCCCGGGAACACGATCTACGGTTGAACCACCGACCGCCCGGCCACCGTCGCCCGAAGGCACACCCCCGCCCTCGTCCGCACAGGAGCCCAGTGACCCGCGCCACCGTCGTCCTGCCCCCCTGGCTCGCCCACGCCTTCCGCGCCCAGCGCGGACCCGTCCCGTGGAGCGCGGTCACGCGAGGGGCGCTCGCCGCCGGTCCGCTGCTCCTCGCCGCCGTGCTCACCGGCCACACCTCCCTCGGTGTCGTCGCCGCCATCGCCGCCATGCTCGCCGGGACCAACGACCGGCCGGGCAGCCGACGCGCCTCGGTGAAGCGGCTCGGCGTGCCCGCGCTGGCCGGGGCGGCGGGGCTGATCGTCGGGACGTACGGCGGGCAGCACCTGGCGGCCGTGCCGCTGACGCTGCTGCTCACCGGGCTCGGCCTGGTCGCCGGAGGGGCGAGTGCCGTCGGGCCGGTGGCCAGCCCCGCCGGCACGCAGTTGCTGGTCGCCGCCGCCATCGGGGCCGGGATGCCGCTGCCCGACCCGGGATGGCAGCGGGCCCTCGCCTTCCTCGCCGGGGCCGGGTGGCTGCTCGCGCTGCGGCTGGTGCTCCCCACACCGGGCTCCCTCACCGGCGACTTCCGCTTCGACGGGGAGCGGGACGCGGTCGCCGGGGTGTACGACGCCGTCGCCGCGCTGCTCGACGCCGTGGGGACCGACGGCGCCACCGCCCGGCGGGCCGCGCTCACCGCCGCCCTCGACCACGCGCAGGACGCCCTCACCGGACCCCGGCTGCGCCGCCACGCCAGCTCCGCGACCGAGCGCCGGCTGCACGCCCAGTACGCCGCCGCGCTGCCCCTCGCGGAGGCCGCGACCGCCCTCTTCTGGGAGGGGGACGCGCTCGACGAGCGGGCCTCCGAGGGACCCCGGCGGCTCGCCGCCGCCGTGCGCGGCAACAGCGCCACCGGTCCGCTGCCCGCGCCCCACCGGTCCGCTCCCGCGCTGCGCGCCCTCGACGACGCCCTGCTGCGCGCCGCCGAGGTCTTCGACCGGGCCGAGGGCGCACAGCAGCGGCTGCACACCCGTCGGCGCAGTCCGAGGGACCTCCTGCGCGCCGCCCTCGGGACCGGCGGGTGGGAGTACGGCCTCAGGGTCGCCCTCTGCTTCGGGGCCAGCGCGGCCATCGCCCAGGCCCTGCACCACGCCCGCTGGTACGGGCAGCACGAGCACTGGTACTGGCTGCCCGCCACCGCCGTCTTCCTCGTCAAGCCCGACCTCGGGCCCCTCGCGTCACGCGTGCTGTGCCGGGCTGCCGGTACCGTGCTGGGCGCCCTCCTCTTCGCCGGTCTCGCCGCGGTCCTGCCCCGGCCGGAAGGGCTCGTCGCGCTGGTGGCCGTCAGCGGGGCGCTCGTCCCCGTCGCCACCCGGCACTTCGCCGCGCAGACCGCCGTGGTCACCGTCCTCGTCCTCGCCCTCGTCATGGTCGGCGGGGAGCCGCAGGCATCCGTCGGCCGGATCGGTGAGACGCTGCTGGCCTGCGCGATCGTGCTGATCGTCGGCCACCTGCCGATGCCGGGGGCGCGCGGCGCGGGCGTACGGCAGCGGCTCGCGGCGGCCGGGGGCGCCGTGCAGGCCTACCTCACCCACGTGCTGAGCGAGTCAGACGACCGCGCCGAACGGTGGACCCTGCGCCGCGAGGCCTACCGCACCCTCGCCGAGGCCCGTACCGCGATAGCCGTCTCGGCCGCCGAACTGCCCACCCTCGCCCGGCACACGGAGGGCACGGACGCCGTCGCCGCCGTCCTCGAACGGCTCGTCGACACCACCACGGCGTGCGCCGTGCACCTCGACGACACGGGTCGGCTCACCCCGCACCAGACCCGGCTCCTCACCGAGCTAGTCGGCGAACTGGAGCGGGGGCGCGAGCGGCTCGGACTGCGGGTCGCGGGCACGGCGCCACGAACGGCGCCGACCGTACGTTGACGATCAGTGCTGAATCCGACACGGCGGGTGCTGTAGATGTCGCAAAGTGAACGGACTCTCACCTACCGCAGTGAACAGGTGTCAACAATGTCTCAGTCCCGTCACTGAGCGAGGCTTTTCCGTTCTCCAGAGCGTTAACTCCTACAAGTACGACGCTTTCTGGAGGTGCAGGATGGTGAACGGGCGAACGGTGCTCGAACGCTTTCCCGCCGGCGGACCACGGGGTTCCTGGCCGGCCGAGGAGTTCGCCCACGCGCGGCGCCTCGAAGGGCTGCCCGCCGAGGTGGTCATGGACCTCGCGACCGACACGTTCCTGGTGATCGTGCGGGGTGCCGACGCCGTCGAGTGAGCAGGCTCAGCCCGCCTTCGGGGCGGGCAGCTTCGCCGTGAACTGTTCCGCCTGGAGCGCGTACAGCTCCGCGTAGAGGCCCCCGGTGGCCAGCAGTTCCTCGGGGGTGCCGGACTCCACGAGCCGGCCCTCGTCGAGGACGTGCACCAGGTCCGCGTGGCGCACCGACGCCAGCCGGTGGGTGATCAGCACGACCGTCTGGCCGCTGCCCGCCAGCGCGCGGATCCGCTCGAAGACCTCCAGCTCGGCCCGGGCGTCCAGCGCCGCGGTCGGCTCGTCCACGATCAGGATGTGCCCGCGCCGGTACGCGGCCCTGGCGATCCCCAGCCGCTGCCACTGACCGCCCGACAGCTCGTGCCCGCCGCTGAAGTTGCGGGCCAGCAGGGTGTCCAGGCCGCGCGGCAGATCCGCGACCACGTCCTGCGCGCCCGCCTCGTCGATCGCGGCGGCCAGACGCTCCTCGGTGAGGGGCGCCGAGGAACGGCCGACGGCGACATTGACCCGGGCGGTGAACGGCCAGCGCTTGAAGTCCTGCGCGACCATCGCGACCCGTTCCGCCAGCTGGTGCCGGTCGGCCCGCGCCGCGTCGACGCCGTCCCACAGGATCCGGCCCCGCTCCGGCTTGTACAGGCCCGCGAGCAGCTTGACCAGGGTCGTCTTGCCCGAGCCGTTCTCGCCCACCAGGGCCACGATCCGGCCCAGCGGGACGGTGAGCGTGATGTCGTCCAGGGCGGGGCGGGTGGACTCACCCGGATAGCTGAAGGTGACGTTCTCGAAGCGGATCTCGCGCGGGTCCTCGGGCAGCGCGTCCCCGCCGACCGGGATCGCGCGCTGGGCCGCCTCGGTGTACAGCCGCTGCAGATCGCCCACGAACAGGGCCTCCTCGTGCAGCTGGTTGATCTCCAGCACCAGGGTGTCGAGGCTCGCGGAGCCGGTGCGGATCGCGATCACCGCGGTGCCCGCCACGGACAGCGCCATCGCCCCGGACAGCAGCAGCGCGCCCAGCGTCGCGTACGTCGCCGCGGTCGCCAGACCCGTCCAGGCCGCCGCGATCAGGCCCGTACGGGCCGCGAGCCGGGCCAGCCGGGCCTGCTCCGCCTCCGCGGTCTCCGACATCGCCCGGAAGTGGCGCAGCAGAAACGGGCCGACCCCGTGCACGCGGATCTCCGGCGCGGCCTCAGGTTCGGTGAGCAGGCTGCTGATCAGATGCCCGGCGCGGGCGTGCTGCACCCAGGTGTGGAAGGACTCGTACCGGCGCCGGGCGTTGGTCAGCGCGCCCCAGGCGCTCGGCAGGGTCATCGTGGCCAGCAGCGGCAGCAGCGCCGGGTGCAGCACGGTCAGCACGCCGGCCGCCGCGACCAGCGAGATCAGCGCGTTGATCACACGTGTGCCGTACATGATCATGCGCCGCGCCGACGAGGCCCCGTACTGCGCGGTGTCCAGCAGTTTGTGGAAGGCGTGGTCCTCGATCGCGGACAGCTCCACGGCCGCCGCCCGCTCCAGGTACAGCTCGGTGGCCACCCGCTCCACCTTGGGCTCCAGCCGCCCGGTCGCGTACGTCGACGCGGCCCGCAGCAGCGTGCTCACCAGCATCACCGCGGCCATGGCGACCAGGGCGGGGGCGCAACCGCGCAGCCGGTCCTCCAGGGAGCCGGCCCCGATCAGCCGGCCCAGCACGCTGTTCACCGCCAGCAGGCTCACCGCCTGGGCCGCACCCCGGCCCGCCTCGGCGGCCAGCACCGTCCGCGCGGCCCTCCGGTCGGCCTCGCGGGCCAGCCGGAAGCTGGACGCCAGCATGCCGGGCAGCCGGGTCACCATGGCCTTGAAATCCAGCTCCAGGAAGGCGTCCCGGTGCTGGTTCCACCCCATGTCGTAGCGCAAGGGGCCCCCGAACAGCAGCCGCTCCGACTCGGACACCTCGGGCCCCGCCGAGCCGCGCCTCTTGCCCACCGTGAACCTCCCCCGGGTCATGACCGACGGCCACTATTCCGGCGCGAACGACCGAGGGGCAGGGCGCGAGCCGCATGGGCGGGGGCGCGCGGGGCGTACGCGGTGGGGGCAGCGGGCGGACCTCACCCGGGGAACCCGCCGAAGCGGGCAGCGCTACGCGCTCATTGCCCGCGACCAGTCCGGCGTCGTCCCCGTCACCCGGCACAGCGCGAGGTAGAGCGGTATCGGCGGAGTGTACGGAAGGGTGCCCTCCGGCCGGTGGATGAGGCGGGCGGCCTCGGGGACCGGGGCACCGGGGGCGTAGCGGGCGGGGGCGGGCCAGGGCAGGGCGTAGTCGGAGTCGGACGGAACGATCCACCACCAGTGCGCCCCGTCGGTGTACACGCATCCCACGCGTGGCAGCCGGGGCACCACCACCGGCCCGAAGCGGGCCGGGACGGCCACGGCGTCGCAGCCCAGCGGGGCGGTCATGCCGTCGGGCACGGCCAGCCGCAGGGCGCCGCCCGAAGGGCCCTGTTCGCGCCGCAGACGCACCAGGGTGTTCAGGCCGATGGCCTGGCCGGGGCCGGGGGTGCCGGTCACGGCCTTCCCCACGACCGGTCCCGCTCGCGCGGAACCATCCCGAGCGCGTCCCCGCCGTGCCGGGCCTTCGCCTGCTCCTCCTCGCCCGAGCCGTGCCCCGAGCCGTGCCCGGAACCGTGACCCGCGCCGTGCGGCGGGGCCGGCTTGGAGCGGGCGCCCCAGCCCAGGTCGTTGCGCGGTCCGTCCGTGTCGTCGCGCGGAGCGTCGGCCTTGCGCGGCAACTCGGCCCAGACCAGCAGGCCCAGCCCGTGTTCCTGGGCACCCCAGGCCCGGCAGAGGGCGTCGACGAGGAGCAATCCCCTCCCGTGCTCCTCGTCGGGCCGCTGCGGGGACGGGCAGGGCTCGCCGGGCGCGCGGCCCTCGTCCTGCACGGCTATGCGCACCATGTCGTCGTGGTCGTGCAGCTCGCACACCACGCGACTGCTCGCGGTGTGCACGATCGCGTTGGTGACCAGCTCGGATATCACCAGGGCCGCGGTGTCGCAGGTGTCCGCGCAGACCGACCAGCCGGTCAGCCGGGCACGCGCCAGGCGCCTCGCCTGGGCGGGCGAACCCGGATGTGCGGCCAGCTCGAAGCGGAACCGGCGCTCGGCAGCGGCCCCGGCCGGGGCGACTCCCGCAGCGGCACCGAGGCCGAATCGGCCTGCGGCGGCGTCTGTTCCTAAGGGCGCGGACGGAATCACGCTTGCCACTATCGCCCCGCCGTGAACACTTGGCAAGTGTCACTCTGAAAATTGCAGAGTGCTGTGTGACTCGGTCAAACCCCGTGGCACACTGCTCGCAACAGCACGTTGAGCGGCGCCAGTTGGGATCGTCGAGGATCCAAGGATCTTCGAACGGGATTTCGAATGGCGCCGTAGGTCTGTCAGCATTCATTCGCGTATCAGTCGTATTCGTCCAGGGAGGTGGGGGCGTGAGCGAACCACGGTCCGCGCCCACGGTGGGACAAGTGGTCCTCGGCAGACGCCTGCTGGACCTGCGGGAACGCGCTGGCCTCAAGCGCGAGGAGGCCGCCCGCATCCTCCGCGTGGCCCCCGCCACCGTCCGCCGGATGGAGATGGCCGAGGTCGCCCTCAAGATCCCGTACCTCCAACTGCTGCTGAAGGCCTACGGCGTCTGCGACGAGGAGGCCGAGGCCTTCGTACAACTGGCCGAGGACGCCAACAAACCCGGATGGTGGCAGCGGTTCCACGACATCCTGCCGGGCTGGTTCTCGATGTACGTCAGCCTGGAGGGCGCGGCAAGCCTCATCCGGTCGTACGAACCGCACTTCGTGCCCGGTCTGTTCCAGACCGAGGACTACGCGCGCGGGGTGCTGAAGTCGGGCGCCATCGGCCAGACCAGCCCCGAGGACATCGAGCGGCATGTCGCGCTGCGCATGGAACGCCAGCAACTGCTCACCCGTTCCGACGCGCCCCGCCTCTGGGCCGTGATGGACGAGACGGCGCTGCGCCGCCCGGTCGGCGGCCCGGAGGTGATGCGCGCGCAGATCGACAAACTGCTCGAGGTCACGAAGCTGCCCCATGTGACGCTCCAGGTCGCCCCGTTCGCCAACGGGCCGCACCCCGGCACGTACGGGCCCTTCGTGCTGTTCCGATTCGCCATGCCCGAACTGCCGGACATGGTCTACAGCGAGTACCTGACCGGCGCGGTCTACCTGGACGCGCGCACCGAGGTGGCGACCCACCTCGAGGTCATGGACCGCATGGCGGCGCAGGCCGCTACTGCACAACGCACGAAGGAGATCCTCCGGGATCTCCGCAAGGAGCTGTGAATGGATCGCATCAAGCCGCGCAGTCGCGTCTACAACGGCATGCCCGCGCGGGAGCTGGGCAGCGAAGGGTGGCACAAGCCCTGGAGCGGCGGCAACGGCGGCAACTGCCTGGAAGCGATGAAGCTCGCCGACGGCCGGATCGCCGTGCGCCAGTCGACCGACCCTGACGGTCCCGCGCTGATCTACACCACGGACGAGATGACCGCCTTCATCGAGGGCGCCAAGGCGGGGGAGGCCGATTTCCTACTGTCCTGACCCCTGTTGACTATGTTTCTTGCTCAACTTCCCTCTCCTGGTACGAGACTTTGGCACGGAATCTTCAGAACCTTGGTACGGAACCTTGGTCCGGAATCTTGGTCCGGAATCTTGGTACGAACTTGATCATCCAGTCCGCGCGTTCATGCACCGCGCCACCCGCTGGCTCGCCCAGCACGGCGTACGGCGGTTCCTGGACATCGGCACCGGCACGCGGCGGCCCTACTTCGTCTCCGACGAGGACGGCGCGCACGAGCTGGTCGACCGGCTGCTGGCCGAACTGCCCTCGGGCAGCTGCCCCGGCCTCGGGTCACGGCGGCGGCAGTACGGCGCACAGCGCGTCCACCGCCGCCGTGTACGCGTGTTCCGGCGGCGTCGCGTACCCCACGACCAGTCCGTCCCGGGCGGCCATGTCCGTCTCCGGGTGCCGGAACGCGGCGAGTCCGTCGAGGGCCACCCCGTGCCAGGAGGCCGCCTTGACGGCCGACCGTTCGGTGCCGGGCGGGAGCCGGAGCACCGCGTGCAGCCCGGCCGCGATGCCGGTGACCCCGATGTGCGGGGCGTGCGCCGCGAGGGCCGCGACGAGCCGGTCACGGCGGCGCCGGTAGCGCTGCCGCATGCGCCGCACATGGCGGTCGTACGACCCCGAGACGACGAAGTCGGCCAGTGCCAGCTGGTCCGGGACGCTCGCCCACGCCTCGCGCTCGCCCTTGGCCGCGAGCACGGCGCCGACATACCGCTCCGGCAGCACCATCCACCCCAGCCGCAGCGCGGGCGACAGGCTCTTGCTGACCGACCCGATGTGGATCACCCGCTCCGGGTCGAGGCCCTGGAGCGCCCCGACCGGCTTGCGGTCGTACCGGAACTCCCCGTCGTAGTCGTCCTCCAGGACCACTCCGCCACGCGCGCGTGCCCAGTCGATCACGGCCGCCCGGCGCTCCGGGTGCAGCGGCCCGCCGGTGGGGAACTGGTGCGCGGGCGTGAGCAGCACGGCCCGCTCCCGCCCCAGCCGGTCCACCCGCGCGCCGTGTTCGTCGAGGGGGAGCGGCATGGTCCGTGCTCCGGCCGTCGCGAGCACCTCCCGGTGGAAGCCCAGGCCGTACGCCTCCACCGCCAGCGGACCGCGCAGCACCCCACCGCCGCCCTGGCCGAACAGCAGCCGCAGCGCGTGGGCGAAGCCGGAGCAGATCACGATCCGGTCCGGCTCGGTGCGCACGCCACGCGCGCGTGCCAGGTACTCCGTGAGCGCCACCCGCAGTTCGAGGCGTCCGGCGGGGTCGCCCGGCCCGAACGCCTCGGCGGGCGCCGTCTGCAGGGCCCGCCGGTACGACGCGCTCCAGGCCGCCCGCGGGAACGCGGACGCGTCCGGCGTGCCCTGCCGCAGGTCGTGCCGGGGCCCACGCGCGCGTACGGGCGCCTTCTTCGGCGTCCGTACGGCCCGCCGCAACGGCTCGGCCCGGTCCGCGACCCGGGTGCCCGAGCCCTGACGGGCGGTCAGCCAGCCCTCGGCGACGAGTTCCGCGTACGCGTCGGCGACCGTGTTGCGGGCGACGCCCAGGTCGGCGGCGAGCGAGCGGTACGGCGGCAGCCGGGTGCCCGGAGCCAGCCGGCCGCCGCGCACGGCCTCGCGCAGCGCCCGGATCAGCGCCGCCCGCCGCCCGCCCGGCCCGGACAGCTCCGCCTGCAGGTCCAGGTGCAGGTCGGCACCGATCCGCTCCGCGAGATTGACCCACGATTCCGCCATGGAAATGCACCCTACAGCCGGTCTTTGCGGCCCGTAGGTTGAAGGACATGACGACGAACACGAGCCACACGGTCCACACCCGCCTCGACTTCGCGAAGTCCGCCCCGAAGGCCTTCCGCGCCCTCGTCGGCTTCGACGCCGCCGCCCGCGAGGGCCTCGACCCCGCCCTGGTCGAGCTGATCCAGATCCGCAGCTCGCACCTCAACCACTGCGCCTATTGCCTGCACATGCACACGGGTGACGCCCGCAAGGCCGGTGAGAGCGAGGACCGGCTGCACATGGTCGCCGTGTGGCGCGAGGCCCGCCACTTCTTCACCGAGCGGGAACAGGCCGCGCTCGCCCTCACGGATGCGGTCACCCTGGTCGCCGACGGCGGAGTCCCCGACGAGGTCTACGCCGAGGCGGCGGCCCGCTTCGACGAGACCGAACTGGCCCATGTGCTGGCCCTGATCTTCGCGATCAACACGTGGAACCGGGTGGCCCTGTCGACGGCCAAGGTGGCGGGGACGGACGAGCGGCGCCGCTGACGCCCGGGACGACGGTTCACACCCTCATGGGCCGGTCGTACGGCCCTATCGGCGCCGGCAGCCGCGAACTCCCCGTCAGATGACGGTCGACGGCCGCCGCCACCGCCCGCCCCTCCGCGATCGCCCACACGATGAGCGACTGCCCGCGCGCGGCGTCCCCGGCGGCGAACACGCCGGGGACGTTGGTCGCGAAGCCGGCGTCCCGGGCGACCGTGCCGCGCGGCTGGAGCGTCAGTCCCAGCTGGTCGACGAGCCCGTCCCCGCGGTCGGGACCGGAGAAGCCGAGCGCGAGCAGGACGAGGTCGGCGGGGATGTCCCGCCCGGTACCGGGCAGCGGGCGGCGTCCCGCGTCCACCTCGACCAGGTGCAGCGACCGCACATGCCCGTCCGCGTCGCCGGTGAAGCACAGCGTCGACGCCGCGAACAGGCGCGCGTCGGCGTCCGCCGCCGGCGCGGTCTCCAGGTCGCGCGCCTCCTCGTGCGCGGCCGACAGCCGGTAGATCTTCGGGTACGTCGGCCAGGGCTCGGCGTCCTCGTCGCGCTCGGCGCCCGGCTGGGCGTAGATGTCCAGCTGGGTGACGGACGCGGCCCCTTCCCGCACCGCCGTGCCCAGACAGTCGGCGCCCGTGTCGCCGCCGCCCACGATCACGACGTGCTTCCCGGCGGCCGACAGCGGCGACACCGCCAGGTCGCCCTCGCACACCCGGTTGGACAGCGGCAGGTACTCCATCGCCTGGTGTATCCCGGCCAGCTCCCGCCCCGGCACGTCCAGTTCCCGCCAGGCGGTGGCTCCCGTGGCGATGACGACGGCGTCGTACCGCGTGCGCAGCTCGGCAGCGTCCACGTCCCTGCCGACCGCCGTCGAGGTACGGAACTTGGTGCCCTCGGCGCGCATCTGCTCAAGCCGCCGCTCCAGATGCCGCTTCTCCATCTTGAACGCGGGGATTCCGTACCGCATCAGCCCCCCGATCCGGTCGTCCTTCTCGTACACGGCGACCGTGTGCCCGGCCCGGGTCAGCTGCTGGGCCGCGGCGAGCCCCGTCGGGCCGGAGCCGATCACCGCGACCGTCCGCCCGGACAGCCTCTCCGGCGGCCGGGGCGGCGCGAAACCCTCCTCCCAGGCCCGGTCGGCGATCGCGCACTCGACGTTCTTGATGGTGACGGCCGGCTGGTTGATCGCGAGTACGCACCCCGACTCGCACGGCGCCGGACACAACCGCCCGGTGAACTCCGGGAAGTTGTTCGTGGCGTGCAACCGGTCGCTCGCCGCCCGCCAGTCCTCGCGCGACACCAAGTCGTTCCACTCCGGGATGAGGTTCCCCAGCGGGCAGGCGTCGTGGCAGAACGGGATGCCGCAGTCCATGCAGCGGTCGGCCTGCTTGCTGACGATGGGCAGCAGGGCACCGGGGACGTACACCTCGTCCCAGTCCCGGACCCGCTCCGGGACCGGCCTGCGCGGCCACTCCTCGCGGGGCGTGGTCATGAATCCCTTGGGATCGGCCATGGCCGTCTTCCTTGCGTAGGCGTAGGACGGGCCGTGCGTCATCGGCGGCACACTCTTTCGGCCACTTTACGTCCGCTTCGCGCCGCCCGCAGAGGGGGTGGACAGCGCTTTCTCGCGGGTTTCTCGTGACCTCTCCCGGGCCCCTCCTGGGCCCGCCTCAGGCGCCGGCCAGGATTCCCCGAGACCCCCCTCAGGTGAGGGCCAGCAGATACACCAGCGCGGCAGCGGCCGAGGCCGCCAGGCGGAGGTGGTTCCAGAAGGTCCACTCGCGCACATACGTCGGCCAGTACGCGGCGGCCTCCGGGGTGCCCGGATCCAGCCGCAGCAGTGTCTCGTTGCGCGGCACGTTCGCGACCATGGTCAGCCCGAACGAACCGAACAGGTACAGCGCGCTGCCCAGCAGCAGCTCCACTCTGCCGTCGTCCGGCCACAGGACGAAGGTCACCACGGCGATCACGGTGCACAGCACGGCCGACCCCACGAAGAGGCCCATGAAGGCCGGCGTCACCGCCGCCACGTTGATCGCGTTCATCGCGGCGACGCCCTGCGCGGGCGGCAGCGCGGCGAGCCCTCTCATCACGAACGTCGAGAACCCGTAGAAGACCCCGGCCATCAGCCCGGTCCCCAGCACACCCAGCACCACCAGCACCAGATACGGCCCGTCGATCATGCCGTGACCACCTTCCGCCTCGAACCGGGCGACCGTTGTCGCCGCCCGTGTCTTCTGTCACCTCAAGTGAATGCCCGCGGGCCAGGCGGAAGCACGGCCGAGGAGCTCGTGGGCGGGTGGGAGCGCCGGTCTCACCCGACGCCCATGCCCGCCGTCCGCCAGCGCCGCAGCACCGTCTCCACGGCCGCCGCGATCCGCCGCCGCGCCTCGTGCCGCGGCACCCCGCTCATCAGCAGCTGGTCGTACGGCGTGTCCAGGTGCCGTACGGAGGCCACGACCGCCGAGATCACCGCGCTCTCGGTCAGCGCCCGCCCGGCCGCGCTCCGCCCGACCCGTCCGCTGCCGCGCACCGACGCGTGCGCGGCGATCGCCCGGGCCCGCTCGGCCGGACATCCGGGAAACAGCCGCCGGATCTCCACCGCGAAGGCCTCCGCGAACCGCGTGTCCTGAGCCGCCCGGCGCCGCGCGTCCCGTGCCCGGCGCCGCCGCCGCGCCTCCGCGTCCGCCAGACACCGCTCCTCGGCCCGGGCCAGCGCCCCCTCCTCCACGAGGACGCCCTGCCGCTCGTACCGGCTTTTACGCCGGTTGAAGCGCACCACCACCGCCGACAGCGTGCTCTCCTCACGCGATCTGCGCGTCAGCGCGGTGTCGCCGCGCGGCAGGAACACCAAATGTCCGAGGTCGGCGCAGTCGAGGCAGCGCGGCACGCCCTCCTCCAGCACGAGCAGCGGCACCGGCCCGCGCCGGCACCCGGCGCAGTGCTTGCGCCGCAAGGGCTGGACGACGACAAGTCCGGGGAACGGGGGAGGAATTGGCCGTGCCATGACCGGTTCCTTCCCCTGGTGGTCCGGGTCGGCACGTCGCTCGCCCCGGCCGCGCGGCATCATGGGCCCTGTGCGACTCGAAGCGATCACTTGGGACCGGCTCGGTGAGCTGCTCGCCGGGCGGCTGGCCGAGCTGAAGCCCGCGGACGGCGGCTCCTGGGCCCGCGTCGCCTTCGACGGGGCCCCGGCTGCCCGGCCCGGGGACCTCGCCGAGCGCGTCGCTCAGGCGCTGCGGGTGCGCGGTCGCCCCTCGCTGGTCGTGGGGACCGAGGGCTTCCTGCGCCCCGCCTCACTCCGGCTGGAGTACGGCCGACGGGACGTGGAGTCGTATTACAACGGCTGGTTCGACACCGGCGCCCTGTGGCGCGAGGTCTTCGGCCCGCTCGAACCCGGCGGGAGCGGCCGTGTCCTGCCCGACCTGTGGGACCCGGTCACCGACCGCGCCACCCGCAGCCCGCATGTCCAACTCCCGCCCGGCGGCCTCCTCCTGCTGCACGGCCCGCTCCTCCTGCGGCACTGGTTCCCCTTCGACCTGACGGTCCACCTTCTCCTCTCCCCGGCCGCCCTGCGCCGCCGTACCCCCGAGTCCGACCACTGGACGCTCCCCGCCTTCGAGCGCTACGCGGCCGAGACCGGCCCCGCCGAGACGGCCGACGTCCTGGTGCGCGCCGACGACCCCCGGCACCCGGCGTGGAACGGCTGACACCGGCACAGGTGATCCCGCCAAGAACTTTTATATGCATGTGCATTTAGATAGGGTGGCGTCATGACGATCTCCACGGACGATCACCTCTCCTTCGACGACTCCGTTCGCGCCCTCCTCGACGGCAGGAACTTCGCCAGCGTCGCCACGCTCGGCCCCGACGGCGCACCGCAGAACTCGGTGGTCTGGATCAAACGCGAGGGCGACACCGTGCTCTTCTCCTCCGTCGACGGACGCCGGAAGGTGCGCAACCTCCGCCGCGACCCCCGCATCAGCCTCTCGGTCTTCGACCTGGCCAACCCCTACAACTCGGCCGAGATCCGCGGCACCGCCGAAATCCTCCCCGACGAGCCCAAGCGGCTGCCGTACGAGCTGTCGCACAAGTACCTCGGCATCGACCCGCCCGCGGAGAAGGACGACGAGGCTCGCGTGATCATCAGGATCACCCCGCGGAAGGTCGTGGCCTTCTCGGCCTGAGACCCGGACACCGGCCCGCCGGCCGGTGTCAGAGCCAGCCGTTGCGCCTGAATCCGCGGTACAGCACCAGACACGCGACGGATATCACGCCTATGACGAGCGGATAGCCGAACCGCCAGTGCAGCTCCGGCATGTGATCGAAGTTCATGCCGTACACACCGCACACCATCGTCGGTACGGCGATCACCGCCGCCCAGGCCGTGATCTTCCGCATGTCCTCGTTCTGCGCGACCGTCACCTGCGCGAGGTGCGCCTGCAAAATGGAGTTGAGCAGTTCGTCGAAGGACGCGATCTGTTCCTTGGCCCGCATCAGATGGTCCAGGACGTCCCGGAAGTAGGCCTGTATCTCTGGGGCGACCACCCGTATCGGCCGGGTCGCGAGATCCTCTATCGGGCGGCCGAGGGGCGCCACGGCCCGCTTCAGTTCGAGGAGTTCACGCTTCAGCTGGTAGATGCGCCCCGGATCCACCCGCGCGCCGTTCTCCGCGAACACGTCCGTCTCGACCTGGTCGATGTCGGCCTGCACCGAGTCGGTGACGGTCAGATAGTCGTCGACCACATGGTCCGCGATCGCGTGCAGCACGGCCGCAGGCCCCTTGGCGAGCTGCTGCGGATCCGACTCCAGCTCCTCCCGCAGCGGGCCCAGCGAGCCGTGCCGCCCGTGCCGTACCGTGATCACGAAGTCATGGCCGACGAACACCATGATCTCCCCGGTGTCCACCACCTCGCTCGTCGCCGTCAGCTGCTCGTGCTCGACGTAGCACACCGTCTTGAACACCGCGAACAGCGTCTCGTCGTACCGCTCCAGCTTCGGCCGCTGATGGGCCTCGACGGCGTCCTCGACCGCCAGCGGGTGCAGATCGAAGAGCTCGGCGATGCCCGCGAACTCCCGGTCCGTCGGCTCGTGCAGCCCCAGCCAGACGAATCCGTCGCCGGTCTTGCGCACCCGCTCCAGGGTGTCCACCAGGTCGCCGTCCTCGGGGGCCCGGACGCCGTCGCGGTAGGTCACACAGTTCACCACCGAGGAGCCCAGCGGGGAGCGCGCGGGATGGCTCAGGTCGACCTTCGGCCGCCGCCTGGCCAGCCGCGCCACCTTGCGCAGACCACCGACCCTGCCGAGGTCCCTGACCTTCCGCAGATTCCCTGCCATGGACATCTGGATCTCCTTGCGTGGATCTCCTCGCCTAACGCCACCGCGTCTTGCCCGGCCAGTTTGCCAGTCCCGTGCGAGCTGCGGGTAAGGCTGTGGAAACGGAGGATTCCGCTTTGTTCCCGGCTGTGGACAGGGGGTTGGTTCTGGACATGCGGGGCAACTGGGAGGATCGTGGCATGACGCGCTCCGACGGGTACCTCCTCGACAACCGGCAGGCCGAGGCGGGGCAGCGCTCATCGACATCTCGCAGGTCGCCGAGGCCGCCCGTCCGCCGGTGGAGGCGCGCGTCCACGACGTCGGCGCGCAGGAGCCGCCGGGGGAGGGCTTCGACCTGGTGCACGCCCGGCTCGTCCTGGTCCACGTGCCCGACCGGGAAAGGGCGTTGTGGTCGATGGTCGAGGCGCTGCGGCCCGGCGGCCGGCTCCTGATCGAGGACGCCGATCCGGCCCTGCAGCCCCTGCTCTGCCCCGACGAGTACGGCCCGGAGCAGCAACTCGCCAACCGGCTGCGGCGCGGCTTCCGCACCCTGCTCGCCGACCGCGGCGCCGACCTGTCGTACGGCCGCAAGCTCCCGCGCCTGCTCCGCGAGGCCGGGCTGCGCGACGTGGCGGCCGAGGCCTACTTCCCCGTCACCCCGCCCGCCTGCGCGGCCTTGGAATCCGCCACCGTCCGTCAGATCCGCGGCCGGCTCGTGGCCGCGGGGCCGGCCACCGACGAGGAGATCGACCGGCACCTGTCCAACGTCGCTCCGGCACCATGGACCTGGCCACGGCGCCGATGATCTCGGCGTGGGGGCGGAAGGCGCAGGGCTGCGCCACACGCGAGAGGCCCGCCCCCAGGCGTGGGTCGCGCCGGACCGGTGCCGTCACCCGGGTACCGGCGGTCTGCCGCCCACCCGTTCCACCGCCCGCGCACCCGCCCGGCAGCCCACGGCCGCGGCCGCCTCGGGATCCGCGCCCGCGACGAGAGCGGCGAGGAAGGCGCCGGTGAACGCGTCGCCGGCGCCCGTGGTGTCCCTCGGCACCGCCGGCACGGCGGGGACACGGGCGAGCACGGCACCGGAGCGGGCCACCAGCGCACCGTCCGCGCCCCCCTTGGCCACCACCAGCGGGACTTGACGGCTCAGCTTGGCCGCCGCGTCCACCGGATCCGGCAACCCGGTGAGCAGCCCCGCCTCGTCCCTGCTGGGCAGCAGCACGTCCACCCGCTCGGCGAAGGCCAGGAACCGGTCCACCCCCAGCTCCGCGAGGAAACCCGCCGACGCCGGATCCAGGCTCACCGGAACCCCGCGCGCGCGTGCCGCCTCCAGGGCCACCGCCGCCAGGGCACGGCTCGGCTCCGAGAACAGCAGATAGCCCGACAGATGCAGCCGGGCGACCCCGTCGAGCAACGCCTCGGACCAGTCGGCGGGTTCCAGCCGCAACGACGCGCCGCTGTCCGTGAGGAACGTGCGCTCGGCCGAGGCCCCCGTGTCGACCAGACAGACCACCGTCCCGGTAGCCGCCTCCGGGTCGACCACGAGCCGGGGCCGCACTCCGGCGGCGACCAGCTCCCGCTCGTGCCACGCCGCCGCGTCCGCGCCGACCCGCCCCAGCAGCCGTACCTCCGCACAGCCGGTGTGGGCCGCCCAGCAGGCCACGTTGGCTCCCGCGCCACCCGGCAACGTCCGGATCGCGGCGGCCGTGTCGGTGCCGGCGGCGAGCGGCCCTCGATGCCGGGCGACGACATCGGTGACCACGTCTCCGACGACCAGCAGCGCCCCGCTCCCGCTCGCCCCGGCCCCCGGCCCCGGCGCCGCCCCGGCGTCCGTCCTCACCCCCGCGCCCGGGCCGCCGCGATCCGCGCCGCCAGCCGTACGTTGCCGCGCACGGCCGCGAGGTTGGCGCTCAGCGAGGCCCCGTCCGTGTGCCGGACCAGGTAGTCGAGCAGGAACGGTGTGACCGCCTGGCCGGTGACGCCCTCCTCCTCGCACGCCTGCAGCGCGTCCGCGAGCACGCGCGCGTGCAGAGCCGGATCGAGCTGTTCCTCCTCCGGGACAGGGTTGGCGACGATCAGCGCCGACTCCGGAACGCCGAGGCCGTCCTGGGCCCGCATGACCTCCGCCACCTGCTCCGGAGTGTCCAGCGTCCAGTCGACGGGGTGCCCGGAGTCGGAGAGGTAGAAGCCGGGGAAGCGGTCCGTGCCGTATCCGGCGACGGCGACGCCCAGCGTCTCCAGGCGCTGCAGGGTGGCAGGCACGTCCAGGATCGATTTCACCCCCGCGCACACCACCGTGATCCGCGTCCGCGCCAGCAGACCCAGGTCCGCGGACTCGTCCTGCGTCACCGTCCACTCGCGGTGCACACCGCCCAGCCCGCCCGTCGCGAACACCCGGACCCCCGCCAGTGCCGCCAGCAGCGCGGTCGCCGACACCGTGGTCGCCCCGCTCGCTCCCGCCGCCACCGCGAGCGGCAGGTCGCGGTGGCCCAGTTTGCGGATGCCGTCCTCGTTGGCGACCCGCTCCAACTGCTCCTTGTCGAGGCCGACATGGGGCCGCCCGTCCAGCACGGCGATCGTGGCGGGTACGGCGCCCTCCTGCCGTACCACCTGTTCCAGCTCCCGGGCCACCTGCAGGTTGCGCGGGCGTGGCAGCCCGTGCGCGATGATCGTGGACTCCAGCGCCACCACGGGTCGACGCGCGTCGATCGCCTCACGTACTTCCTCGGACACCACCAGCACCACGTGCCTGCCTCCTGTCAGTCCGTTCCCCCCTCATCTCTGGCGGGTCGTGCCCCCGGATAAACGCTTGCGGCCTGTGGTGGCCGCCACCAGCCTTGGCCGTATGACCGACAACACCACACGTCTCGACCATGTCGTCCTGTGGGTGAGCGACCCGGTTGCCGCGGCCGACTTCTACGAGAAGACGGTCGGGCTGGAGCCCCTCAGGCTCGCCGAGTTCACCGCGGGCACGGTGTCGTTCCCCTCCGTGCGGGTCAACGAGGAGACGATCCTGGACCTCGCGCCCCGCAGCCTCGCGGAGCGCATGAACATGCTCCCCGGCTCCGCCGACAGCGCGGGCCATCCCGTCAACCACGTCTGCCTCTCCCTGCCGTCCGACGCGTTCGACGCGCTCCGGGCCCGCCTCGAAGAGCACGGCGTCCCGGTGTCCGGGATCGCGCACGACTCCTACGGCGCCCGCGGCGAGGCCAGGCGCAGCTTCTACTTCCGCGACCCCGACGGCAACGTCTTCGAGGCCCGGCACTACGGGTGACCGGCCGCCCGGCCGTCAGAACAGCGGCTCGGGCAGGACGCCCTCCAGGGCGAGCAGCTTCCGCTTGGCCTCCAGCCCGCCCCCGAACCCGCCGATGCCGCCGTCGCTCTCGACCACCCGGTGGCACGGCACGACGACCGGCAGCGGATTGGCGCCCATCGCCGCGCCCACCGCCTGCGCCGCGCCCGGCTGGCCCACCCGTCCGGCCAGGTCGCCGTACCCCACGACCGTGCCGTACGGGACGGCCGCGGCCAGTTCGCGCAGGACCTGCCGGTTGAAGCCGGAGATCAGCGACCAGTCCAGCGGCAGCTCGAAGTCGTGCCGCTCACCCGCGAAGTAGGCCCGGAACTGGCGTATCGCCTCGGCCAGCAGCGGCGAGCCGGGCGCCTCGACCGGCTCGGTGCCCAGCCGGGCCGCGAGCCGCTCCAGCGCCCGCTCGCGCACCGTGTCGGTGGCGTGGAAGACGACGTTGACCAGGCCGTCGCCGGTCGCCGCCAACAGCAGCGGACCGATGTCGGTACCGACGACGGCCCACACCACCCGCTGCTCGTACTGCCCGTGGCTGTCCATGTGCCCCACCGTACGGCTCGCCACTGACAACGCCGGACCGCCGGGCGCGGCTCATGATCCGTTCAGCGCCGCCCGCACCACATCGGGCTTGTTCGTGATGACGCCGTCGACGCCGTAGTGGGCCACGGTCCGGGCCGTGGCCGCGTCGTCCACGGTCCAGGCGAAGACACCCATGGGCCTGCCGTGCGGTCCGTCGAGCGCGTGCACGGCGGCGACGTAGTCGGTGGAGAGCGATCCGTACGACGGATTGATCAGGTCGGTGAAGCCCGCGTACTGCCGCAGCCCGGCCGCCGACGGCCTGCCGAGGAAGCCGGTCGTCAGAGCGGGCTTCAGGTCGTGGACGATCCGCAGGCTGTCCGCGCTGAAGCTCTGCACGATCAGCCGCCCGAGGTGCCGGTCGTCCAGCCAGCCCTCGTTGCCGAGGAGCTTCAGGGTCTGCCGCTCGATGCCCGGGTAGAGCTCGGGGTTCTTGATCTCCAGGAGCAGCTTCTGGTGGTTGTGCTCGACGCGGCGCATGTACTGCTTCAGTGTCGGCACGCGGGTGCCCGCGTAGGCGGGGCCGAACCAGCCGCCCGCGTCCAGGCGGGCGATCTCGGCGGCCGTGAAGTCCTTCACCTTCCAGGGCGCCCGGCCGGGGAAGACGTCCTCGACGTCCGTGGTGCGTTCGAGGCTGTCGTCGTGGATGACGACGAGCTCGCCGTCCTTGGTGCGCTGGACGTCGTTCTCGACCCAGGAGAAGCCCAGGCAGGCCGCCTTGTCGATGGCGGGCAGGGTGTTCTCCGGCGCGTAGGCGGAGGCGCCCCGGTGGGCGATGACCTGTGGCCGCCCGCCGGGATCGTCCGTCCGGGCGTGGGATGTGGGAGACAGCAGGGCGGCCGTCCCCAGGAGTGCGGCCGTCGTGGCGGCGACTACGCGTGCGTGCATGCGTACTCCTCACGTCGAGCGGTGCGGGCAATCACGGACAGCACCAGAGTGACATCGGAGGGTCAACGGGAGCGGGGTGTGCGATGGCCACAAATTGAATGGAGTTGTCCAAGTCCGCACACTGCTGCCGCACAAGTGGGTCAGGGGTGTGTTTCTTTGCCGGAAAATCGTTCGACCATTCCGGGGGGAGTCATACTCTCTGCGACGGCCTTGACCGCTGGAGCGGTCCTGGGCCGGGGGGCGCTTGTCAGATATTCCGGGACGCAACAGGGCGGAAGGGCAGTCGCGCATGCAAGGCACGGTCGACGGTTTCAGCTACGGGGTCGTGACCCCGTTGGTGGCCTATCTGATGGCCTGCCTGGGCGGTGCCCTCGGCCTGCGCTGCACCACACGGTCGATGCTGGTGGCCCACTCCTGGCGCCCCGCCTGGCTCGCCCTCGGCTCGGCCGCGATCGGCTCCGGCATATGGACCATGCACTTCGTCGCGATGATGGGCTTCACGGTCAAGGAGACGCCGGTCCACTACGACAAACCGACCACGTACGCGAGCCTCGCACTCGCCATCGTCATGGTCGGCGTCGGGATCTTCATCGTCGGCTACCGGGGCGCCGCCGGCACGGCCCTGTTCACCGGCGGCACGATCACCGGCCTGGGCGTCGCCTCGATGCACTACCTCGGCATGGCGGGCATGCGCCTCAACGGCAAGCTCGAGTACAACACGCTCACCGTCGCCGCGTCGGTCGTCATAGCGGTCGTGGCCGCCACCGCCGCCCTGTGGGCGGCCGGACAGGTGCGGGGCTTCCTGTGGAGCGTGGGCGCGAGCCTCGTCATGGGGCTCGCCGTCAGCGGCATGCACTACACCGGCATGGCCGCCCTCAGCGTCCATCTGCACGGCACCGCCGCGACCACCGCGGGCGACTCGGCCGCCACCCTGCTCGCCCCCATGCTGATCGGCCCCCTCGCCTTCCTCCTGCTCGCGGGCGTCGTCGTGATGTTCGACCCGCTGATGGTCATGGGCAAGCCCGACTGGAGCCGCGCCGAGCACAAGCCGGGTGTCCCGGCCGGCGCCATGGCCCACCACCCGGGCCGCCGCCCGGCGCCGCGCCCGGCCCGCCCGCAGGGCCACCGCAGCTCGCGCACCCCGCAGAACCGCTGATCAGGACCGGTTGTCAGTGCGGGGTCGTACGGTTGACTCCATGCGGCCCGTTTCCCACATCGAACGCACGGTGGCGCCCTTCGAGGTCGTCAGCCCGTACCAGCCCAGCGGCGACCAGCCGGCGGCCATCGCCGAGCTGGCCCGACGCATCGAGGCCGGTGAGAAGGACGTCGTCCTCCTCGGCGCGACCGGCACCGGCAAGTCCGCCACCACCGCGTGGATGATCGAGAAGCTCCAGCGCCCCACGCTCGTCATGGCACCCAACAAGACGCTGGCCGCCCAGCTGGCCAACGAGTTCCGTGAGCTGCTCCCGAACAACGCCGTCGAGTACTTCGTCTCGTACTACGACTACTACCAGCCCGAGGCATACGTCCCGCAGTCGGACACCTACATCGAGAAGGACTCCTCGATCAACGAGGAGGTCGAGCGCCTGCGCCACTCGGCGACCAACTCGCTGCTCACCCGCCGCGACGTCGTCGTGGTCGCCTCGGTCTCCTGCATCTACGGCCTGGGCACTCCGCAGGAGTACGTGGACCGGATGGTCCCCCTCAGGGTCGGCGACGAGCTCGACCGGGACGAGCTGCTGCGCCGCTTCGTCGACATCCAGTACACGCGCAACGACATGGCGTTCAGCCGCGGCACCTTCCGGGTCCGCGGCGACACCATCGAGATCTTCCCGGTGTACGAGGAGCTGGCCGTCCGCATCGAGATGTTCGGCGACGAGATCGAGGCGCTCTCCACGCTCCACCCGCTCACCGGCGAGATCATCAGCGACGACCAGCAGCTCTACGTCTTCCCGGCCTCCCACTACGTCGCCGGCCCCGAGCGCATGGAGCGGGCCGTCAACGACATCGAGAAGGAGCTGGGGGAGCGCCTGGCCGAACTGGAGAAGCAGGGCAAGCTCCTGGAGGCCCAGCGCCTGAGGATGCGCACGACGTACGACATCGAGATGCTCCGCCAGATCGGCAGCTGCTCCGGCGTGGAGAACTACTCGATGCACTTCGACGGCCGCTTGCCCGGCTCCCCGCCCAACACCCTGCTCGACTACTTCCCGGACGACTTCCTGCTCGTCATCGACGAGTCGCACGTCACGGTCCCGCAGATCGGCGCCATGTACGAGGGCGACGCCTCTCGCAAGCGCACCCTCGTCGACCACGGCTTCCGGCTGCCCTCCGCCCTGGACAACCGCCCCCTGAAGTGGGAGGAGTTCCAGGAGCGGATCGGCCAGACGGTCTACCTGTCGGCGACCCCGGGCAAGTACGAGCTCTCGCGCGGGGACGGCGTGGTCGAGCAGATCATCCGCCCCACCGGCCTGGTCGACCCGGAGGTCGTCGTCAAGCCGACCGAGGGGCAGATCGACGACCTGGTGCACGAGATCCGCTCGCGCACCGAGAAGGACGAGCGCGTCCTGGTCACCACGCTCACCAAGAAGATGGCCGAGGACCTCACGGACTACTTCCTGGAACTCGGCATCCAGGTGCGCTATCTGCACAGCGACGTCGACACGCTGCGCCGCGTCGAGCTGCTGCGCGAGCTGCGCTCGGGTGAGTTCGACGTCCTGGTCGGCATCAACCTCCTGCGGGAGGGCCTCGACCTGCCCGAGGTGTCCCTGGTGGCCATCCTGGACGCCGACAAGGAGGGCTTCCTGCGGTCGGGCACCTCGCTGATCCAGACCATCGGCCGCGCGGCGCGCAACGTCTCCGGCCAGGTCCATATGTACGCCGACAAGATCACCCCGGCGATGGAGCGGGCCATCGACGAGACCAACCGCCGCCGGGAGAAGCAGGTCGCCTACAACAAGGCCAACGGTATCGACCCGCAGCCGCTGCGCAAGAAGATCAACGACATCGTCGCGCAGATCGCCCGCGAGGAGGTCGACACCGAGCAGCTGCTCGGCTCCGGCTACCGCAAGCTGAAGGACGGCAAGGGGGCCAAGGCCCCGGTGCCGTCGCTCGGCGACAAGGCGGCCAAGGGCGCGAAGGCCGCCAAGTCCGCCAAGGGCAAGGCCAAGGACACGGTGCCCACGGACCGTCCCGCGGCCGAACTCGCGGAGCAGATCGAGGAGATGACCGAGCGCATGCGTGCCGCCGCCGCGGACCTGCAGTTCGAGATCGCGGCCCGGCTGCGTGACGAGGTCTCAGAGATGAAGAAGGAACTGCGCCAGATGAGGGAGGCGGGTCTGGCCTGAGCCCGGCCGCCTTACCGGGCCCCGGCATCCGCGCAGAGTGTTGCAACACCGACACAAAGCGCGGGTCGGGGCTCGGCACTGTCAGTGCCCCTGCGTAGGGTCTTGGTCAACCGCGCAGTCCGCGGCAACAGGGGAAGTCCGAGAAGGGAAATCAGCCGTGACCGTCAACATGACCAAGGGTCAGGCCATCAGCCTGGAGAAGAAAGACGGGGGCAGCCTGTCCGCGGTCCGGATGGGTCTCGGCTGGCAGGCGGCTCCCCGACGCGGTCTGTTCGGTTCGCGCACCCGGGAGATCGACCTGGACGCCTCCGCGGTGCTGTTCGCCGACAAGCAGCCCGTCGACGTGGTGTTCTTCCGTCACCTGGTCAGCGACGACGGCTCGGTGCGGCACACCGGCGACAACCTGGTGGGAGGCGTGGGCCAGGGCGGCGACGACGAGGCCATCCTGGTCGACCTGCAGCGCGTCCCGGTCCACATCGACCAGATCGTCTTCACCGTCAACTCCTTCACCGGCCAGACCTTCCAGGAGGTGCAGAACGCGTTCTGCCGCCTGGTCGACGAGGCCACCGGCCAGGAACTGGCCCGCTACACGCTGGCGGGCGGCGGGGCGTACACCGCCCAGATCATGGCCAAGGTCCACCGCGTGGGCACCGGTTGGACGATGACCGCCCTGGGGTCTCCGGCCAACGGCCGCACCTTCCAGGATCTGATGCCGGCCATCCTGCCGCACCTGTAGGCCCGCCGGTACGGCGCACGACACACGACACGGGGGGACGCAGGCGATGACGGCCGAGCTGGTGCGGGGCCAGAACCACCCGCTCTCGCAGGTCCGGCTGGAGATCCGGATCACGGCCGGGATGCCGGTCGTGGCCGGGGCGACGCTCAGCGACGAGAACGGCAAGGCGCGCGGCGTCGAGTGGGTGGTCCACCCGGGCGCCCCCACCCTGCCCGGCCTGGAGGTCTCCCGCCAGGCGGCCGCCGAGCACCGCCTCGCGGTGGACCTGGCCGCCATGCCCGAGGCCGTGCACCGCGTCGACGTGCTGCTCGCCCTGCCCTCGGGGCCGGGGGGCCCGCTCCGCTTCGGCGCCTTCGCCGCCCCCTCCGTCGCGGTCACCACCCTCGACGGCACCGAGGTCGCGCGCTACACGATCACCGGCCTGGACGCCGAATCGGCCGTCGTCGCCCTGGAGCTGTACCGCAGGCAGGGCGCCTGGAAGGTACGCGCTGTCGGCCAGGGCTACGCGGGCGGCCTCGCCGCGCTCCTCGCCGACCAGGGGGTGCCCCAGGCCGACGAACTCGCGGCCGGCATCCAGGAGGCGGTGGCGCGAGGCCTGGCCCGTTCGGTACCGGCACCTCCGCCGCGTACGGCGGACGGGGACCTTTCCCGGCAGGCAGCGGCTTCCGCACCCGGCCTCGACCGGCCCGGCCCGCCACCTCAGGGCGCCCCCGAGGCCGCACCACCCCGGCCCCCGCACCCGTACGCCGGGCAGACGCCACCCGCGGGTACCCAGCCCTCCGAACCCTCCGGCGGCCCCGTCGACTACACCCACCCCCGCCGCCACGCGGCTCCGCCACCGCCCGCGCCCGAGGCGCCACCCGCGCCGTCGGGGCAGCCCTCCGCGCCGGTCGCGGGTGACGCGGTGGGATGGTCCATGGACGAGCGGCTGTACAACCAGGTCTGGGGCATGTTCGAGGACCTCGCCCGTACGACGGCCGCCTACCGCAGCGCCGTCGACTTCGCCGACTCGCGCATGGAGAAGGAGCTCGACCAGATCCTGTCCGATCCGCGCAGCCGGCTCGGCTCGGCGGGCGACGCGGCGCGCGAGGCGGCCCGCGCCAAGCGGGAGCAGATAGTCGACCAGGCACAGGCGGTCCTCGACCGCGACCTCGCCCAGCTCACCGCCGAGGCCGAGGTCGTCGAGCCCGCCCTGCCGCCGGCGTTCGCCCGCTGGGACAACCCGGTCTGGCACGGCTACGGGGTGCCGACGGAGCAGCCGTTGGCCGTGCGCCTGGGCGATCTCCACCTGCCCGAGTGCGCGCCGCTGCGCATCCCGATGCTGGTCCGGCTGCCGCTGGAGCGGGGCCTGTGGATCGACAGCGGTCGCGTGCCGGCCGTCGACGGCTCGGTCACCGAGCCGGATGAGGTGCGGCCCCTCGCGATGGCGGCGGCGGTGGCGCTCGCGACCCGGCTGCTCGCCGTGCATCCGGCGGGGGAGTTCGGCGTCCATGTGATCGACCCGGCCGGTTCGGCGGCGCAGGCGCTCGTGCCGCTGGTGCGCAGCGGCGTGCTCGCCGCTCCGCCCGCCACCGGTGCCGCGGGCGTGGCGGACGTCCTGGACCGCCTCACCCGGCGCGTCGACCTGGTGCAGATGGCGCTGCGCGGGGGTGCGGCCGAGTCGTTGCCGCCCGATCTGGACACGGCCCGGCAACTGCTGATCGTGAACGACTTCCCGCACGGCTTCGACGACCGGGCCGTGACCGGTCTGCGGTATCTCGCGGACGAGGGGCCGGACGTCGGCGTGCATCTGCTGATGGTCGCCGACCGCGAGGACGCCGCCGCCTACGGGCCTTTGCTCGACCCGCTGTGGCGTTCACTGATGCGACTCACCCCGGTGCCCGACGACCACCTCGCCGACCCCTGGGTCGGTCACGCCTGGACGTACGAGCCGTCGCTGGTGCCCCCCGGCAGCGAGGTGCTCCACCATGTGCTCAGCAAGGTCGCGGCAGCCCGTCCCAAGTACTCGTAAACTCGCCTGACCAGCTAGTTTGGGTTTTCCTTTACCAAGCTCTTTACCTTTCCTTGGTGAATGGGGTACTGTTTTCCGTACGGAGGGGAGTACTCCCTGACTGCGGCGTACCCGTCAATACGGATCGGACAAGATCCCGGGGCGTCGGCCCATCCCGGGTGGAAGAGACCTCCGGCAGCGATGACGCTGGCCATTTGCCGTTACGTACTGCCGGAGGCGCAGTGGATGTTTCCGCCCCCCTGTGGGTCCTGACCATCGTCGGCCTCGCCGTTCTCATCGCGGTCGACTTCTTCATCGGCCGCAAGCCCCATGACGTCTCGATCAAGGAAGCCGGGATCTGGACCGTCGTCTGGATCGCCCTGGCCGGGCTCTTCGGCCTGGGCCTGCTCGTCTTCGGCGGCGGACAGCCCGCCGGAGAGTTCTTCGCCGGTTTCATCACCGAGAAGTCGTTGAGCGTCGACAACCTCTTCGTCTTCGTCCTGATCATGGCGAAGTTCGCGGTGCCCTCGCAGTACCAGCAGCGGGTGCTGCTCGTCGGGGTGCTCATAGCCCTGGTCCTGCGGGCCGCCTTCATCGCCGCCGGAGCCGCGATCATCACGAGCTTCTCGTGGGTGTTCTACATATTCGGCGCCTTCCTGATCTGGACCGCCTGGAAGCTCATCCAGGAGGCCCGGGCCGACGAGGAGGACGAGGAGTACGAGGAGAACAAGCTGCTCAAGGCTGCCGAGCGCAAGTTCGGGGTGGCCGACCGCTACCACGGCACCAAGCTGTGGATCCAGCAGAACGGCAAGCGCGTCATGACGCCGATGCTGGTCGTGATGCTCGCGATCGGCACCACCGACGTCCTCTTCGCGCTCGACTCGATCCCCGCGATCTTCGGCCTGACGCAGGACCCGTACATCGTCTTCACCGCGAACGCCTTCGCACTGATGGGTCTGCGGCAGCTGTACTTCCTCATCGGCGGCCTGCTGAGGAAGCTGGTCCACCTCTCCTACGGCCTGTCGGTCATCCTCGGCTTCATCGGAGTGAAGCTGGTGCTGCACGCGCTGCACGAGTCCGGGGTGCACGTCCCGGAGATCAGCATCCCCGTCTCGCTCGGCGTGATCTGCGGGGTCCTGATCGTCACCACCGTCACCAGTCTCATGGCCTCCAGGAAGCAGGAGGCGGCCGAGGACGCGGAGACCAGGGGTGAAGGCGCCTCGAAGGACAGCGTCGGCGCCTGACCGCGCCGGACGGTTGCGGGGACCCCCGTCGCACGGGCGCCGGGCCCCCGCAGCGGAAAGGACTGGAACGCGCACCCCCGTACGCCTCTGTCACCATCGCTGCATGATCACTCGGCTCAGGTCGCTCACCCCGCGGTGGACGCTCCTCGTGCCGGTGCTCGCGGTCGTCCTGCTCGCCCTCACCTGGGGGCGCGAGCTTCCCGGCGCGGTGGTCGCGCTGGTGACCGTGGTCCTCGCCGGATCCGTGCTGGCCGCGGTGCACCACGCCGAGGTGGTCGCCCATCGCGTCGGTGAGCCCTTCGGCTCCCTCGTCCTCGCCGTCGCCGTCACGATCATCGAGGTCGCCCTCATCGTGACGCTCATGGCCGACGGCGGCGCCAAGAGTTCGACGCTGGCCCGGGACACGGTCTTCGCGGCCGTGATGATCACCTGCAACGGCATCGTCGGCCTGTGCCTTGCCGCACGGTCTGGGTGGCGACGAACAGGCCGTACAGGACGAGCGAGGACAGCGCGGCGAAGGCCAGTTGCGCGGTCGTCCGCGTCGATCACCTCGCCCTGCCGGGTGATCGGCAGGGCGTACCTGGAGCTGGCGATCAATCCGTAGCGGCGGTCAGACCGGTGGCCGGTTCCACCGCCCCGGCCGGTACCGGGCGCGTCTCCGGCAGCAGGGCGAAGCACCCCAGGCTGAACAGCGCGATCGCCGTCAGATAGGCGCCCACACCCCATGGGACGCGGCCGGAGCGCTCGGCGAGCGCGGTGGCAACGATGGGGGTGAGGGCACCGCCGAGCACCCCGCCGAGGTTGTAGCCCACCGCGGCGCCGGTGCACCGCACCCTCGGCTCGTACAGTTCGGGCAGATACGCGGCGATCACCGCGAACATGGTCACGAACGCGACCAGCGCACCCGCGAAGCCGAGGAACATCAGCAGGGGTTCGCCGGTCGCCAGGAGCGCGACCATCGGGAACATCCACAGCGCGGTCGCCGCACACCCCGTCAGGCACATCGGCCGCCGTCCGAACCGGTCGCCGAGCAACGCCATCAGCGGCGTGAGCGCCCCCTTCACCACCACGGCGGCCATGACACAGGTCAGCATGACCGTACGGCTCACTCCCAGCCGTTCCGTCGCGTAGGCCAGGGACCAGGTCGTCACCGCGTAGAACACCGCGTAGCCGACCGCCAGCGCGCCCGCCGTCAGCAGCACCAGCCGCCAGTGGTGGCGTACGACCTCGACGAGCGGCACGCGCGCGTGGTCCTCGATCTCCAGGAACCGGGGGCTCTCGGCCAGCGAGGATCGCAGCCACAGACCGGCCACGGCCAGCACCCCGGCCCCCCAGAACGGCACCCGCCACCCCCACTGCGCGAACTGCGCGTCGGACAGCCCGGCCGCCAGCGCCAGCATCAGGCCGTTGGCGAGCACGAAGCCCACCGCGGGCCCCACCTGTGGAAAGCTCGACCACAGCACGCGCCGCCCGGCCGGCGCGTGCTCGGCGGTCAGCAGCACCGCCCCGCCCCACTCCCCGCCGAGGCCCAGCCCTTGCAGGAACCGCAGGACAAGCAGCAGCACGGGCGCGGCCACCCCGATCGAGCCGTACGTCGGCACGCAGCCCACGGCGACCGTGGCGGCGCCCGTCAGCAGCAGCGAGACCACCAGAACCTGCCGTCTCCCGCGCCGGTCCCCGATGTGCCCGAACAGCACCGAGCCCAGCGGCCGGGCCACGAACCCCACGCCGAAGGTCCCGAAGGCCGCCAGCGTCCCCGCCACCGGCGAGAACGTCGGGAAGAACAGCGGCCCCAGGACCAGGGCCGCCGCGGTTCCGTAGGCGAAGAAGTCGTAGAACTCGATCGCGGTTCCGGCGAGCGAGGCGGCCGCGAGCCGCGGCATGGAGGGCGCCCTCACGGAGCGTACATCGTGCATGCCGCGTCAACTACCCACGGTGACCAAGGGTTACGGGGGCGTGCGGGAGCGTGTCCTGCGTCAGTAGGTGACCGTGATGCGCCGCGCGGGCCCGTCGACGCGAATGGCGCCTCCGTAGGGAATGACCAGCTGAGGGTCCGTGTGGCCGAGGTCCACGTCGAAGACGGCCAGGGTGCCGGGGGCGTACGCGGCCAGCGCGCTCCGCACGGCCTCGCGCTGCTCGGCGGCGTACCGCGCGCCCTCCTCCGGGCTATTGGGGTGCTCGAAGGACCAGGTCCTGGCACGGCCCATCAGCAGCGCCCCGAAGCGCTGCAACAGTCCGCGCTCGCCCATGTTGCGCAGCATCCGGAAGACCTCCGTGGCGCTCGGCAGCTCCTCCGAGGTCTCCAGGAACAGCACGCCGCCGTCATACACCGACAGGTCGCGCGACACCTCGCGGTCGGCCATCAGCAGCCAGGAGAGGATCTCCAGGTTGCCGCCCCAGCCGCGCCCCTCCACCACGCGGTCGGCGTTGAACCAGCTCCAGCCCGTGCTCGGCCGGGTCTCCGGTTCCGCCTCGAAGGTCGCCGGGTCGGCCCAGTCGCCGTTGACGTCGTTCCACCGCTCGGCGGGCCGCAGTTCGTACGGACCCGAGGTGAACAGCGCCGCCCGCAGGGAGTCGGCGGTCTGCGGGTGCATGGCTCCGGGACGGCCCAGTTCGCACATCACGGTCGCGCCGTGATAGCCGACGACGCCCGCGTTGTACAGGAACGCGAGCAGGTTCGTGTTGTCGCTCATGCCGAAGAACGGCTTGGGGTTGGCCCGCAGCAACTCCCGGTCCAGCAGCGGCAGCACGGTGATCTGGTCGTCGCCGCCGATCGACGCGATGACCGCCTTGATACCGGGGTCGGCGAAGGCGGCGTGGATGTCGTCGGCCCGCTCCTGGGGCGTCGTGCCCATCTTCCGTGTCGTCGGGTACTCGACCGGTTCGAGGCCGTAGTCCCGGCGCAGCCGTTCCAGGCCCAGTTCGTAGGGGAGCGGGAAGAGTTCGGGCAGGCCGGCCGAAGGCGAGATGACGGCTATGCGGTCGCCGGGCGAGGGCTTGGGAGGGTACGAGGGTGTCGTCATGCCGGGAGGGTATGGCCTCGGCCCTGCTCGTTTCACCGTGATAAACCGGGTGCGAGCGGCGGTCCCCGGTGGACCGCCCACCCCGAACGGACCGGAGGAACCGTGCCCCGCACCCTGGCCAACGCCCCGATCATGATCCTCAACGGGCCCAACCTGAACCTGCTCGGCCAGCGCCAGCCCGAGATCTACGGCTCCGACACACTCGCCGACGTCGAGGCCCTGTGCGCCAAGGCGGCGGCCGCGCACGGCGGCACGGTCGACTTCCGGCAGTCCAACCACGAGGGTGAGCTGGTCGACTGGATCCACGAGGCGCGGCTGAACCATTGCGGGATCGTCATCAACCCCGGCGCCTACTCGCACACGTCGGTCGCGATTCTGGACGCGCTCAACGCCTGCGACGGCATGCCGGTGCTGGAGGTCCACATCTCCAACATCCACCGGCGCGAGTCGTTCCGGCACCACTCGTACGTCTCCCTGCGCGCCGACGGCGTCATCGCGGGATGCGGGGTGCAGGGCTACGTCTTCGGCGTGGAGCGGGTCGCGGCGCTGGCGGGGGCGGCGCAGGCCGACGCGTAACCCCCGCCCATCAGGCGCACGCCCCTTACAGGCGTCCCGCCTCCACGATCCGCCGCAGGAAGCGCCGCGTGCGCTCCTGTCGCGGGTCACCGAAGACCTGCTCGGCGGTGCCGCGCTCCAGCACGACACCTCCGTCCAGAAAACAAACCTGGTCCGCGACATCCCGGGCGAAGCCCATCTCGTGCGTCGCCAGCACCATGGTCATGCCGTCGTCCTTCAGGTCGCGGACCACGCCGAGCACCTCGCCCACCAGCTCGGGGTCGAGGGCGGCGGTGATCTCGTCGAGCAGCAGCAGCCGGGGGCGTACCGCCAGCGCGCGCACGATCGCCACCCGCTGCTGCTGACCGCCGCTCAGCCGGTCCGGGTAGGCGTCCGCCTTGCCGCCGAGACCGAGGCGCTCCAGCAGCTCCCTGGCATGTTCCTCGGCCTCCGCGCGGGGCACGCCGTGCACCCGGCGCGGGGCGAGCGTGATGTTCTCCAGCACGGTCATGTGGGGGAACAGGTTGTACGCCTGGAAGACCACGCCGATACGGCGGCGTACCTCGTCCTGGTCGACCCGGGGGTCGGTGATCTCCTCGCCGTCCAGCCAGATGGCGCCGTCGTCGATCTCCTCCAGGAGGTTGGCGCACCGCAGCAGCGTGGACTTGCCGGAGCCGGAGGCGCCGATCAGCGCCGTCACCGTGTGCGGGGCGACCTCCAGGTCGACGTCGCGCAGCACGACCGAGCCGCCCAAGGTCTTGCGGACGGACTCCATCCGCAGCACCGGAGCGTCGCTCATATGGCACCTCCCTGGGCCCGCTGCCGGTCCATCCTGGCCGTCACCCAGTCCGTGAAGCGGGTCATCGGGATGGTCAGCGCCACGAAGAGCAGTCCCGCGACGATGTACGGCGTGTAGTTGAGGCTGCGGCCGACGATGATGTCCGCCGCCCGTACCGCGTCGATGGCGCCGCCGATGGAGACCAGTCCGGTGTCCTTCTGGAGCGACACCAGGTCGTTGAGCAGCGGCGGCACCTGACGGCGCACGGCCTGGGGCAGCACCACGTACCGCAGCGCCTGCCGGTTGGTGAGGCCGAGCGAGCGCGCGGCGGCGCGCTGCGAGGGATGCACCGACTCGATGCCGGCCCGGAACACCTCGGCGACGTACGCCGAGTACGTCAGGGTCAGCGCCGTACCGCCGAGCAGCACGGGGTCGACGGTCACGCCCTGCAGCCGCAGCGCCGGCACGCCGAGCACCACGATCATCAGGTTGATGATCAGCGGCAGTCCGCGGAAGAAGTCCGTGTACGCGGCCGCCAGCACCCGCAGAGGGAAGAACACCGGTCCGCGCAGGGTGCGCGCGATGGCGATCAGCATGCCGAGGACCAGTACGGCGGCCCCGCAGATGACCAGCAGCCGGACGTTCAGCCACAGCCCGTCGAGGACCTTGGGCAGCGCCTCGCGCGCGTACCGCCCGTTGAAGAACGTCTCCTTGGTGCGCTGCCAGCCCGGCGCACTGACGACGACCAAGTACAGGACGACCCCCGTGACCAGGGTCGAGATCGCCGCGATCGCCGTGGCGCGGCGGGCCCGGACGCGCTTGAAGCGCTCGCGGTCGAGCCGCCGCTGGGAGGGGACGTAACCGTCGCCCGCGCCCGGCCCGCCGCCCCCGGACATGTCACCCTCGTCGTCCGCGCCCTCCTGGCCGGACTCCTCCTTGGCGACCGTCACTTGAGCACCGGGGCGTCGACGGCGTCGGAGAGCCACTGCTTCTCGATCTTCGCCAGCGTGCCGTCCTCGCGCAGGGCGTCCACAGCGTCGCTCACGCAGGAGGTGAGCGCGCTGCCCTTGTCGAGCACCAGCCCGAACTGCTCCGGCGTACCGCCCTGGTTCTCGAACTGTCCGACGATCTTGGCGTTCGTCACCTCGGCGGCCGTGATGTAGAACGCGGTCGGAAGGTCGGTGACGATCGCGTCGACCTGACCGTTCTTCAGCGCGGACTTGGCCTGGTCGTTCTTGGCGTACACGGCGGCGGCCTGCTCCGGCTTCACCACGTCGTCGATGTAGTCGAGGCTGGTGGTGCCGACCTGGGCGCCCAGCTTGAGGCCCTTCAGGTCCGCGATGCTCGTCGCCTTCGCCGCCTTGCCGCCCTTCAGCGCGATGACGGCCTGCCGGACGTCGTAGTAGCCGGACGAGAAGTCCACGGCCTTCTTGCGTTCGGCGCTGATCGACACCTGGTTGATGTCGAAGTCGAAGGTCTTCACCCCGGGCGCGAAGGCCTTGTTGAAGGGGACGCTCTGCCAGACGACGGCGCTCTTGCCGTAACCGAGCCGCTGCGCCACGGCGTAGGCCACCGCCGACTCGAAGCCCTTGCCGCTCGCCGGCCTGTCGTCCTTGAACCAGGGCTCGTACGCCGGCTGGTCGGTGGCGATCGTCAGCTTGCCGGAGGTCTTGGTGGCCAACTTGCCCTTCGCGCAGCTCTTTTCGGCCGAACCGGACGGAGTGGCGGCCGCCTTCTCCTCCGGCTGCGGAGCACAGCCGACAGCTGTGGCGAGCAGGGCTGTGATGGCGACGGCGACAGCGCGACGCAGTGCGCTAGGGGCGAGGTGCATGGCGGGAGAGTGGCAGCCGACGTCCCGTTTGTCGAGGTCACAGGGGGAACTGTCCGCATACTGGGAACGGGTGTTGCGTTCTCGTGAACACTTCCCGTGCGGTTCGCCTGGGGCCGCCGGTCGAGGGCGGGGAACGAGGGGACCGGCGGCCCGATCCGCGCGGGTGCCGTTTCCCGCGCGGGGCTCTTACCAGTTGAGCGCGCGACAACGCGCCCCGGGAGCGTGCACGGGCCGTCAGCAGGGGTGCGCGATTCACACGGGGCGCGCGCCGGCCCCGGGTTCACCACCCGCGCGCGTGCCACTCCGGCAGATGCGGTCGCTCGTCGCCCAGTGTGGTGTCGTTGCCGTGGCCCGGGTAGACCCAGGTCTCGTCCGGCAGCACGTCGAAGATCTTCGTCTCGACGTCGTGGATCAGGCTGGCGAACGCCTTCGGGTCCTTGCGCGTGTTCCCCACGCCGCCCGGGAAGAGGCAGTCCCCGGTGAAGACGTGGGGGTGGCCGTGCGGATCGTCGTAGACGAGCGCGATCGAGCCGGGCGTGTGCCCGACCAGATGGCGCGCGACGAGCTCCACGCGCCCCACCCGGATGACATCGCCGTCGTCGACGAGGACGTCGGTCGGCACCGGAATGCCCGCGGCGTCGTCGCGGCCCGCGTACGTACGGGCGCCCGTGGCCGCCACGACCTCGGCGAGCGCCTGCCAGTGGTCACCGTGCTGATGCGTGGTGACGACGGACGCGATGCCGTCGTCACCGATCATCCCGAGCAGCGTCCGCGCCTCGTTGGCGGCGTCGATCAGCAACTGCTCATCCGTGGCCCGGCAGCGCAGCAGATAGGCGTTGTTGTCCATCGGGCCGACCGCGATCTTGGTGATCATCAGGTCCTTGAGCTCGTGCACGTCGGCCGGTCCGCCGACCGTCACCTCTCCGCTGTACGTCATGACGATCAGCCTATAGCGGGGGGAGCGGCCGGGGGATCGTCCTCGTACTACAGCGGGGGAAGCGCCGGAAGCGCGCCGCCCTTCACCGCGAGCGCGGAGCCGTCGCGGCGCCCGGCGAGCCAGCCGAGCAGATCGGCGGCCGGCCCCTCGACCGAGACCGGGTCTCCCTCGGCGCCGCCCCCGGTGCTCCAGGTCCGGCCGTCGTCGGTACGCAGTCCGGTCGAGGGCACGTCCTTGTGCCCGGCGAAGCGCTCGGCGAGAAAGCCGATCTCCCGCTCCACGAACTCCGCCGGAAGATCCTCCAGCTCGTAGCCGATCCCGAGGTCCACGTGGTGCAGCTCGACCTCGATCCAGCGCCGGAAGGGCACCCGGGACGCGGAGTCGGTGACCCCGTTGCGCAGCGCCACCGTGCGCGACCAGTCCGCGGGCGCGGCCCCCGTCTCCTGGAAGCGGGCGGCGCTCTCGCGCAGGTCGGCGAGGTGCACGTCCAGGGGGCGCGGGGCGTCCCGCTCGATGTCGGCGTCCCGGGCGTGCGCCGACTCGTACATGGGACGTCCCTCGAGGACGTTCACGAGCGCGTCCGCGTTGCGGGCGAGGTGGGCGAGGAGATGGCCGCGGGTCCAGCCGGGCAGCCGTGTCGGCTCGGTCACGGACGCGTTGTCCAGCGCGGCGGCTGCGGTGAGCAGCCGCTCGGTCGCGTCACGTACAGACGCCAGGTCATGAGCGTGATCAATCATGGTGCTGACCTTAATCCCGCCACCCGTTCGGGTGAAGGTGGTGAAGCTGGGCCGTAAATCGAATACGCGTGCTATATGGTCGAGTGCGGCGTCGGGCATGCTGGATGGCTGGGGATTGTTATCCCACCGGGAATCCGACCGGCGTTGTCAGTGGCTCCCCCTAGTCTGAAGAAGACGGGGGCCCCGCCCCTGTCACTTCTCTCAAGAAAGGTGCGGACCGGCGTGGCCGACCGTCTCATCGTCCGTGGCGCGCGCGAGCACAACCTGAAGAATGTCTCGCTCGACCTGCCCAGGGACTCGCTCATCGTCTTCACGGGCCTGTCCGGGTCGGGCAAGTCCTCCCTGGCCTTCGACACGATCTTCGCCGAGGGTCAGCGCCGCTACGTGGAGTCGCTCTCCTCGTACGCCCGCCAGTTCCTCGGCCAGATGGACAAGCCGGACGTCGACTTCATCGAGGGCCTGTCCCCGGCGGTCTCCATCGACCAGAAGTCGACCTCGCGCAACCCGCGCTCGACGGTCGGCACCATCACCGAGGTCTACGACTATCTGCGCCTGCTGTTCGCGCGCATCGGCAAGCCGCACTGTCCCGAGTGCGGGCGGCCGATCTCGCGCCAGTCCCCGCAGGCCATCGTCGACAGGGTCCTGGAGCTGCCGGAGGGCAGCCGCTTCCAGGTGCTCTCGCCGTTGGTGCGCGAGCGCAAGGGCGAGTTCGTCGATCTCTTCGCCGACCTGCAGACCAAGGGGTACAGCCGCGCGCGCGTGGACGGCCAGACCGTCCAGCTCTCCGACCCGCCCACGCTGAAGAAGCAGGAGAAGCACACCATCGAGGTGGTCGTCGACCGCCTCACGGTGAAGGACTCCGCCAAGCGCCGGCTCACCGACTCCGTGGAGACCGCGCTCGGACTGTCCGGCGGCATGGTCGTGCTCGACTTCGTCGACCTCCCCGAGGACGACCCCGAGCGCGAACGCATGTACTCGGAGCACCTCTACTGCCCGTACGACGACCTGTCCTTCGAGGAGCTGGAGCCCCGCTCCTTCTCCTTCAACTCCCCCTTCGGCGCCTGCCCCGAGTGCACCGGCATCGGCACGCGCATGGAGGTCGACCCCGAGCTGATCGTCCCGGACGAGGACAAGTCGCTCGACGAGGGCGCCATCCACCCCTGGTCGCACGGGCACACCAAGGACTACTTCGGCCGCCTGATCAGCGCCCTCGCGGACGCCCTGGGATTCCGGACGGACATCCCCTTCGCCGGTCTGCCGCAGCGCGCCAGGAAGGCCCTGCTCCACGGCCACAAGACGCAGATCGAGGTCCGCTACCGCAACCGGTACGGACGCGAGCGCGTGTACACCACGCCCTTCGAAGGCGCCGTCCCCTTCGTCAAGCGCCGGCACAGCGAGTCCGAGAGCGACGCCAGCCGCGAGCGCTTCGAGGGCTACATGCGCGAGGTGCCCTGCCCCACGTGTCACGGCACGCGCCTGAAGCCGATCGTCCTCGCGGTCACGATCATGGGGAAGTCGATCGCCGAGGTCTCCGCGATGTCCATCAGCGACTGCGCGGAGTTCCTGGGCGAGCTGAAGCTGAGCGCCCGCGACAAGAAGATCGCCGAGCGCGTGCTGAAGGAGGTCAACGAGCGGCTGCGGTTCCTGGTCGACGTCGGCCTGGACTACCTCTCGCTCAACCGCGCGGCCGGCACCCTCTCCGGCGGCGAGGCCCAGCGCATCCGCCTGGCCACCCAGATCGGCTCCGGCCTCGTCGGCGTCCTCTACGTCCTCGACGAGCCGTCCATCGGTCTGCACCAGCGTGACAACCACCGGCTGATCGAGACCCTGGTCCGGCTGCGGGACATGGGCAACACGCTGATCGTCGTCGAGCACGACGAGGACACCATCAAGGTCGCCGACTGGGTCGTCGACATCGGTCCGGGCGCGGGCGAGCACGGCGGCAAGGTCGTGCACAGCGGCTCCCTGAAGGAGCTGCTCGCCAACGACGAGTCGCAGACCGGCCAGTACCTGTCCGGCAGGAAGTCGATCCCGATGCCCGGCATCCGCCGCCCGCGCGACCCCTCGCGGCAGCTCACGGTGCACGGCGCCCGGGAGAACAACCTCCAGGACATCGACGTGTCCTTCCCGCTGGGGGTGTTCACGGCCGTCACGGGTGTGTCCGGCTCCGGCAAGTCGACGCTGGTCAACGACATCCTGTACACGCACCTGGCCCGCGAGCTGAACGGCGCGCGCAACGTCCCCGGCCGGCACACGCGCGTGGACGGCGACGACCTCGTCGACAAGGTGGTGCACGTCGACCAGTCGCCCATCGGCCGCACCCCGCGGTCGAACCCGGCGACGTACACCGGCGTCTTCGACCATGTCCGCAAGCTCTTCGCGGAGACGACCGAGGCGAAGGTCCGCGGCTACCTGCCCGGCCGCTTCTCCTTCAACGTCAAGGGCGGACGCTGCGAGAACTGCGCCGGCGACGGCACGATCAAGATCGAGATGAACTTCCTCCCGGACGTCTACGTCCCGTGCGAGGTGTGCCACGGCGCCCGGTACAACCGGGAGACCCTGGATGTCCACTACAAGGGCAAGTCCATCGCCGACGTCCTGAACATGCCGATCGAGGAGGCGACGGAGTTCTTCGAGGCCGTCCCCGCGATCGCCCGTCACCTCAACACGCTGAAGGACGTCGGCCTCGGCTACGTCCGGCTCGGCCAGTCCGCGACCACCCTCTCCGGCGGTGAGGCACAGCGTGTGAAGCTCGCCAGCGAGCTGCAGCGCCGCTCCACCGGACGCACGGTCTACGTGCTGGACGAGCCGACCACCGGTCTGCACTTCGAGGACATCAGCAAGCTGCTCAAGGTCCTCTCCGGTCTGGTGGAGAAGGGCAACACGGTCATCGTCATCGAGCACAACCTCGACGTGATCAAGACCGCCGACTGGATCGTCGACATGGGTCCCGAGGGCGGTGCCGGCGGCGGCCTCGTCGTCGCGGAGGGCACCCCCGAGCAGGTGGCCGGGGTTCCGGCCAGCCACACCGGCAAGTTCCTGCGCGAGATCCTGCAGCCGGAGACGATCAGCGACGCCACACCGTCGGCGAAGGCACCGACCAAGGCGACGGCGAAGAAGACGGCCACGGGCCGGACCGCCAGGACCGCCAACAACACGGCGACGGACAAGGCCGCCGGGGCCGCGAAGAAGGCGGCACCCGCGAAGAAGACGACGCGGGCGCGGAAGGCCTGAGCCTCGCGAAGAGTGACGGTGTCCCGCGGGAACTCCCCGCGGGACACCGTCTTCTCAGATCTCCCCCGCCTCGGCGGCGAACGGCGGCTCGGCCCCCGCCCGTGAACAGGTGATCGCCGCCGCGCGCGCCGCGAACCGCAGCAGCCGCGTCCAGCCGTCGGCGCCCAGAGCGGCGACGGCCGTGGGGGAGAGGGCGTCCCAGGTGGACAGGCCGTGCAGCAGGGCCGCGTTCACCGTGTCGCCGGCGCCGATGGTGTCCACCACGTCGGCCTTCTCACCGGGTACGGAGTGCTCCGCGCCGTCCCGGGTGAAGACGGTGAGGCCGTCGCCGCCCCGGGTGATCACGACGGCCGAGGGGCCCGCCGACAGCCATTCGCCCGGGGTGCCGCCGAGCCACCGGGCGTCCTCCTCGGAGAGCTTCAGCAGCGTCACCGACGGCAGCCAGCTCTTGAAGCGGGCCCGGTAGGCGTCCGCGTCGGGGATCAGGCCCGGCCGGATGTTCGGGTCGAGCGCGGTGAACAGACCCTGCCCGGCCGCGGTCCGCATCAGCTCCTCGTAGGCGCTCGCCCCGGGTTCCAGGACGAGCGAGCAGGTACCGAAGGACACCGCGCGTGTCGCCGCGGGGAGCGCGGCGGGGGCCGTGAACAGACGGTCGGCGGTGCCCTGGACGTAGAAGGAGTAGGCCGCCGAGCCGTCGCCGCCGACGGTCGCGACCGCGAGGGTGGTCGGTTCCGTGCCGCGCTGCACGGCCGAGACGTCCACGCCCGCCTGCCGGAGCCGGTCGAGCAGGGCCTCACCGAAGGCGTCGTAGGAGGTGCGGGAGCAGAAGGCGGTGGGGGAGCCGAGACGGCCGAGGGCCACGGCCGTGTTGTAGGGGCCGCCGCCGAGCGCCGGCCGCAGCCCCGCGAGGGCGCCCCGGCCCTGCGGTACCAGGTCTATCAGTGCCTCACCGGCGACGACGATCACGAGTCGGTTCCTTTCTCGGGCTCCTGAGGGCATCCGCAGGACGTGCGGTGGACGAAGGAGCAGGGCAGCCGCACGGTCCGGGTGGGCCCGTCCGGTGCGGCCAGACGGTCGAGGAGCACCCGGACGGCCTGGGCGCCGATCTCCCTGCTGGGCTGGGCGATCGCGGTGAGCCGGGGTGAGAACAGGTCGGCCCAGGTGAAGTCGTCGAAGCAGCACAGGGCGATGTCGCCGGGCACGGACAGCCCCCGCTCGCGCAGGGCGCGCAGGGCGCCGATGGTCATCGCGTTGTTGGCGGTGACCAGTGCCGTGGGCGCGGGGATGAGGGCCAGCAGGGCCGCGGTGGCCCGGGCGGCGCCGGCCGACTCGGAGTTGCCGGAGACCACGAGGCGTTCGTCGTGGGCCAGTCCGGCGGCGGCGAGGCCGTGCCGGTAGCCGGTGATCCGCTCGCTGGTGGTGCTGAGCCCCGGCAGTCCGGCCACCAGCCCGATCCTGCGGTGGCCGAGTCCGGCGAGGTGCGTCACGAGCCGGGTCATCGGTTCGGTGTTCTCCGCGCAGACCTGGTCGAAGCGCGGGGCGTCGTCCGTGGGGCCGCCGTCGATCACCCGGTCCAGCAACACCGTCGGCACGGCGTGCCGGCCGAGGTAGGCGAGGAGCTCGCGCGGGTGTGCGGACGGGGCGACGATCATGCCGTCCACCCGGCGCTCGTGGAGCAGCTGGACGACCTTGCGTTCGTGCGCGGGGTCGTCGTGCGGATCGGCGATGAGCAGGCTGTAGCCCTCGTTCAGGGCGGCGGCCTCGACGCCCTGGAGGATCTCCGTGAAGTACGGGTTGCTGATCGCCGACACCGCGAGCCCGATGGAGCGGGTGCGGGAGGTCACCAGGGAGCGGGCGAGGGTGTTGGGCGTGTAGCCGAGCTCGTCGATGGCGTCCAGGACCGCCTGGCGGGTGTGGGGCAGCACCGTCCGCGTGCCGTTCAGCACGTGGGAGACGGTCGCCACGGAGACTCCGGCGCTCCGGGCTACGTCGGCCATCGTGGGCATCGGCTCGGTTCCCTCCTGGGCCGCGGTGGGCCTTCTGCGCGGAAGGTATCGCATTCACCGCCTGACGTAAACGCTTACGCAAACGTTTACGTGGCTTCCGCGCCCTCCTAGGAGTCCGGCCTCGGGATCAGTCCCAGTCCCAGCCGATGCCCACGATGCCCGGCCGGGTCCGCGACTCGACCAGGTGCACCGAGCGGTGCAGTCCGCTGAGCGGCAGCTCCTGCCGGCCGATGCGCGGGGCCGCCGTGGAGTGCTGCGTGAACCGGTGGCAGCGCACCGGCAGCGCGTCCGCGTCGAAGCGCACCTGGAGGGCGTACTGGCCGCCGGGGAAGCCGAAGCCGCGGGCGTACTCGCGGGAGACGCCGGCCGTGCCGTCCTCGACGCCGTACCGGAACAGGAAGGTTTCGCCGGACCGCAGCCTGGTGCCGAAGAGCAGCTCGGCCACGAGCACCCCGGTGTCCTGGTCCCAGCGGACCCGGCCGGTGCGGCAGTTCTCCAGGGCGTGCACCGCCATGCGCCGCGGCACACAGCCCGGGTCGCCGTGGTGCACGGCCACGAAGCGGTCCACGCCGTCCCGGTGGGCGCGCACGATGTGGTGCGACTCGCGGCCGGCCAGCTCCCGGCGCACCCCGATCCGTACCCGCTCGTGATGGCCGAGGGTGTGCAGCCCGCCGTCCAGGGACCAGCCCAGATCGGCCTGAAGCCGGTCCAGGACGTCGGAGGCCTCGATCAGGGAGCGGTACGAGCGGCCCGCCGGACGCGCGGCGGCCTGGCGCTCGTCGGCCTCGGCGAGCAGCCGGATCAGCGACTCCTCCGGCAGCTGAAGGATCTCCTCCAGCGCCCGCACGGCCCGCAGCGACTCGGGGCGCTGCGGACGGCGGGCGCCCTGCTGCCAGTAGCTCAGGCTGGTCACGCCCACCTTGACCCCGCGGCGCGACAGATGGTGCTGCACGCGTTGCAGCGGCAGTCCGCGAGCGGCGATCGCGGCGCGCAGGGCGACATGGAACGGGCCGCCGCGCAGGGCCGTGTCCAGTTCCGCGGTGGCGACGTCCGCGTGCTGTGTGGCATGCCGCATGCAGAGGCCCTTTCTGTGAAGTTCACTACGGCTGGTCAGACCGTTCGTGTGGGCCTGAGGCCCTGTCCTGGGGGCCACCCCGTCGGCGTCGGGGCGTCCGCACATCTGTACGCCTTCTCCATGCGCCGTCGTTCACGGCCCCCGAGTTCCCCCGCATTGAAGCGTGTTGACCTTGCTCCGACAACACCTCGCGTTCGGCCGCCGTACGCACCTGGCCGAGCCACGACCCCGGGCGGGCCGGGAGGCACGCGGCGTTGTCCACAGCCCCGTCGCGGTGTCGGTGCTCGCCAGTAGGGTGTGAGACATGGCCGACCCCTCCAGCTACCGCCCCGTGCCGGGACAGATCCCGGACTCCCCCGGGGTCTACAGGTTCCGGGACGAGCACCGCCGGGTGATCTACGTCGGAAAGGCGAAGAGCCTGCGCCAGCGCCTGGCCAACTACTTCCAGGACCTGGCGAGCCTCCACCCCCGTACCCGGACGATGGTCACCACCGCCGCGTCCGTGGAGTGGACCGTGGTGTCCACGGAGGTCGAGGCGCTGCAGCTGGAGTACTCCTGGATCAAGGAGTACGACCCCCGGTTCAACGTCAAGTACCGCGACGACAAGAGCTACCCGTACCTCGCGGTGACGATGAACGAGGAGTTCCCGCGCGTGCAGGTGATGCGCGGTCACAAGAAGAAGGGCGTCAGGTATTTCGGGCCGTACGGGCACGCGTGGGCCATCCGCGACACCGTCGACCTGCTGCTGCGGGTCTTCCCGGTGCGCACCTGCTCGGCCGGTGTCTTCAAGAACGCCGCCCGCACCGGCCGCCCCTGTCTGCTCGGCTACATCGGCAAGTGCTCGGCCCCCTGCGTCGACCGGGTCTCCGCCGAGGAGCACCGCGAACTGGCCGAGGAGTTCTGCGACTTCATGGCCGGCCGCACGGGCACGTACCTGCGCCGCCTGGAGAAGCAGATGATGGCGGCGGCCGACGAGATGGAGTACGAGCGGGCCGCCCGCCTGCGCGACGACATCGAGGCCCTGAAGAAGGCCATGGAGAAGAACGCGGTCGTGCTCGCCGACGCGACCGACGCCGACCTCATCGCCGTCGCGGAGGACGAGCTGGAGGCGGCCGTCCAGATCTTCCACGTGCGCGGCGGCCGGGTGCGCGGTCAGCGCGGCTGGGTGACCGACAAGGTCGAGGAGGTCACCACCGGCGCCCTGGTCGAGCACGCCCTGCAGCAGCTGTACGGCGAGGAGAGCGGCGACGCGGTCCCCAAGGAGGTGCTGGTCCCCGCCCTGCCCGAGCCGGCGGAGCCCGTGCAGGAGTGGCTGACCGAGCGCCGCGGGTCCGGCGTCTCCCTGCGCATCCCCCAGCGCGGCGACAAGAGGGCCCTGATGGAGACGGTGGAGCGCAACGCCAAGCAGGCCCTCGCTCTGCACAAGACCAAGCGCGCCTCCGACCTCACCACGCGCTCGCGCGCGCTGGAGGAGATCGCCGAGGCCCTCGACCTGGACAGCGCCCCCCTCCGAGTGGAGTGCTACGACATCTCGCACCTCCAGGGCGACGACGTGGTCGCCTCCATGGTCGTCTTCGAGGACGGCCTCCAGCGCAAGAGCGAATACCGCCGCTTCCAGATCAAGGGCTTCGCCGGCCAGGACGACGTCCGCTCCATGCACGAGGTGATCACCCGCCGCTTCAGGCGTTACCTCGCCGAGAAGGAGAAGACCGGCGAGTGGGTGGACGACGACCTCAAGGACGACGAGGGCCGCCCCAAGAAGTTCGCCTACCCGCCCCAGCTCGTCGTCGTCGACGGCGGACGGCCCCAGGTCGCGGCGGCCCAGCGGGCCCTGGACGAGCTCGGCATCGACGACATAGCGGTCTGCGGCCTCGCCAAGCGCCTGGAGGAGGTCTGGGTACCGGGCGAGGACGACCCGGTGGTCCTGCCCCGCACCAGCGAGGGCCTCTACCTGCTCCAGCGCGTCCGCGACGAGGCGCACCGGTTCGCCATCACCTACCAGCGGACCAAGCGCGCCAAGCGCTTCCGTTCGAGCCCCCTGGACGAGGTACCCGGCCTCGGCGAGACCCGCAAACAGGCGCTGATCAAGCACTTCGGCTCAGTGAAGAAGCTGCGGTCCGCCACCATCGAGCAGATCCAGGAGGTGCCCGGCATAGGCCGCAAGACGGCCGAGACCATCGCCGTGGCACTCGCCCAAACGGCCCCGGCCGCACCCGCCGTGAACACGGCCACAGGAGAGATCATTGAAGACGAGGAACCCGAGACGACGGCGGGTGACTCGGGGGAGCCCGTGATCGCGGGCGCCCCGGACGAACGACGGGGGCAGGAGACATGACCGAGCACGACGCACAGCCCACAGCGGACCGAGATCCTGCGCACAAGGAAACGGGCGAGGATCAGCCCCAGCAGGCGGTCCAGGACAACGGAGCACAGGTGAGCACGGGCAACGAGACAGCCGGGGCCCCCGAAGCGGCCATCCCCGAGCTGGTGATCATCTCCGGCATGTCCGGAGCCGGCCGCTCGACGGCCGCCAAGTGTCTGGAGGACCTCGGCTGGTTCGTCGTCGACAACCTCCCGCCGGCCCTGATCCCCACCATGGTGGAGCTCGGCGCCCGCTCCCAGGGCAACGTGGCGCGGATCGCGGTCGTCGTCGACGTACGCGGCCGGCGCTTCTTCGACAACCTGCGCGAGTCCCTCGCCGACCTGGAGTCCAGGAACGTCACCCGGCGGATCGTCTTCCTGGAGTCCTCCGACGACGCCCTGGTGCGCCGCTTCGAGTCGGTGCGCCGGCCGCACCCCCTCCAGGGCGACGGCCGCATCGTCGACGGCATCGCCGCCGAGCGCGAGCTGCTGCGCGAGCTGCGCGGCGACGCCGACCTGGTGATCGACACCTCCAGCCTCAACGTGCACGAGCTGCGAGCCAAGATGGACGCCCAGTTCGCCGGGGAGGAGGAGCCCGAGCTGCGGGCCACCGTGATGTCCTTCGGCTTCAAGTACGGCCTCCCGGTCGACGCCGACCTGGTCGCGGACATGCGCTTTTTGCCCAACCCGCACTGGGTCCCGGAGCTGCGCCCGTTCACCGGAGTCAACGAGGAGGTGGCCGCGTACGTCTTCAACCAGCCCGGCGCCAAGGAGTTCCTCGACCGGTACGCGGAACTGCTGCGGCTCATCGCGGCCGGCTACCGCCGCGAGGGCAAGCGGTATGTGACCATCGCGATCGGCTGCACCGGCGGCAAGCACCGCTCGGTCGCCATGTCGGAGAAGCTCGCCGCGCGCCTCGCGGCCGAGGGTGTGGAGACGGTGGTCGTACACCGGGACATGGGACGGGAATGACGGAACGTACACCGCGGCTGAGCCGGCTGCGCCGGATGGTGCCGGAGGCCCGCGCGGGCCGTCCCGCCGAGGTCCGCGGCGCCAGGCCGCGCCGGCGCGGCGCCCAGCCCAAGGTCGTCGCCCTCGGCGGCGGCATGGGCCTGTCCGCCTCGCTCGCCGCGCTGCGCCGGATCACCGGCGACCTCACCGCCGTCGTCACCGTGGCCGACGACGGCGGCTCCAGCGGGCGTCTGCGCGACGAGCTGGGCGTGCTGCCCCCCGGCGACCTGCGCAAGGCGCTGGCCGCGCTGTGCGGTGACGACGACTGGGGCCAGACCTGGGCCCGGGTCATCCAGCACCGCTTCCAGTCCAAGGGCGACCTGCACGAGCACGCGGTCGGCAACCTGCTGATCGTCGCCCTGTGGGAGCAGCTCGGCGACCACGTCCAGGCGCTGGACCTGGTCGGCAAACTGCTGGGCGCGCACGGGCGGGTGCTGCCCATGTCCGCCGTCCCGCTGGAGCTCCAGGCCCTGGTCAAGGGCCACGACCCGGACCGGCCCGAGGACGTGGACACCGTCCGGGGCCAGGCCACCGTCGCCCTCACCCCGGGCGAGGTGCAGTCCGTGCACCTGGTGCCGCACGACCCGCCCGCCGTCCCCGAGGCCGTCGCCGCCGTCCTCGACGCGGACTGGGTGGTGCTCGGACCCGGCTCCTGGTTCTCCTCGGTCATCCCGCATCTGCTCGTCCCCGAGCTCCTCGACGCCCTCACGCAGACCAAGGCGCGCCGGGTACTCTCCCTGAACCTCGCCCCGCAACCCGGAGAAACCGAGGGCTTCTCTCCGCAGCGTCATTTGGAGGTTTTGGGGCGACACGCCCCTAAACTCGCCCTGGACGTGGTGCTGGCCGACGAGGCCGCCGTGCCCGACCGCGACTCGCTCACCGAGGCCGCCAAGCGGCTGGGAGCCGCGGTCGAGCTGGCGCCGGTGGCCCGGACCGACGGCTCCCCCCGGCACGACCCGGAGCTGTTGGCAGCCGCGTACGACCGTATTTTTCGGATGCATGGAAGGATCGGCCCATGGCGATGACGGCAGCGGTGAAGGACGAGATCTCTCGGCTTCCCGTCACCCGCACCTGCTGCAGGAAGGCGGAGGTCTCCGCCATTCTGCGGTTCGCCGGCGGCCTCCACCTGGTGAGCGGGCGCATCGTGATCGAGGCGGAGCTGGACACCGCGATGGCGGCCCGCCGCCTCAAGCGGGACATCCTGGAGATCTTCGGCCACAGCTCCGAGCTGATCGTGATGGCGCCCGGCGGGCTGCGCCGCGGCTCGCGTTACGTCGTGCGGGTGGTCGCAGGTGGTGACCAGCTGGCCCGGCAGACCGGCCTGGTGGACGGCCGGGGCCGCCCGATCCGGGGCCTGCCCCCGCAGGTCGTCTCCGGCGCCACCTGCGACGCCGAGGCCGCCTGGCGCGGCGCCTTCCTGGCACACGGCTCGCTCACCGAGCCCGGCCGCTCCTCCTCCCTGGAGGTGACCTGCCCCGGCCCCGAGGCCGCGCTCGCGCTGGTCGGCGCCGCCCGCAGGCTGTCGATCGCCGCGAAGGCCCGCGAGGTCCGGGGCGTGGACCGGGTGGTCGTCCGTGACGGCGACGCGATCGGCGCGCTGCTCACCCGGCTCGGCGCGCACGAGTCGGTGCTGGCCTGGGAGGAGCGCCGGATGCGCCGCGAGGTGCGCGCCACGGCGAACCGGCTCGCCAACTTCGACGACGCCAACCTGCGCCGCTCGGCCCGCGCCGCCGTCGCCGCCGGCGCACGGGTGCAGCGCGCCCTGGAGATCCTCGGCGACGAGGTCCCCGAGCACCTCGCCGCCGCCGGGCGGCTGCGCATGGAGCACAAGCAGGCCTCTCTGGAGGAGCTGGGCGCCCTCGCCGACCCGCCGCTGACCAAGGACGCCGTCGCCGGCCGTATCCGCCGGCTGCTGGCGATGGCCGACAAGCGCGCCTCCGACCTCGGCATCCCGGGGACCGAGGCGAACCTCAGCGAGGAGCTCGCCGACAACCTCGCGGGCTGACTGACACCCGATCAACTGTTCGGTGCCGACGGTCATTTGCGCCGTCGGCACCGTCGATCCCTGTCCTTGAGGCGCCCTTGACTCGATCATGAACTCTCATGAGCCTGGCATGGTTCGCCGCCGTGGCGAACCACTGCTAGGGGGGTACATGAGACACAGAGCGAGATCGATCCTCGCTGTCGGCGCGCTCCTGCTCGGCGGAGCCAGCCTCGCACCCATCGCCCAGGCACAGAGCGGGACTTCCCCTCAACCCGACCCGGACGAGGTCAAAGTCTTCCGCGCCGAAGTCACCCAGAAGCAGGTACCCCTGCTGCTCGAGGCAGGACAGGACGGCCACGAACTCGGCGAGGAGGTGACCGGCGCCGGCAAGCACGCCGTCGAGGTCTACCTCACCGACAAGCAGGCGAAGAAGCTCGAGAAGCAGGGCGTCGACCTCACCGAGCACACCCTTTCGGCCAGGGCGGAGAGCCGCGTCGAGGACGCCGCCCAGGGCGTGTTCCGCCCGTACAGCGGCAGCGGCGGCCTGAAGGAGGAGATCCTCCGGACCGGCCAGGAGAACCCCGGCCTCACCAAGGTCGAGTCCATCGGCAAGACGGTGGGCGGTCAGGACATCCTCGCGGTCAAACTGACCAAGAACGCGAAGCGGTCCAAGGACGGCTCCAAGCCCTCCGTGCTGTACATGTCCAACCAGCACGCGCGCGAGTGGATCACGCCGGAGATGACCCGGCGCCTGATGCACTATTACCTCGACCACTACAAGACGGACAAGCGGATCAAGAAGCTCGTCGACTCGACCGAGCTGTGGTTCGTGCTCTCGGCCAACCCCGACGGCTACGACTACACCTTCAAGAGCTCCGGCACCCGCCTGTGGCGCAAGAACCTGCGGGACGTCAACGGCGACGGCGTCATCTCCACCGGCGACGGCGTCGACCTCAACCGCAACTTCGCCTACAAGTGGGGCTACGACGACGAGGGTTCGTCCCCCAACGCCACCAGCGAGACCTACCGCGGCGCGAGCCCGGCGTCCGAGCCCGAGACCAAGGCGCTCGACGGCTTCGAGAAGCGCATCGACTTCAGGTACGGCATCAACTACCACTCCGCCGCCGAGCTCCTCCTCTACGGCGTCGGCTGGCAGGTCGCCACCCCGACCCCGGACGACGTCCTCTACAAGGCACTCGCCGGCACCCCGGACAACTCCGCGATCCCCGGCTACCACCCGCAGGTCTCCTCGGAGCTGTACACCACCAACGGCGAGGCGGACGGCCACGCCTCCAACGTCAACGGCATGGCGATGTTCACCCCGGAGATGTCGACCTGCCAGACCGCGTCGGACCTCGACCCGAACGACGCCTGGAAGGCCTCCGACTGCCGGTCGGTCTTCAACTTCCCCGACGACGAGAAGCTGATCCAGCAGGAGTTCACCAAGAACATCCCGTTCGCGATCTCCGTCGCCGAGACCGCCGCCCACCCCGACAAGCCGTCCTCCTCGGTCGGCCTGAAGGCCGCCGACTTCACCCCGGCGACGTTTTCCACCTCGTACTCGCGCGGCGCCGACCAGCAGGTCTCGGTCGTCGTCCGCAAATCGGTGCGGGACAAGAAGCTCAAGTACCGCGTCAACGGCGGCCGTACGCAGGACCGGGCGCTCAAGGCCTGGAAGGGCGGCGAGACCTACGGCGGTGACGACAACCTCTACTTCGACGCGTACCGGGCCAAGGTGCGGGACGGCGAGCCCGGCGACAAGGTCGAGGTGTGGTTCACCGGTAAGACGAAGAGCGGGAAGCACACCTTCAGCGCGCACTTCACCTACACCGTGGCCAAGCGGGTCAAGGCGGACACCCTCGTGGTCGCCGAGGAGGGCGCGGCCGCCACGCAGGCGCAGAAGTACGTGGACGCGCTCAAGGCGAACGGCCGCAAGGCGATCGTCTGGGACGTCGCCACGCGGGGAGCGCCCGACGCGCTCGGCGTGCTGAAGCACTTCCGCACGGTCGTCCACTACTCGGGCACGAGCGGCCCGGGCAACGCCACCCAGCTCCAGCTGCGCTCCTTCCTCAACGAGGGCGGCAAGCTGATCGAGGCGGGCGAGCTGGCCGGCGGCGACGTCGACCTCGGCGGCGGCACCCTGTCGGACGACTTCAGCCAGTACTACCTCGGCGCCTACTCGCGCACCTCGCTCGCCGGGGCCACCGGCTTCACCGGTTCCGGCAAGCTCGGCGGCTTCACCGCGGCCCTCGGCGGCGCGCCCGGCAACCCGCTGGACAAGGCCGGCACCTACGCGGTCACCTCCGACGAACTGTCCACCGCGACCTACCCGCAGTTCGCCAGCGCGGGCGCGGGCCAGTTCGCCGGGACCGCCAACCCGTACGGGCCGTACACGGGCTCGTACATGGCCGCGGCGGTGCACACCGACGACGCCTACAAGCGCCTCACCCGCACCGTCGACCTCACCGGTGTCGGCGCGGCCGCCAAGCCCACCCTGCGCACGCGTCTGCTGTGGGACACCGAGCCCGGCTACGACCACGCGGTGGTCGAGGCGCACACCACCGGCGCCGACGACTGGACGACGCTCCCGGAGGCGGGCGGGGCCACCTCCACGGCGGTGCCGAGCGAGTGCGAGGCCGGGTTCCTGGTGAACGAGCACCCGTGGCTGAAGCACTACCTGACCGTCGCGTCCGGCGGCTGCACCGCGACAGGCGCCACCGGCTCGTGGAACAGCCTCACCGGCGGCTCGGACGGCTGGCGTTCGGTCGACTTCGACCTCAGCGCCTACGCCGGGAAGTCGGTCGAGATCTCGATCGCCTACATCACCGACCCGGGCACCGGCGGCCACGGCGTCCTCGCTGACGACGCCTCGCTCGTGGTCGGCGGCACGGCGAAGGAGACCGAGGGCTTCGAGACGTCGCTGGGCGCCTGGAGCGTGACCGGACCGCCCCCGGGCAGCCCGGCGGCCCTGAAGGACTGGACGCGCACCGGAGCCCTGTTCAAGACGTACGGGGCGGTCACCACCGACCGATCCGTGCTGCTCGGCTTCGGCCTCGAACAGGTCCCTGCCGCGGCCGACCGGAAGGCCCTGGTGAAGAAGGCTCTGGCGGCACTCGACAAGTGAGCCGACGCGCTCACGAACGAGTGACTGGAGTGGAAATCCGGCACTGACACTCCCTGTCGAAACGGGGTGATTCCGGCGCAGAACCGGGGTGGTCCGTACCCCTACTGGCGGGTACGGACCGCCGTGCCGCGTATGAGGCATCTGGATGTCACCACCAAGGCCCCAGGGAGGTAGGGTCGGGGGTGGTCGGGGACATCCCATACAGCTCGCCGGTCTCGAAACCGGCGTACCAACGAGGAGATCGGTTCGTGACGATCCGCGTAGGCATCAACGGCTTTGGCCGCATCGGTCGTAACTACTTCCGCGCGCTGCTGGAGCAGGGTGCAGACATCGAGATCGTGGCTGTCAACGACCTGGGTGACACCGCGACCACCGCTCACCTGCTGAAGTACGACACCATCCTGGGACGCCTCAAGCAGGAGGTCACCCACACCGCCGACACGATCACCGTCGACGGCCACACCATCAAGGTGCTCTCCGAGCGCAACCCCGCCGACATCCCGTGGGGCGAGCTGGGCGTCGACATCGTCATCGAGTCGACCGGCATCTTCACCAAGAAGGAAGACGCCGCGAAGCACCTCGCCGGCGGCGCGAAGAAGGTCCTCATCTCGGCCCCGGCCAAGGACGAGGACATCACCATCGTGATGGGTGTGAACCAGGACAAGTACGACCCGGCGAACCACCACGTCATCTCCAACGCCTCCTGCACCACCAACTGTGTGGCGCCGATGGCGAAGGTCCTCGACGAGAACTTCGGCATCGTCAAGGGCCTGATGACGACGGTGCACGCGTACACGAACGACCAGCGCATCCTGGACTTCCCGCACAAGGACCTGCGCCGCGCCCGTGCCGCCGCCGAGAACATCATCCCGACCACCACCGGTGCCGCCAAGGCCACCGCCCTGGTCCTCCCGCAGCTGAAGGGCAAGCTGGACGGCATCGCCATGCGCGTCCCGGTCCCGACCGGCTCGGTCACCGACCTCGTGGTGGAGCTCGGCCGCGAGGTCACCAAGGAAGAGGTCAACGCCGCCTTCCAGAAGGCCGCCGAGGGTGAGCTGAAGGGGCTCCTCGACTACACCGAGGACCAGATCGTCTCCTCCGACATCGTCAACGCCCCGGCGTCCTGCACCTTCGACTCCTCCCTGACCATGGTCCAGGAGGGCAAGAACGTGAAGGTCATCGGTTGGTACGACAACGAGTGGGGCTACTCCAACCGCCTCGTCGACCTGACGGTCTTCGTCGGCAACCAGCTCTGATCGCCGAAGCAGGCACCTAGGTGTGAGCGCAGGGCTCGGGCAGCGCATGATCGTGCTGTCCGAGCCCTGACTCACGTACAGATCAGGCCCTCTTCACGAGCACGAGCATCACGAGCCCTCCTCAGGAGTCCCCCTCAATGAAGACGATCGACGAACTTCTCGCCGACGGCGTGGACGGCAAGCGGGTCTTCGTCCGCGCCGACCTCAACGTGCCGCTCTCCGACGGCACGATCACCGACGACGGCCGCATCCGCGCCGTCCTGCCCACCGTCAAGGCCCTCGCCGACGCCGGCGCCAAGGTGGTCGTCGCCTCCCACCTGGGCCGCCCCAAGGGCGCCCCGGACCCGGCCTTCTCCCTGGCCCCCGCCGCCTCGCGACTCGGTGAACTCCTCGGCTCGCCCGTGGCGTTCGCGACCGACACGGTCGGCGAGTCCGCCCGCTCCACCGTCGCGGGCCTGACCGGCGGCCAGGTCGCCGTCATCGAGAACCTGCGCTTCAACACCGGCGAGACCAGCAAGGACGACGCCGAGCGCGGCGCCTTCGCCGACCGGCTCGCCGAGCTCGCCGACGTGTACGTCGGCGACGGCTTCGGCGCGGTCCACCGGGGGCACGCCTCCGTGTACGACCTCCCGGCCCGCCTGCCGCACTACGCCGGCTACCTCATCGCCACCGAGGTCGGCGTCCTGAAGAAGCTCACCGAGGACGTGGGGCGCCCCTACGTCGTCGCGCTCGGCGGCGCCAAGGTCTCCGACAAGCTCGCCGTCATCGACCAGCTGCTCGGCAAGGCCGACCGCCTGCTCATCGGCGGCGGCATGGCCTACACCTTCCTCAAGGCCAAGGGCTACGAGGTCGGCATCTCCCTCCTCCAGGAGGACCAGGTCCCGGTCGTCACCGAGTACATGGCGCGCGCCGAGAAGCAGGGCGTGGAGCTCGTGCTCCCCGTCGACGTCGTGGTCTCCCGGGAGTTCCCGGACCTGAAGGCCAAGGCGCCCACCGAGCACACCGTGGTCGACGCGGACAAGATCCCCGCCGACCAGGAGGGCCTGGACATCGGCCCCAAGACCCGCGAGCTGTACGCCACGAAGCTCGCCGACGCAGCGACCGTCTTCTGGAACGGTCCGATGGGCGTCTTCGAGCACCCCGACTACGCCGAGGGCACCAAGGCGGTCGCCCAGGCCCTCGTCGACTCGAACGGCTTCACCGTCGTCGGTGGCGGTGACTCCGCCGCGGCCGTGCGTACGCTCGGCTTCGACGAGAACGCTTTCGGCCACATCTCGACCGGTGGCGGCGCCTCCCTCGAATACCTCGAGGGCAAGACGCTCCCCGGCCTCGCCGCACTGGAGGACTGACCCCGCATGACCACTCGTACGCCGCTGATGGCGGGCAACTGGAAGATGAACCTCAACCACCTCGAGGCCATCGCCCACGTCCAGAAGCTCGCCTTCGCCCTCGCGGACAAGGACTACGAGGCCGTCGAGGTCGCCGTCCTGCCGCCCTTCACCGACCTGCGCTCCGTGCAGACCCTGGTCGACGGCGACAAGCTGAAGATCCAGTACGGCGCCCAGGACCTCTCGGCACACGACTCGGGCGCCTACACCGGCGAGATCTCGGGCTCGATGCTGGCCAAGCTGAAGTGCACGTTCGTGGTCGTCGGCCACTCCGAGCGCCGGCAGTACCACAACGAGACCGACGAGCTCGTGAACGCCAAGGTCAAGGCCGCCTACCGGCACGGCTTGACCCCCATCCTGTGCGTCGGCGAGGAGCTGGACGTCCGCGAGGCGGGCAACCACGTCTCGCACACCCTCGCCCAGGTCGAGGGCGGTCTGCGGGACCTCCCGGCCGACCAGGCCGAGACCATCGTGATCGCCTACGAGCCCGTCTGGGCCATCGGCACCGGCAAGGTCTGCGGCGCCGAGGACGCCCAGGAGGTCTGCGCCGCCATCCGCGGCAAGATCGCCGAGCTGTACTCACAGGACGTGGCCGACAAGGTCCGCGTCCAGTACGGCGGCTCCGTGAAGTCCGGCAACGTGGCCGAGATCATGGCCCAGGCCGACATCGACGGCGCCCTGGTCGGCGGCGCTTCGCTGGACGCGGACGAGTTCGTCAAGATCGTGCGCTTCCGCGATCAGTGAGCCGGGCTGTGAGTATGCGGTAACGGCGATTCGTCGTACCCTTGCGGGGGCATGGCCGTGGTGCTGTGCCCCCGTCGTCCATCCGAATCCGAGGAAGTTGGTCCAGCCGTGGTTTTGGGGTTCTCGATCGCCCTGATCGTCTTCAGCCTGCTGATGATGCTGCTGGTGCTGATGCACAAGGGAAAGGGCGGCGGCCTCTCCGACATGTTCGGTGGCGGCATGCAGTCCTCCGTCGGCGGCTCCTCGGTCGCCGAGCGCAACCTGGACCGGATCACCATCGTGGTCGGTCTGCTGTGGTTCGCGTGCATCGTCGTCCTCGGCCTGCTGATGAAGACGAACAGCTGATCAGCCTCTCACAAGTACACACATTCCATACGTAAGGCCCCATGTTCGGTACGCGCCCCTGAGCGCGGCCTATCATGGGGCTTGCGTCTGCAGAGCGGGGGATTTGTAACTCCAATCACTGGACGCGCGTTGGGCCTTACGTAGACTGAGGCGCTCGCGGCGAAGCGAAACGCCGACTCGCTTCGCGGCACCATCACGCAGGGAGTTACGACCGTGGCAAGTGGCAACGCGATCCGGGGAAGCCGGGTCGGGGCGGGGCCGATGGGCGAGGCCGAGCGCGGCGAGTCTGCGCCGCGTCTGCGCATCTCCTTCTGGTGCTCCAACGGGCACGAGACCCAGCCCAGCTTCGCCAGCGACGCGCAGGTGCCCGAGACCTGGGACTGCCCGCGCTGTGGCTTCCCGGCCGGCCAGGACCGGGACAACCCGCCGGACCCGCCGCGCACCGAGCCCTACAAGACGCACCTCGCGTACGTCCGGGAGCGGCGCAGCGACGCGGACGGCGAGGCGATCCTCGCCGAGGCGCTCGCCAAACTGCGGGGCGAGATCTAGGAGTTGACAACCGGCCGGGTGCCCGCGGGCGCCTGGCCGGAGCCGTTTCGGCCGGTCACCGCCGACCGATTGTCAGTGGTGCCCTCTACGGTTTGTGCATCGGCGAACCGCGAGGGGGAGTTGTGGCGACGGTCGAGACCGCGGGCGGGGCCGCGCCCGCGTGGCGCGGGGGATTCGGACGGCTGTGGACGGCCGCCGTGGTCTCCCGGTTCGGGGACGCGTTACGGACCTCCGCGCTGCCCCTGCTCGCCGTGCGCCTCACCGACGACCCGCTCGTCATCGCATCCGTGACCGCCTGCGGGTACGTTCCGTGGCTGCTGTTCGGGCTGCTCGGCGGCGCCGTCGCGGACCGGGTGGACCAGCGGCGGGCGATGTGGGCGGTGGACACGGTACGAGGTCTGCTCGTCGCCGGTTTCGCCCTCGCCGTGGGACTCGGACACGCCTCGATCCCGCTGCTGCTCGCCCTCGCCTTCGCGCTGACCACCCTCCAGACGCTCTTCGACAACGCCGCCACGGCCCTCCTCCCGTCCCTCGTGGACCGCGAGGCGCTGGGCGGCGCCAACGCCCGCCTGATGACCGGCCAGCAGCTAGCCGGCGGCCTGCTGGCGGGTCCCTTCGTGCCGCTGCTGCTGACTGTGGGGGCCTGTGTGCCGTTCGCGGCCGACGCGGGCACCTACCTGGTCGCCGCCTCCCTCGTGGCCTCCCTGCGCACCCGCCCGCCCGAGCGGGAACCGCGCCCGGCGGGCAGCACCCTGCGGGCGGAGATCGGCGAGGGCCTGCGCACGCTGTGGCAGGACCGGGCACTGCGCGCGACCTGCGTGGCCACACTGCTGTGCAACATCGGCATGGGCGCCCTGATCGCCACACTGGTGCTGCACGTGACGCGCTGGCTGGACGCGGGCAGCGCGGGATACGCCGCCGCCATGACGGCGTACGCGGCGGGCAGCCTCCTCGGCGGCTTCGTCGCCCAGCGGATCGCCCGGCGAACCGGGCGGGTCGGCGCCCTGCTGACCGCGGGTGCCGTCCAGACGTCGTCTTTCGTGCTCATGGGCACCGTCCGGCACCTCGGCGCGCTCCTCGCCGGCATGCTGCTGCTCGGCGCGATGAACATGGTGTGGAACGTCAACCAGGTCACGCTGATGCAGCAACGCGGCCCCGCCTCCATGGTGGGCCGCATCGCCGCCGCCTTCCGCACCGCCTCGACCTCCGGCGCCCCGCTCGGCGCGCTCCTCGGCGGAGCCGTGGCCCGGGCGTACGGGCTGAACGGGCCCGCCCTGCTGGCGGCCGTGCTCTTCGCCCTCGCCGTCACCTCGTTGATACCCGCGCGTACGCCGGACGTACCTGTTGTTGCCTCGGACGACGGCGCCACGACCGTTCACGTCAGAGACTGATCAACTAGGTTGGAACCGGCAGCGGGGCAAGGTACGCAGCAGGGACAGGTAGGAAAGAAGGCTGAAGTCCGAAATGAACGCAGACGGCCGTACCAGGCTCAACCAGACGCCCGAGTGGACCGCTTTGGCCAAGCACCGGGAGGAACTCGCCGACACCCATCTGCGGGACCTGTTCGCCGCCGACGCGGGGCGCGGCGCCGGGTACACCCTCCAGGTCGGTGACCTGTACGTCGACTACTCCAAGCAGCTGGTCACCGACGAGACGCTGCGGCTGCTGCGCGAGCTGGCCGCCGCCACCGACGTCTTCGGCCTGCGGGACGCCATGTTCCGGGGCGAGAAGATCAACACGACCGAGAACCGGGCGGTCCTGCACGTGGCGCTGCGCGCGGCGCGCGACGCGGTGATCGAGGTCGACGGGGAGAACGTCGTCCCCGCGGTGCACGCCGTGCTCGACAAGATGAGCGACTTCGCCGAGCGCGTGCGCTCGGGTGAGTGGACGGGCCACACGGGCAGGCGCATCCGGAACGTGGTCAACATCGGCATCGGCGGCTCCGACCTCGGCCCGGCGATGGCGTACGAGGTGCTGCGCAGCTACACCGACCGCGGCCTCACGGTCCGCTTCGTGTCGAACGTGGACGGCGCGGACCTGCACGAGGCGACCCGTGACCTGGACGCGGCGGAGACGCTGTTCGTCATCGCGTCGAAGACCTTCACCACCATCGAGACCATCACCAACGCCACCTCGGCCCGCGAGTGGCTGCTGAGCGAGCTGAACGCCGGTCAGGAGGCCGTCGCCAAGCACTTCGTGGCGCTGTCGACGAACGCCGAGAAGGTCGCCGACTTCGGCATCGACACGGCCAACATGTTCGAGTTCTGGGACTGGGTCGGCGGGCGGTACTCGTACGACTCGGCGATCGGGCTGTCGCTGATGATCGCCATCGGGCCGGACCGCTTCCGGGAGATGCTCGACGGTTTCCGGATCGTCGACGAGCACTTCAGGACCGCGCCCGCCGAGTCCAACGTGCCGCTGCTGCTGGGGCTGTTGGGGGTCTGGTACAACAACTTCCACGACGCCCAGTCGCACGCGGTGCTGCCCTACAGCCACTATCTGTCCAAGTTCACCGCCTACTTGCAACAGCTGGACATGGAGTCCAACGGCAAGTACGTCGCGCGGGACGGGCAGGAGGCCGAGTGGCAGACCGGGCCGGTGGTGTGGGGGACGCCGGGCACCAACGGGCAGCACGCCTACTACCAGCTCATCCACCAGGGTACGAAGCTGATCCCGGCGGACTTCATCGGCTTCGCCGAGCCGGTCGCCGAGCTCCGTGACGAGCTCAAGGCGCAGCACGACCTGCTCATGGCCAACTTCTTCGCCCAGACGCAGGCGCTGGCCTTCGGCAAGACGGCGGAGGAGGTGCGAGGTGAAGGGGTGCCGGAGGAGTTGGTGCCGCACAAGACCTTCAAGGGCAACCGGCCGACGACGACGATCCTCGCGCGTGAGCTGACGCCGTCCGTGCTCGGGCAGCTCGTCGCTCTGTACGAGCACAAGGTGTTCGTCCAGGGCGCGATCTGGAACATCGACTCCTTCGACCAGTGGGGCGTGGAGCTGGGCAAGGTCCTCGCCAAGCGGGTCGAGCCCGCGCTGACGGAGGGGGCGGAGGTGCCGGGGCTGGATGCGTCGACCAAGGCGCTGGTTGCCAAGTATCGGGCGCTGCGGGGGCGTTGACGGGGGGTTTGCCCACCCGCCCGCCCGACTCGGTGGGTCGAGAGGTGGCCCTCGCCCTGGGGCTCCGCCCCAGACCCCGGCGGGGGCTGCGCCCCCTGCGCCCCGCCTGGGTTGCGGTTTCCTACCCCCGTGGGCTGCGTCTTCCTACACCCCGCCTGGGCTGTCCCCCCTACGCCCCCTGCCCCCGCCGCCAAGCGACCGCCTGCCTCACGTCACCGCGCTCAACGTGTCCGCCAGTCTCCGTCTGGCCGCCCGGCCTGCGGGTAGGGCGGTCAGGGCGGCGGCGCCCAGTACTGCTGCTGTGCTGAACAGCAGGAGGAGGAGGGGGGAGGGGGCCTGTGCGATGCCGGCGCCGATGCCGCTGGAGTGGCCCTGGGTGTTGATGAGCCAGTGGGCCAGGGGTAGGCCGAGTGCCGTGCCGGCCAGGACTGCGGCGAGGGCGGTGCAGCTTGTGGCTGTGATGGTGATCGCGGTGATCTGGCGTGGGGACATGCCGATCGCCTTGAGGGCGAGCAGGTCCCGCTCGCTCTCGCGGATGGTGCCGCCAATCGCGGTGAGCAGCTCGATCAGGCCGATGAGGGCCAGGACGGCGATCAGTCCGGCGACGACTGCGCGCAGGGGGGAGAGGCCGTCGGCCGGGTTCGTCACGGCGTGGACGTCCAGGTGGCCGCGGCCGGCCGTGGTGAGGTCGGCGGCGACCCGGTCGTGGTCGGTGCCCGGGCGCAGGCGCAGCTGGTAGAGGGCGGGGGACAGCCGGGGGTCGTTCTCGCGGAGGGTGTCCAGAGAGGTGGAGATGACCCGGCCGGCGTTCTCCGGTTCGATGCTGCGGCCGACGATGTGGAAGATCTGCGGCTGGTCGCCGACGGTCATCCGGACCCAGTCGCCGACGTGCGCGTCCAGCAGGTCGAGCAGGCCCTGGCCGGCCACCGCCTCGTCGGGGCCGGTGGCGGGGCGGCCCGCGGCGAGCGTGTAGGGGTAGGGGGCCTGGCGGGTGCCCAGGCCTCGCAGGGCGATGGTGGCTGTCTGGCCCGGGACCAGGGCGGCGACCTCGACGCCCGGGTAGACGGCGGAGACGCGTGGGTCGCGGTCCAGCAGGGTCCGGGTCTCCGCGTCGCTCATGCCGCTGTCCGCGCGGACGGTGAGCGCCGCCGGCAGGCCCATCCGCTCCGGGCTGCTGTGGAAGCGGTCGATGGTGGTCCAGGCGCTCATCGCCACCACGATCAGCAGCAGGGGCAGCGCCAGCCGCCCGATCGTGGCGAGCGTGCGCGGGCGGCGGGTGAAGGCGTTGTGCCAGCCCAGGACGAGCGCGGGCGGCAGACGCAGACCGAGGGCCCGGCGCGCCACGCCCGTCAGCCGTCCACCGCCGGCGGCGGCGGGACGCGGCACCGGCACCGGCGGCACCCGCCCCGCCCGCCAGGCCGCGAGCCCGGTGACCGCGCCGATGAACAGCACCGCGCCCACCGGCACCGCGAACAGGGCGACCGTGTGTCCCGGCAGCCCCTGCCACACGCCGACCGCGTCGCCGAGCCGCCCGGGGATCCGGGTGCCCAGTCCCTGGGTCAGCGCGGCGGCGGCCACGGCGCCGAGCAGGGCGTAGGCCACATGCTGGAGCAGGAAGATCCGCACGACCTGGGCGGGCGTGAAGCCGATCGCCTTCAGAACCGAGATGTCCCGCAGATGGCCGCGGATGCGGGTGCCGATCGCGCCGTGCACCGCGAACCCGGCGGCGAGCAACGCACCGAGCCCGAACAGGCCCAGCACCTGGCCGAGCAGCCGGTTGTCGCCCTGTGCCTCGGCCCGCGCCTGCTGCCAGGTGGACACCTCGCCGACCGCGCCGGCGCCCAGCACGGTGACGGCGCGCTGGACCGCGTAGTCCGTGTCCCCGGGATCGGTCAGGCGCAGCCCGGTCACCCGGCCGCCCGGGTCGCGCACGGCGGACGGCAGGGCCCAGACCAGGCCGGGCTGCTCGCCCGGCCGGTAGCGCGGCTCCGCGCTGTCGGCGACGCCCACCACGGTCAGCGTCCGCGCGGTGCCCGGCAGGGTGAGCCGGTCCCCGGGCTCGGCCAGCAGCGCCCGGGCGAGGCGGCTCTCCAGGACCACACCGTCCGGGTCCCGGGATTCGAGCCAGTGGCCGGAGGCGAGCAGTGGGCGGCCCACGGCGGGCTTCTCGGACGTACCGCGCAGTTCGACGGAGGCGCGGGTGCCGCGCGAGGAGACGGTGGCGGACTCGGTGGGGTAGGGCCCGGCGACCGACTCGACGCCGTCCAGCGTGGCGAGGCGGCCCGGGTCGGCGGACTCCACCGTGTGAATCCACACATGGGCGCCCCGGGACTGCGTGAAGACCCGCTGCCAGGGGTTGGTCGCATAGCCGAACAGCGCCGTGGCCAGCAGCAGCGAGGCGACGATGCCGGCGGTGGCGAGCACGATGAACAGCGCCTCGCCGCGATGCGTACGCAGATCGGAGTGCGCCCAGCGCAGGGTGGCCCGCATCGGTCGCTCAGTCCCTCAGTTCCAGCACACCCGAGACACCCGGCAGCCCCGCGCCCCGCCGCGCCGGCGCCCCGTCCAGCTCCGCGTCGTCGGCGATCCGCCCGTCGAAGAAGCTGATGACGCGGTCCGCGGCGCTCGCCAGCCGGGCGTCATGGGTGACGAGCACGATGCTCTGCCCGCGCTGGTGGAAGCGGGAGAGCAGCCGCATCACCTCGCGGGTGCCCTTGCTGTCCAGGCTGCCGGCGGGCTCGTCGGCGAGCAGCAGCGGCGGATGGTTGACCAGGGCGCGGGCGAGCGCGACCCGCTGCTGCTCGCCGCCGGACAGCTCGCCCGGCATGCTGCGCTCCTTGCCCTCCAGGCCCAGCTCCGCGAGGAGCTCCTCGCGCTCGGCGCGCGCCTGCTTCGGCGAGCGGCCGACCAGCAGCGCGGGCAGCTCGACGTTGTCGGCGACCGACAGGTTGGAGACCAGGTTGAAGAACTGGAAGACGATCCCGATGCGCTTGCGGCGTTCCTCGGCCCAGCGCGCCTCGCTGTAGCCGTCCGTGCACCGGCCGTCCAGCCAGATGCTGCCCTCGTCGGGCCGCTGCAGTCCGCCGAGCAGATGCAGCAGTGTCGACTTGCCCGCCCCGGACGGACCGGTGACGGCCACGAACTCGCCCTCCCGCACGGACAGACCGACCCCGCGCACGGCACGGGCGGGCGCGCCCTCGCCGTAGTGGGTCTTGACCAGGCCCTCGGCCCGCAGCAGAGGAGTGGGGCTCTCGCTCACTCCAGCTCCTCCAGTTCCTCCTGGCACCGCTCCAGCCAGTCGAGATCGGCCTGCAGATGCAGCATCGCGCCCTCGATCAGCAGATGGGCGATTCGGTTGTCCCGGGTTTCGGCCGCGGCCAGCTTCGACAGATTGCGCATGGTGTTGAGGTACTGGCGCCGTTGCTTGTTGATGAGGGCGATCTGCTCGGCGAGACCGGTCTGCGGGGCGAGGGCGAGTTTCATGAAGAACTCGTCCCGGACCCGTGGCTCGTCCTCGGTCTCCTCGTACCAGGCGCGCAGCGCCTCACGCCCGGCGTCGGTGAGGTGGTAGATCTTCTTGTTGGGCCGGCTGGACTGCTCGACCTCCTCGCCCTCGATCAGTCCCGACTTCTCGAGGCGGCCGAGGGTCACATAGATCTGGCCGACGTTCGGCTGAGGGTACGCGGAGCCCAGCAGTTGCTCAAGGTCCTGCTTCAGCTCGTAGCCGTGGGCGGGGCTGCGCGCGAGCAGTGCCAGGAGGGGCAGCCGCACTCTTCCTCCGTCGTTGTAATGTGCTCCAGGCCCTAGTATCGCCCATACCTAACAGGTATACATGGCCTCTGACCCCGGGCGAGGGTGCCCGGTGCCGGTGTACAGGGAGGAACCTATGCGGTGGATACGCGCCGCCGGTAGGGGCCTTCTCGTCCTCGTCGTGATCATGACCGGGTACGTCGCCTCCGGCGTCCGCGCCGACGAGGGGAGCGCCGACGGCCGCGGCCCGCTCACCCTGGCCACCGCCGGGGACCTCACCGGCTATCTCGGCCCCCTGCTGGAGGGCTGGAACCGCACCCACCCCGGTGAGAAGGTCACGCTCGTCGAGCTGCCGGACTCCGCCGACGAGACCCACGCGCAGATGACCACCGACCTGCGCGACGGCGACCGCAGCCGGTTCGACGTGCTCAACATCGACGTCAGCTGGACCTCCGAGTTCGCCGCCGCCGGGTGGATACGGCCGCTGCCCCGCGACCGTTTCCCGCGCGGCACCTTCCTGCCGGGGGTCGTCGACACGGCCACCTACGACGGCCGGCTGTACGCCGTCCCGTACGTCACCAACGCCGGGCTGCTCCTGTACCGCAAGGACGTCCTCGCCAAGGAGGGCGTCCCGCCGCCGCGCACCTGGAGCGAGCTGGAGCACGACGCCAGGACCATCGCGCCGAAGTACGGGCTCGACGGCTACGCCGGCCAGTTCCTGCCGTACGAGGGCCTCACCGTCAACGCGGCCGAGGCCGTGTACTCGGCGGGCGGCTCGATCCTCGGCGACGAGGGCCAGCGCGTCACCGTGAACTCCTCGGCCGCCGAGGGCATCGGATTCCTGGCGCGCGGCTTCCGTGAGGGCTGGATCCCCAAGGCGGCGCTGACGTACAAGGAGGAGGAGTCCAAACAGGCCTTCCAGGACGGCCATCTGCTCTTCCTGCGCAACTGGCCCTACGCGTACGCCGTCGCCTCGGCCAAGGGCTCCAAGGTCGCCGGGAAGATCGGCGCCGTACCGCTGCCCGGGCCCGACGGGCCGGGCAGGAGTGTCCTGGGCGGCTCGAACCTGGCGGTCAACACACACGCCCGGCACCCGGATTCGGCCGCGCGCCTCATCGCGTATCTGACCAGTGAGCCCGTCCAGCGCCAGGTCCTCACGCGCGGCGCGCTGCCGCCCGTACGCGCCGCGCTGTACGAGGATCCCGGGCTCATCCGGAAGTTCCCGTATCTGCCGACCCTGCGCGCCGCCGTGCGCGGGGCCGCGCCACGCCCCAAGAGCCCGCACTACGACCAGGTCAGCCTGGTGGTCCAGGCGGTCGTGTACGACGCGCTGACCGGGCGGGAGACGCCCGAGGCCGCGGTGCGGCGGCTGGCGCGCGAGCTGGCGGCGATCTCCCACCGCTAGACCCTCCTACTTACTTGTTAGGTAACGCGGACGTCTCATCTGGGTCCGCTGCGCCCTTGTATGTCCGAGTTTAACCCTCCAACTCCCCAGTAGTTTCCCGTCAACTCGTTGACACCCTCGCGACACGCCTACCTAACATGCATGCATAACCGTTAGCACGCACAGACAGGTCAACGGGGTGAGTCCTCAGCGCATCCGCACCCACCACTGGTGGCGCGACGCAGTGATCTACCAGGTGTACGTCCGCAGCTTCCTGGACAGCACCGGTGACGGCATCGGCGATCTGGCCGGGGTCCGCGCCGGGCTGCCGTATCTGAAGAAGCTCGGTGTCGACGGGATCTGGCTGAGCCCCTTCTACCCCTCGCCGCAGCACGACCACGGCTACGACGTGGCCGACTACTGCGGTGTCGACCCGCTCTTCGGCGACCTCGCCGAGTTCGACCTGCTGATGGCGGCGGCCCGGCGGCTCGGCGTCAAGGTGCTGCTGGACATCGTGCCCAACCACTGCTCCAGCGAGCACCCGTGGTTCCGTGAGGCGCTCGCCTCCCCGCCCGGCAGCCCGGCCCGCGCCCGCTTCCACTTCGCCGACGGCCGCGGCCCCGACGGCTCCGAGCCGCCCAACAACTGGCACGCCATGTTCGGCGGCCCGGCCTGGACCCGGGTCACCGAGGCCGACGGCCGCCCCGGCCAGTGGTACCTGCACATGTTCACGCCCGAGCAGCCCGACTGGAACTGGCGCCACCCCGAGGTCCCCGCCGAGTTCGACCGCGTCCTGCGCTTCTGGCTGGACCGGGGCGTCGACGGCTTCCGCATCGACGTGGCCGCCGGCCTCTTCAAGCACCCCGAGCTGCCCGACTCCCCGGACCCGGAGGCCGACGCCCGCACCCGCGACTCGGTCAACCCGCTCGCCTGGAACCAGCCCGAGGTGCACGACGTGTGGCGGCACTGGCGCGCGGTGTGCGAGGAGTACACCGCCCGCGACGGCCACGAGCGGCTGCTGGTCGGCGAGGTGTCCGTGCCGAGCGCCCGCGAACACGCGCAGTACGTCCGCCCGGACGAGCTCCACCAGGCCTTCTTCTTCGACCTGCTCAGCGCCCCCTGGGACCCCGACGCCTTCCGCAAGGTCATCTCGGAGGCCATGGCGGACATCGCCGGCACCGGCTCGACGGTCACCTGGGTCCTCAACAACCACGACCAGGTCCGCACCGTCACCCGCTACGGCGAACCCGCCACCGAGGGCAGCGGCCTGGGCACCGCCCGCGCCCGCGCCGCCGCGCTGCTGATGCTGGCCCTGCCCGGAGCCGCGTACATCTACCAGGGCGAGGAACTGGGCCTGCCCGAGGTCGTCGACCTGCCGGACGACGTGCTCACCGACCCGATCTTCCACCGCACCGGCAGCCGCGCCCGCATCCGCGACGGCTGCCGGGTGCCGCTGCCGTGGTCCGGGCAGGCCTCCCCGTTCGGCTTCACCTCCGGCGCCGAGAGCGCCAAGCCGTGGCTGCCGCAGCCCGAGTACTTCGCCGAGTACGCCACCGACCGCGCCCTCGCCGACACCCGCTCCTTCTGGCACCTGTACCGCGACGGCCTCCAACTGCGGGCCGCGCTGCCCCAGCTGGGCGAGGGCTCGCTGCGCTGGCTGGACACCCCGCCGGGCGTCCTCGGCTTCGTCCGCGGCGACGGCCTGGTCTGCGCCGTCAACTTCGGTACGGCGCCCACGCCCGCACCGGTCTCCGGGACCCCCCTGCTGTCCAGCGGCCCGTGCCCGGCCGGGGTCCTCCCCGGTTCCACGGCCGCCTGGTGGATCAACGACCTCTGACCGCCCCGTCAACTCCCCACCCCCCGAAGGGACATCAACGATGATGCGACGACGTACCACCCTGCTCAGCAGCTGCACCGCCCTCGCCCTGGCGCTCGGCGCGACCGCGTGCGGAGGCGGCGATCCGGTCTCCGCCGGAGGCGGCGACAAGGCGCTCAGCGGCCAGACCGTCACCGTGGCCGGCGTCTGGTCCGGCAGCGAGCAGAAGAACTTCCAGAAGGTGCTGGACGCGTTCAGCGCGAAGACCGGCGCCAAGACGCAGTTCGTGTCCACCGGCGACAACGTCTCCACCGTCGTCGGCAGCAAGATCGAGGGCGGCAACGCACCCGACGTCGTGATGGTCCCGCAGGTCGGCGTGCTCCAGCAGTTCGCGAAGAAGGGCTGGCTCAAGCCGCTGTCCGCCACCACCCGGAAGTCCGTGGACGCCGGCTACGCGCCCGTCTGGAAGAAGTACGGCAGCGTCGACGGCACCCTCTACGGCCTGTACTTCAAGGCCGCCCACAAGTCGACCGTCTGGTACAGCCCCGACGCCCTCGCGCAGGCGGGTGTCAAGCCGCCCACGACGTACGACGCCATGCTGAAGGCCGGGCACACCGTCTCCGACTCCGGGCTCGCGGCCTTCGCGGTCGCCGGGCAGGACGGCTGGACCCTGACCGACTGGTTCGAGAACATCTACCTCTCCCAGGCCGGCCCCGAGAAGTACGACGCCCTCGCCGCCCACAAGCTCAAGTGGACCGACGCCAGTGTGGTCAAGGCCCTCACCACGCTCGGCAAGCTCTTCAAGGACAAGCAGCTGATCGCGGGAGGCCAGAAGGAGGCCCTCAACACCGACTTCCCCGGCTCGGTGGAGAAGGTGTTCGGACCCAAGCCCGAGGCGGGGATGGTGTACGAGGGCGACTTCGTCGCCGGGGTCGCCCACGACCAGTTCGGCAGGAGCATCGGCAAGGACGCGGACTTCTTCCCGTTCCCGGCGGTCGGCGGCGGCAAGGCACCGGTCGTCAGCGGCGGTGACGCGGCGGTCGTCCTCAAGGACGCCAAGAACGGCAAGGCCGGCATGAAGCTCCTGGAGTACCTGGCCACCCCCGAGGCCGCGGCCGTGTGGGCGAAGGCGGGCGGCTTCCTCTCCCCGAACAAGGAGCTCGACCTCGCCTCCTACGGCGACGACGTCACCCGTGCCACCGCCAAGTCCCTGATCGCGGCGGGCGACTCGGTCCGCTTCGACATGTCCGACCAGGCACCCGCCTCCTTCGGCGGCACCAAGGGCGTGGGTGAGTGGAAGCTGCTGCAGGACTTCCTGCGCGACCCCTCGAACCCGAAGGGGACCGCGGCCGAGCTGGAGACCGCGGCGGCCAAGGCGTACCAGGACTGAGCCGACAGATGACCGCCACCACACTCGTGAAGGAGCAAGGGGCGAGCCCCCCGCCGCCGCGCGGCACGCTCGCCGAGCGCGCACGGCGCTCGCGGCGGCGCGGCCGGATCATCGCCCTGCTCTTCGTCTTCCCCGCGCTGCTCCTGCTCGGCGCGCTCGTCGTCTACCCGGTGCTGTTCTCCGTCGGCCGCAGCTTCTTCGACGCCTCCGGCACCCGCTTCGTCGGCGGCGAGAACTACACCGAGATGTTCCGCGACCCGGCCACGCTCAACGCCATCCGCAACACCACCATCTGGGTGGTCGTGGCCCCGGCCCTGCTGACCGGACTCGGCCTGATCCTCGCCGTCCTGGTGGAGAAGGTCCGCTGGGCCACCGCGTTCAAGCTGCTGCTGTTCATGCCGATGGCCGTGTCCTTCCTCGCGGCCGGGATCATCTTCCGGCTCGCCTACGACGAGGATCCCGACAAGGGCGTGCTGAACGCCGCCGTGGTCTCGGTGCACGACGCCTTCCAGGGCACGTCGTCGTACCCGACGGCACGGGCCCGTACGGGAGGGGACCTGACCCAGGGCCGCGACGGCTCGTACACGACGACCGGGGCCGTCTCACCGGGCGACTCGGTGACGCTCCCGATGGTCGGCGTCCTGCCCAAGGACCTGCCCGAGGGCGCCGCGCCCGCCTACCCGGCGGCCGGGAAGAAGACCGCGGCCGGTGACCTGCGCGGCGTCGTCTACCTGGACTTCACGCCCGGCGGAGGAGGCACGCAGGGCAGGGTCGACCGGCGGGAGAGCGGACTGCCCGGGATGAAGGTCGAGGCGGTGCGCGGCGGGAAGACGGTCGCGAGCGCGACGACCGCGTCCGACGGCTCCTTCCGCTTCGCCGGGCTGCCCACGGGCTCGTACAGCGTGAAGCTGCCGGAGTCCAACTTCGCGCCGCCCTACCAGGGCGTCTCCTGGCTCGGCCCGACGCTGGTCACCCCGGCGATCATCGGCGCGTACCTGTGGATCTGGACCGGATTCGCGATGGTGCTGATCGGCGCGGGCCTCGCGACCCTGCCCCGGGACACGCTGGAGGCGGCCCGGATGGACGGGGCCAACGAGTGGCAGATCTTCCGCCGCATCACGGTCCCGCTGCTCGCCCCCGTGCTCACCGTCGTCTTCATCACCCTGGTGATCAACGTGATGAAGGTCTTCGACCTCGTCTACATCATCGCGCCCGGACCAGTGCAGGAGGACGCGACCGTGCTGGCGACCCAGATGTGGCTGGTGTCCTTCGGCGGCGGCAACAACCAGGGCCTCGGCAGCGCGCTGGGCGTACTGCTCCTGCTGCTGGTGATTCCCGCGATGGTCTTCAACGTCCGCCGTTTCCGAAGGAGTCAGCGATGAACGCGGTCAGGCGGGGCCTCGGCAACGGGCTGGTGCAGGCCTTCCTGGTGGTGATCGGCCTGGTTTGGCTGACCCCGCTGGCGGGACTGTTCCTCTCCTCGCTGCGGTCGGCGCAGGACACCGCCAAGGGCGGCTGGTGGACGGCGCTGGCCAGTCCCGGGCAGCTGTCCTTCGACAACTACTCGGCGCTGCTGAAGAACGCCGGGATGACCCAGGCCTTCTGGAACACGGTGCTGATCTCGGTGCCCGCGACAACCCTCGTCGTGGTCATCGCGGCCCTCGCCGGATACGCCTTCGCCTGGCTGGACTTCCCGCTGCGCGAACCGCTCTTCCTGCTGGTGGTCGCCCTGTTGGTGGTGCCCGTGCAGATCGGCCTGCTGCCGGTAGCCAAACTCTTCGGGCAGCTGGGGCTGTTCGGCACGATCCCCGGTGTGGTCCTCTTCCACGTCGCCTACGGTCTGCCGTTCGCGGTGTTCCTGCTGCGCAACTACTTCGCCGAGATGCCGAAGGAGATGCTGGAGGCGGCCCGGATGGACGGGGGCAGCGAGTGGCGCATCTTCACCCGCCTCGTGCTGCCCGTGGGCCGGCCCGCCATCGCCAGCCTCGCCATCTTCCAGTTCCTGTGGGTCTGGAACGACATGCTGGTGGCCCTGCTGTTCGCCGACAGCTCCTCGCAGCCGCTGACCGTGCAGCTCCAGTCCCAGATCCGGCAGTTCGGCAGCAACATCGACGTGCTGGCACCCGGCGCGTTCCTGTCGCTGATCGTGCCGGTGGTGGTGTTCTTCGCCTTCCAGCGGCACTTCGTGCAGGGAGTGATGGCGGGGTCCGTGAAGTAGAGCGCCTGGGAAAGCGGAAGGAAGAAGGAGCGAGGGGCGGCGCGGGGAATCCCCGCGCCGCCCCCCCCTCCCTCCCCTTCCCCCGCTCCCCCTGAAACAAGGGGACACAACAACCCAAGAAAGGTGGGGGGCCCCGCCCCGCC